>NZ_JBFTPA010000006.1:0-407778 GCF_056398245.1 Paenibacillus sp. 01T47
GGCACAAAGGAGAATTGAAGAATATTTGCATTTCTATAATAACGAGCGACCGCAGAGAAAACTAAAAAAACTGACGCCTGTTGCTTACAGACGTCAGCTTTCTGCCTAGGTGTTTTTTGCAATGTCTACAAATAGGGGTCTTGACCACTTAGATGTCGGCGCCTTTTTTGTATTTAGTTGATCTCATAGCTTTCATGCTGCCTAACGATTCGCATATGGCCGGTTAGACCTTCATATTGCTCTATGGTGTCCCCGTAATGCATAAGCCATATTTTACTTTGAATAGATTCAGGGAGGCTTAGAAGCTCCTTCAGGCTTGCGTGAACAACAGCTGGCGCTTCAAGCTGGCAATCATGGTAAATAGTCGTTACGCCATCATCAACTAATTGCTGAAGCAGTTCTGGATCAAATCGCATGTCGGCAGAGTAGAAGAAGCTGTTGTTAAAAATAAAGGAATAGCTTGGCTTATTAGGAATATGCTTCGTTTGCAACAGCTTAACAGTCAATCCAGGATGAATCTCAAATTCGTTATTTGGCTGAATCGGATGGACCTCGAAAAAATCCTCAAGCTTGGTTAAAGGATCTTGCGTTAAACCTCCGCGAAGCGTTTGCTCCCAGAGCGGTTCAACTAACGACTCTGCTATGTATAGGACAGGTTTTCGATTATATTTAAACATCATTTGAAAAGCGTATTCTTCTAATCCACCTACATGGTCCCCATGAATGTGACTGATGAGAACAGCATCCAGGTCAGAGAAGGCAAGTCCTTGTTGATGTAAAGCCTTCGGTAAAGTGATTCCGCAGTCTACGAGCAATCGGAAGCCATTCACTTCAATAATAGCGTTATTATTATCGTATTTTTTGGCAAAGGCACTGCCTGTCCCAATCATTTTTATTTTCATGAATCACACCTCCTCAGCTTTCTATATTGTTTAATGTACCAAATTTAAAATATATCTGACAAATAAAGATGCACATTCGCCCGTGTCTACATACAATGCTAAAGCGATACGTACAGTGGAGGCGAACAAGTGATGAGCAAAGGAAAAGGCAAAGTTGTAAAGAAGAAACAGCCGGCAAGCGATCGGAAACAGTATAATTATAAACTTGTACTTTCGGATACCTGTGCAGTATGTAAAACACCGTGTACAAGAGGGATGACATACCTTGCAAGAATGAAAAATCCTGGTACAGTCGGCAAAGGTGTTCCTTGCATTTTAACAAGAACGTATGGGTAATTATTATTTCCACTTTAATATTTCCCAGGCAAGCGCAGGTTTCAACAGCATTTGACAATAATGGTTAAGTTGTAGTATGGGATTAAAAATGTTTCATAAATCGCGCAACTTTGCTCGGGTTGACGAGTATAACCTTTCATCCAGGCTATCGGATGGAGGGCTTACAACTATGAAAATCAGAAAAATCGTTATTCTGCTTCTGCTGCTATCTCTTTGGGGTGGATCGATGATGTTCGCAGACTCGGCTATACAAAAGGTTCGCGTTCTCATTAACGGAGATGATCAGGATGACGGTGGAATAATGACCGATGGCAAAACTTATTTGCCGCTTCGTCAATTAGCCACATCTATGCAGGCCATTGTGGAATGGGACAATCAAACGAAAAAAGCGACCGTTTATAAGCCTAACGTGCATATGTTTCTGTTCCAAAATAATGCGGTATTCGGAAACGTAGCAAAAGGCTATCAAGCGAAGTTTAAAGTGTTTGCCCAGATCGATAATTTGATGACGGATATAGTAGCCGTCAAGGTTTCCATTTTCGATCCGAATGGTAAAGAGAAAGTGATTCAAACGGAAAGTGTCAAAACATCAAAAGATAATTTCTGGTTCGCTACAGAAGATATCTCATATAAATTCGAATCTAGCGGGAAATATCCGATTCGTTTTTACCTTAAGCTTAAGGGCTCAGATGAGTGGACTGTTGTTTCAGAAAAACTAATTTCTTCTTTGTAGTAATCAAATGGTCTACCAAAGGCGCTCCTTTTCTTCATAGGGGCGTCTTCGTTTGACCGTTGATAGAGGGTCATGTTAATATACGATAGTCTGTAAACATTATTGAAATGGGGTAATAACATGAGCGAACATCAGCATGGCGATGATTGCGGCTGTGGTGAAGACCACGAGCATGAAGAGCATGTCTTTATCGTGACTGACGACGAGGGCCAGGAACGTGAAATGGTCATGGTTTATACGTTTGAATCCGAAAGCCAAGTTTACGCTGTATTGCTGGATCGCAACGATCCAGAAGCAGACGGCGTTATCTTCCGTATTGAAGAAGAAAACGATGAGTCCTTCCTAGTTGGCATCGAAGATGATGCGGAATGGGATCGCGTAACAGCGATTTATGAAGAAATTGCTCGTACGGAAAGCGAAGAGAACTAGTTCTCTTAAGCTTTAAACGATCAAGTACTAAAAAAACGATCTGCGAGTTTCGCTTGCGGATCGTTTTTTTTTATTAATCTTATTTGCGTGGATTAAAATAAATTGTTCTTCCATTAAACATTGTCAGCTCTGCCTTCAACTGCTTAGCTATATATTTGCATAGTTCATTTGCTTTCGATTTGTCTCCGTGCGTAGCTTCCTCTGGTAACACGACTTGAACGCAAGGGACGTTTTGGCCTGCTGCGCTTGCCGTTTCGCCGGGTCCAAAGATGATATGTTTATAAAGGTGGTTAATACCCTTTAAATAAAACCAACGATCATCATCCTTCGATTCGATCGTATAAGGAAATGCCGCTTCGGCATAGTCCCAATCCAATTGCGAGCCGGTAAGGCTTGTTTGCTTCCGGTAACCTATAAGCTCGTTCTTAATTTCTTGCAGCGTCAGTTTCTCCACGGATGATCCTTGCACAAATTTGATATAAGCGCTTTGACTCATCGCATCTCACCTCTGCCAACATCATAGCATGCTCGAAATAGGTTGACAATAAGTGGTATTCCGTAAAAATAATTAGAAAAAAACCGACCTTAGGATTTCTATAGGATTCCTGTAGATCGGTTTTATTATTTATTATGAAATGGCTGTTTCTTCAACGATTACTTTAACGAACTCGATGCTGCGATCTTCCGGTCCCTTGACAGGCAATCCGACTTGGACATGATCCACGATATAATCGATATTTTTTTGGGTAATGACTTCGCCTGGCAGCAGAATCGGGATGCCTGGCGGGTATACATAAATGAATTCAGCAATGATTCGACCAGCTGATTCTTTGAACGGAAGAACTTCTGTCTCACCGTAAAAAGCATCACGAGGCGTTAAGGACAGCTGTGGAATATCTGGAATTTTGACCACTAATTCACGTGCTTCAGCGCCTTCATGGAAATGTTCAGACAATCCACGCAGGGCAGTTAACAATTTAGAAATGGAATCAGAGGTATCTCCAGGCGTAACTAAGCAAAGAATGTTATACATATCGCTCATTTCAATTTCCACATTATAGTTGTCGCGCAGCCAGTTCTCCGTTTCATATCCTGTGATGCCAAGGTGGCGAACATGAACGGAAACTTTAGTTGGATCGAAATCATAAGTAGCCTCATCGCCGAGAATTTCTTCTCCGAAGCAATATAGACCTGGGATTTCATTGATTTGTTTGCGTGCGGATTGAGCAAGCTCAATCGCGCGCTCAGCGATTGCATGTCCGTTCAAAGCAAGGTTTCGTCTAGACGTATCAAGCGAGCCTAACAAAATATACGAAGTCGACGTTGTGGTAAGCATGCTGATAACGGTTTGAATACGGTGCGGGTTAACTCTTCCTTTGCGAACATTAAGAACCGAGCTTTGCGTCATAGAACCGCCGAGCTTATGAACACTTGTCGCAGCCATATCCGCGCCTGCTTGCATCGCTGACATTGGCAGCTTCTCATGGAAATGAATGAGTACGCCATGTGCTTCATCCACGAGTACAGGGATATCAAAGCTATGAACGAGATCAACGATCTCCTTAAGATTGGCGCAAATACCGAAATAGGTAGGGTTGATGACAAGCACGGCCTTTGCATCCGGGTGGCGCTCAAGCGCTTTACGGACGGAGCGGGTCGTTATGCCATGATCAATACCTAGGTTATTGTCACGGGCTGGCGAGATGAAAACTGGTCTGGCACCTGCAAAAATAATAGCGGCCATAATGGATTTGTGAACATTACGAGGCACGATGATTTTGTCCCCCGGGGCACATACGGTCAAAATCATCGTCATAATTGCGCCGCTTGTTCCTTGTACAGAGAAATAAGTATAGTCTGCTCCGAAAGCGTCAGCAGCTAGCTTCTGCGCTTCCTCAATAACGCCGGTTGGCTGATGCAGGTCATCAAGCGGTGCTATATTGATTAAATCGATCGACAACGCGTTATCGCCGATAAATTCGCGAAATTCGGAATCGCTGCCTAGTCCCTTTTTATGTCCGGGAATATGAAACTGAACGGGATCCTGCTCCGCATGCTTACGAAGCGCGGTGAAGAGCGGGGTTTTATTGTGATCCATCGCTTTCATCCCTGCCTTTCTTTAAAGTTTACAAACAAAGTTGAGTATAGCAAATACAGGGGGGAATGCAAGCTTCATTTTTGAGATAGGAGCATCATTTTCAATTTGTTCTTCAATTGTTCATACATGTGTGATAAATGGATATGGTAACATAGGTTGGTGGAGGGGTTGTATTATGAAAGATAAACGAATGCTAATTGTAATGGCTACTTTAATGACAACATTTATAGGGTTCGGCATTATCATCCCGGTTATGCCAGAAATTATTCAAGCCGCAGATCCGAGCAAAGCGGAACTCCATACAGGTTGGATGCTTGCTGTGTATTCTGCAGTTTCCTTTTTCTTATCACCATTTTGGGGAAGCTTGTCCGACCGTATCGGCAGACGGCCGATTATTTTAATAGGGATTATTGGCTTTGCCGCAAGTTTCTTGTTATTTGGTTTATCGTCAGGAAACTTAACGCTCATGTACCTCTCAAGGGTGCTAGGGGGCTTGTTCTCGGGGGCGGTTGCTTCCGTTATTGTAGCGTATGTCGCTGATATTACATCGCCTGAGGAAAGAACGAAGGGGATGGGGCTCGTTGGGATGTCCATCGGTCTCGGCTTTACGATCGGACCTGGCGTTGGCGGTTTGTTAAGCGTGATCTCACTGGAAACGCCATTTTATGCAGCATCAGCGTTAGCATTGTTAACGTTCATCTTGGCTGCATCAAAGCTCAAGGAATCACTATCACCTGAGCAGCGGAACAGCCAATCAGAGAAGCGTGTATCACGCTGGGCTGCATTTACAGGACCGCTTAAATATTTGTATGTGTTAGCCTTTTTTGTAACATTCACTCTCGCTGGAATGGAAGCGACCCTGCAGTTTTTTGGCATGCGGCGTTTTGATGTGACTCCATTTCAGGTCGGAATCTTATTTTTTGTTTGCGGCTTTGTGGGAGCACTCGTTCAAGGCGGAGTTGTGCGACGGAGAATTAAGACTGGCGAGGAGCCGAAATATATTGCGATCGGACTTGTCATCTCGGCACTTGGGTTTTTTATGCTTCTAGGCGCACATTCCCTATGGTGGGCTACGTTGTCACTTGCTGTATTCGGAATCGGCAATGCCTTAATTAGGCCATGTGTCACCTCGCTCATCACTCAGAAGACGACTGTTGGCAAAGGGGTAGCATCCGGTCTAAGCTCTTCGATGGACAGCTTGGGGCGTATTGCCGGCCCGCTGCTCGGTTCATTTTTCTTCACGATAGAAATGGGACTGCCATACTTGCTCGGCGGCATACTATGTCTAGCTGCACTGCTGCTTTTGTTTCGTTTCCGTCAAATGGATAAAACTAGCGCCTCGGAAACAGAAGTTAACGCTGCAAAATAAAAAGAAAACAAGCCGGTTCCTCATCTTGCGATGGGCGACCGGCTTGTTTTCTTTTGGAGCTTAAGGGGCAAGCCCTTTTATAATAAAAGTAATTGTCGCCTCTTTCTCTAACTCATCATCCCAGTGAATGCCATCTGTTTTTCCGATGAACGTACGGCTAAGGACATAACCGATTAAGGACGAGGCGATTAATCGAATGACAGTTAATGGGGCCGAATTAACGATTACGCCTTGCTGCTGAAATTGCGTAATACTAATACTGAATTTTTGTACCACTTTTGAGAGGATGAACTTCTGGAATTGGTCCAGCAGTTCGGGATGAAAAGGAATCTCTTGAACAAAAATTTTCAACACCTGAACATGACGCTCAACAAATGCAATGCGATTTTCTATAATTGCGCGCAGCATAAGATCTAATGTGTCAAAGCGGCTCTCGAGAACCTTATAGAAATCGCGAAGTACAAAAGGAGCGATTAACTTTGCCATAACAGGCGCAACAATCGAGAAAAGCAAATCCTTTTTGGTTTTATAATGACGAAAAATAGTTCCTTCTGCCACACCGGCTCGCTGGGCGATTTCACTTGTAGAAGAGGCGGCAAAGCCCTTTTCAGCAAAGATTTCGGAGGCAGCCTGCACGATTTTCAATTGTTTTTCCGTCATTTTTTCTTCTTCGTTATCTAGTTGCAATAGCTTTTGCAGCCATTGATCGACTGGTTCTGACATGCAAGACACTCCTTCGCGTTAACCCATTCCTTTGATTATACCAGTTGTTCTATTGTCTACATACGGCGGTGCTTCTTTAGAGCCAGCACATTCAATACTGCAAACAATAAGGAAAATCCCGCCAACACATATACATTTACCTGAAAATCACTCCAGCGCTCGCCGCGTATCATTATTCCCTGCATAGCATCTGCGCCATAGTAAAGAGGCATTAGGTAACTTAGCTTTTGCAGCCAGGGGTTCATGGCATCAAGGTTAAACAACCCGGAGAAGAAGGCTTGCGGCACGATGACAATAGGAATGAACTGTATGATCTGAAATTCACTGCTTGCAAAAGAAGACAACAGTGTTCCTAGTGTTAACGCTGTTAATGATAATAATAAATTAATGATCAGCATATATAAAATGCTGCCCTCCATATACATCCCAAGAACTTGAACGGAATACCAGGCGATCAAGCAGGCTTGAATCAGGGTGAAAATACCGAAACCGGCTAAATAACCGACTACGATTTCGCTTCTCCTAATTGGCGTAGCTAATAAGCGCTCCAAAGTACCGCTCGTTCGCTCGCGCAGGAAGGAGACACCTGCAAGTAAGAAAACAAAGAAAAACGAGAAGAAGCCTATTAAGACAGGCCCAAAGGAGTCGAATGGAGCCATGTCAGGACCGCCGTGCAAGTATGATATAGCTGGGGCGGATTTATCTAAGCCTTGTTGCATCACGCTTTGAATAAGCAATATTACCGCTCGATTGATGGAGGGATCGCTGCCCTCAAGCGTTAGTTTAGGCATGCCGCCGGTTGCTTCCAATATCGCGTCGAGCTTGCCGTCTTGTAAAGCAGCTTGAGCAGCAGCACTTTCATCATAAAGTGTGATTTCAGCATCAAGCTGCTCAAACTTTTCTGTTAAAGCTGCAGGCACATTAACCATTCCGATTGCTGGAGAGACAGCTTGCCCATCAAAAACTAATTTCATTAAAGTTAAAATGAGCAGGGGAGCAAGAAATAACAAGGCAAGGGTTCGTTTATCACGCAAAAATTGATTAATAATTCGAATGGCGAGCGCACGTATTCTCATAGTTTAGCTCCTTTGCTTTGACCAAGCGCAATGAACGCCTCTTCGAGTGTGGCGCAGCCTGCTTGCTGCTTCAATGCTTCAGGCGTATCGATGGCTGTAAGTTTACCGCTTCGTATGAGCCCTAACCGATCACATTTCTCGGCCTCATCCATGACATGAGTTGTTATAATAATGGTCACGCCTTGTTTGCTCAGTGCAGATAGCTCTTTCCAAATCGACTGGCGTAAAACAGGATCAATGCCAACGGTTGGTTCATCGAGTACGAGAAGCTCAGGCTCATGCAATAGCGCAATTGCGAGCGAAAGACGGCGTTTCATACCGCCAGAATAAGCAACCGTTTGCTTATGAAGATGATCGGTTAGCGCAACAAGCTTGGAGACCGTTTGAATCCGATCTTGCAGTATGGCTCCCTTTAATCCAAACATTGCCCCAAAAAACGCTAAGTTTTGCTTGCCAGTCAATTCACTATACAAAGCGTCTGATTGAGCCATATATCCAAAGGCTTGCAGCATTTTCAATTGCGGCATGGGCTCGCCAAGCATTCGGACCGTTCCGGCATTTGCCCTGTCTATTCCAGTCATGACCTTGATTAGCGTCGTTTTCCCCGAGCCCGATGGGCCTAATAAACCAAATAGTTCACCTCGCGGAATAGAAAGTGTAATGCCATCAAGAACGGTACGATCCCCAAATGAACGGTTAATGTCTTGCAGTTCTACGGCGAAGGTTGTTTCAGCTAATATTGCTGGACTGTTAGTCATCTTCGATCACACTCCACTTTCTCAAATGAGTAATCGCTCCACCCAATTATATACAGAGAATGCCTAAAATAAAAGTGAGTACTTACTCATTTTTATTTCAGACTGTCCACATCCTCAGTCTCTGGTCGTAGATGAATCAAGACTAAAGCCGAGAACCAATAACCTTCTCTGGACGTTTTTGGTAATCATACTTTCCCTCTATGATTAGAAAAGACAAAAAAAGAAATCCGTAATCGGAGAAGGAGTCGGAAACAAATGAGTAAATTGACGGAATGGTCGTTCCGAAATAAGGCGGCTATTATACTGATCGTCATTATGGCTTTAGTGATGGGGGTAATCAGCTATTTGAGGCTGCCGATGGAGTTTCTGCCTGCTGCAGATAATCCACAGGTCATGGTCACGGCAATAGGGCCGGGGAATGACGCGAAGACGATGGAGCAGATGGTCACAAATCCTTTGGAAGAAGCTGTAACGCTTGTTAAAGGAAAAACGGATATGTTCTCTACATCAGGTGATGGTTATGCTCAAATCAGCTTGAATTTCAATTCGAAGACGAATATGAAGGAAGCGAAGACGGAAGTCGAGCAATTGGTCGCTCAGGTACAGCTTCCGGCAAATGTAATGAAGCCTTTCGTCTTGCAATTGAATACTTCAATGATTCCAATCTCATGGGTGACGTTGACCTTTGATGAAGGATTATCTGAGCAGCAAAAAGACGCAAAGCTGAAAGAAGTAACGGCGGAGCTTAAAAAGACCGAGGGTGCGGGCGAGGTTAGCATTAGCGGCAAATCGTCGCCATCGGTTCATGTCGTACCAGATACGGAGAAGCTTGCACAGGCAGGAATTTCGGTACAAGCGTTAATGGGCGTGCTTCAAGGCAGGGGAGCGTCGGTTTCACTCGGGGAACGCACGTTGGATGGCGCAGATGGCAATATTAACGTGTACGATCAAGTATCTGATGTGGAAACACTGCGCAAGCTTCCTGTTGCAGCAGGTGTGAAGCTTGGGGATGTTGCAGCGGTTGAGCTCGCCAAAGACCAAGAAAGCATAAGCCGTATGAACGGCAAAGATGCGATTATGTTCACGGTCTCTAAATCTGCTGATGCGAATGCTGTGAATGTAGGCAAAGCAATCAAAGAAACGATTGATCGTTTAAATGCAGATGTGGAAGGAATCGATGCTTCCATCATTTTGAGCACATCTGATTCGGTCGTATCTTCTGTTAATAGTATGCTGCGAGAGGTTTTGCTTGGTGCATTGTTCGCAACCATCGTCATTTTATTGTTCATGCGCAACTTTAAAGCAACGCTCGTGACGATTGTTTCGATTCCGTTGTCGCTTGGCATAACGCTGTATCTGCTCCAGCTCTCTGGTGTATCACTTAACATTATTACACTTGGAGGCGTAGCCGTCGCGGTTGGAAGGCTGGTCGATGATAGTATCGTCGTTATTGAAAATATTTATAGAAGGCTGCAAAAGGAGTCCTTCTCTATTAAGCTAATTACGGATGCAACGAAGGAAGTGGCTTCGGCTATTACCTCGTCAACGCTCGTTACAGTCGCAGTATTTTTGCCAATGGGCCTTCTGCGCGGTTCATTGCAAGCATTTCTTCTGCCATTCGCGCTGACAGTCGCTTACTCATTGCTCGCTTCTCTACTTGTAGCGCTGACAGTTGTACCTCTTTTAAGTGCAATATTGCTTCGCGGCACAAAGGAGAAGGAGCATGCTGGTTCTCCAAAATTCGCTTCATTCATTCGTTGGAATCTTGCTCATAAATTAGTGCCTTTAATCATTGCGGTATTGCTGTTTGCGGGATCGATCGGCGCATATATGTTCATGCCAAAAGGAGCGCTTGATTCCTCGAGCGCGGGGAATTTAAATGTAGCACTGCAATATCCGAGCGATACGCCGGCGGATCAAGTACTCGAAGCAGGGAAGAAATTCGAATCCTATCTAACTGCAAATCCAGATATTGAATGGGTCATGATGATGCTTGGCAATAGTGCAGATGCGGCTAAGTATGGCTCGGTGACTTCGCCAACGCTCATTACTTATATGGTAGATTTGAAGGAAGGCGTTGACGCAGAGCTCTTAATGGATAATATCAAGACTCAGAAGGATAATTATAAGGACGCAACCTTGACGGTTGATGCGGCCGATCTAATTATGGGCGGCGGATCATCGCAAATTTACATCGATGTCTCTGGTGAAAACTTGGAGCAGCTCTCTACAACCGCAGACCAGTTGATCGCAGCGATTAAACCTATCGACGGTGTGCTCAAGGTTGAGAGTAATCAAGAGGAGAAAAAGTCGGTTTATTCCTTCCATGTTGATCCTACCCTTGCCAATGGCCAAGAGGTAGCCATGCAGCTGCAAAGCATGCTTAATCCATTGCCGATAGGTTCGATCCAGCAAGAAGGCAGTGAAATTCCGGTTATTATGCTGCCTGTAGTAAACCCAGATTCAAAGGCAGAACTAGAGAAATTAACTGTAATGACAGAGTCTGGTCCAACACCGATGTCGAAGGTAGCGGAGTTGGTTCGTACCGAGGAGTCTTCCTTGTACTATCATAAAGAAGGAAAAGCGTATATCCGTGTCACAGCGAGCGCCGAACCAAAAGAACTATCGGTCGTCGGCGATGAAATATCAAAAGCAACAAAGGATCTCAAGCTTCCTGATGGCGTCAGCCTTGCAGTAGGCGGAGCGTCGGCTGACCAATCGAGCGACTTTGCAGATTTGGGCTTAACAGCGCTTATCTCCATCGGTATTGTTTATCTGATCATGGTGTTGACGTTCAAGACGCTTCGTGCTCCGCTGGCGATTATGATCTCCTTGCCGCTTGCAGCAATCGGTGCAGTAACAGGCTTGCTCGTATCAGGCGTAACGCCAGATTTCACAGCCATGTTCGGAGCGCTGATGCTAATCGGAATTGTCGTCACGAATGCTATCGTATTAATTGATCGTGTGAAGCAAAATGAGCTGACGATGCCGATTCGTGAAGCGTTGATTGAAGCGGCTACGACACGGATGCGTCCAATCGTAATGACTGCGGTGGCGACAGTGTCCGCGATGCTGCCACTCGTATTCGGTTCGCATGAATCGGGCAGCATCGTCTCCCAAAGTTTAGCGATCGTCGTTATTGGCGGGCTAGTTGCGGCTACGCTGCTCACGTTAATTATCGTTCCTTGTGTCTATGAGCTGTTATTTTTCCGTACTTCACGCAAGCAACGTCGCAATATGGCTTCCTCCGCACATGCGGAAGCGGCTGCATCACAGCAAGTGTAACTAAACGATAAAAGGCAGTACTTTTAGGTCAGAATGGACCTAAAGGTACTGCCTTTTTTTTGAATAGATATTAAATCCATTCTTATACATTAGCCATATGATATAACGGCATTAGCGTTTTATAGGTGGAGGAAGTAAGCTCAAGCAGTGCATCGCCGTCTTTGAGAATCGGATCGCTCGCTTGCACATGACGGCCGATAAGCAGTTCAGCTTTCTGAACATCACGGAAACGAACGAGCGCATCGTTCCAATCTTGTTTTGACATCGTACTGACAGCGGTGGACTCTTTTTTCATATGATCAAGTGAAAGTACAAAATCCTTAGGTACATTTGCAATGACCTCATCAATTTGGTTCAGAAAGGCCGTTGCGATATTGGATTTATGCGGAACCTCGTAAATGAGAGCAAACCACATAAATAGATGATCATCAAACAATCCAAGCTGAAAATGCGGATGTGCCTTGTAGCCGCGTTTGCTAGCGCAAATGGCGAGCCAAGTATCCTTTGGTGGATTCACTTTACGACGTGCATGCCTTGCAACATGCAAGTACATTTCATTACCGGCGTGAACAGCTGCATCGACGCTGAGCTGCTCGCCGATCGCTCGGAATTTCGGCTGAATCTGATTTTGAATAGCAGCCATACGCTCCTCAAGCCCTTGAAGCGCAAAAACATCGAAATCGGCTTGTGTAAAGCCAACAAGCGGGGTAGAAGTAATCTGTGTTGTCATTAAATTAATCTCCTTCAATCAAACAATTATTGGTGCAATAATTTCAAATAAAAAATGGCGATTTGCGTTCGGTCTCGAAGCTCGAGTTTATTAAGTATTTCAGTAATATAATTTTTAATTGTTCCTTCGCTTAAGAAAAGGGTAGCGGCAATTTCCTTATTGGATTGACCGTCCGCAATCAGCCGAACAATTTGAACCTCAGCTTGCGTAAGACCTGAAATCATTACTGATTTGGCTGAATCGGCTCGTGGCGTCTCCAGCATCCCAGCCAATTTACGGGCGATGTCGGGATGGATCAGCACGGAACCTTCATGAACAGTTTTTATGCCGCTTATAATACGGCTTGGCGGTACATTTTTGAGCAAATAGCCGTTGGCTCCGTTTCGGATGGCTTGCGCGATGTACTCGTCATCATCAAATGTCGTCAAAATAAGCACGGCAGGTGAGGGATCAAGTGCGCGAAGCAGCTTCGTTCCTTCCACACCATCGCAGAGCGGCATTCGAATATCCATTAGCACGACATCGACGGGATGTTGGCGGGCAAATTGTTCGGCCTCCAGACCATTTGCACAAACGCCAGCGACATGCAATTCGTTATCCAATCCTAAAATAACGTTCATGCTCTCTCGAATAAAAGGATCATCATCCACTATCAGCACTTCAATCATTTGCTCAAATCTCTCCATTTCTAAAAAGAGCAGAATCGTCGTTAACCGCCAAGCAGCGGAAGTGTTGTCGTTATTGAGAACTGATCGGCCTTCTGCCAGTCCATTTGGCCCCCAATTAAGGCAATCCGCTCTCGCATCCCCTTCATGCCAAGACCAGCTTCGATAGGCTCGTCGGGCAAGCTGCCGTTATTGGATACGGTCAGCGCTACGTACGCAGTTAAAAAATTTAAAGTAACCGCAACCGACGTCGCTTTTCCATGCCGAACAGCATTCGTAATCGCTTCTTGGGCATTTTTGAATAAAATGAGCTCGATGCTGGGGTAAAGCGGTCTGGGATGGCCCGTTACATGGAAGCTTACGGATATGCCTAGAGCAGAAGCGGATTCTTCAACCAGACGGTCGAGGGCATATTGCCTAACGTCCTTTTCCGCATCTGATGCAAGTCTTCGTACCGTTCTGCGCATTAGCTCCATGCTGTCCTGCAGCTGATCACGCATTTGCTCAACCGTGCTGCGAGCTCTTGCGTTATCTGCATCGAATAAATGCAAAGCCGCTTCGGACATCATTTTGACGCGAATAAGGCGGTGCCCCAAATCATCATGAATATCTTTGGCGATGCGGTTTCGCTCTTCAATCTGGGCTTGATACTCAACCTGCAAAGCGTAATCCTGCATTCTGCGCCTGGCTGAGTCAAGCTCTGCATGGCTGGCAGCCAGTGCTCCGTATAAATCTTCTATTTGATGATGTTTGTCCTCAAACTCGTTGGAAGCATAGAGGACGGCTGCAGTAGTTATCCATAGTACCGCTACAGCAAAAATGATTTCGGGTTCTCTGCCATACATACCTGTCAATAAAGCAGCTAAGCCAGCGATGGTCCAAGCTGTGCTGACCATGCGAGTCGGTCTTTGTTGAAATGAGGCAATAAGGGTGGAGAAAAGCAATAGAAACAGTACACCGCCGTACGAATAGGAAAACCATGAAAAAGCGATTAACTCCAGCACCAGCAATAGAATTCGATATTTAGGATACATGGAGCCAGCTTTCGTTAGGAGCAGAGCAAGGAGTACAGAGGCGGTGTAATGAGCATATAAACCTGCTTCGACATGCACGATACTAATAATAGAAGGAATCGCTACTAACAAGGAACGAATTTGATTCAATTGTTTCTTCATATCCGAGCAGCTCCTGCAGCTGAATTTGATTTATTATAGCACATTGTTTAATGAGCGAACGAGACTGAAATCGCTTTTCATCCAACCTTCATGCGGATAGAAGCCATTTTACAAAGAGATGACTTTAGTCACCTTCATAAGATGACTTTTTAGACCTGTTTCATTGCCTTTCATGACGTACAATTGGTTTATCAGAAACGAACTGAAAGGATGAATAAATATGAATCTAGTTACATTTCGCGAGGTTGTCAAAAAATACGACACAACGATAACGGTTAATCATCTTAGCTTCAATATTGATCAGGGTGAAATTTTTGGTTTACTTGGTCCAAATGGAGCGGGAAAAAGTACAACGATTCATATGTTGGCTGGTTTGCTGAAGCCAAGCGGCGGAGATATTTTGGTCGAAGGTTTTTCAATTCGCAAGCATCCGCTTGAAGTAAAGAAACGAATTGGTTTAGTGCCGCAGGAGCTGGCTATTTATGAGACGTTGACCGCTCGCGAAAATGTTACTTTTTTTGCAAAGCTTTACGGTCTCAGAGGTTCGCTGCTTAGCGATCGTGTTGATGAGGCGCTGCAATTCGTAGGGTTGCTGGACAAAGCGAAGGATAAACCTAGCACATTCTCAGGTGGAATGAAGCGGAGACTGAACATTGCTTGCGCCATCATGCACCGTCCAAAGCTGATCATTATGGATGAGCCAACGGTTGGAATCGACCCTCAGTCACGCAACCATATCTTGGAGTCCGTAAGGGAATTAAATAAGTTAGGCTCTACTGTCATTTACACCAGCCATTACATGGAGGAAGTAGAAGCGATTTGCACGAGAATCGGCATTCTCGATGAAGGCAAGCTTATTGCATGCGGGACGAAGGATGAATTAAAACGTCAGGTTGGCCAGGAAGAGAAGCTGATTTTTGTCATTGATAAAAAATCGGCGCCGGCAATGAAAGAGATGGCTGAGCATCCAGGCGTGCTTCAGCTTGCAGAACGAGATAATAGCTTGACGCTTGAAGTGACGGTGAAGGAATCTCTGTCTATATTACAGGATTTATTGTTTATCCTTCAGAAGCATGGCATTAATATTCGCAAGCTGACGCGGGAAGAGCCGAACCTTGAATCGCTATTCCTGCAAATGACCGGACGCACATTACGTGACGAATAGGAGATGATGGTGATGCCAGCATGGTGGACAGCTGCTTATTATGAGCTTATAAAATATACACGGATGCGTTCCGTTCTTATTATTTTGATCGGTTTGCCCTTATTGTTGATTTTGCTGCTTGGCAGCGCATTTGACACAGAAATAAAGCCGGCTAAAATTGCCCTATATAATGCGGATCAGGGGGAAATGCGAGCTAGCATTGATGCTTTCTGGAGCAATGAAGCAATAAAACCATATGTGAAGGTTCTAGATGCAAAGTCAGAGAAGGAGTTAAAGGACTGGATACGCGAGGGTATTGCTGATTATGGCGTATCGATTCCGAAAAACTTCTCCAGTGAGCTAAGCGCAGGGGAAACGGCGAATTGGTCAACGTTTGAAGGGCGCTATGAAGAAAAAAATATTGCTGCTTCTGCTTTTATCAATAAATATATGGCTGCTGTAAATTTGCAAGCCGCAGCTTTGCAAATCCTTGGACCAGAGCTAAGTGCGGGTGCTGCTCAAAGTCAAGCGCCAGCAGGACAATCACACATTGAGACGAAAAATTTGAGCTCAGGAGATAATCAAGCCTTTGGCAAAGAATCAGCGATGCAATACTATTCTGTGGCCTACTTAATTATGTTTTTGCTCTATGGCGGCATGACGGCGACGATCGCGCTGCTCAATCAGAGGGAAGCGGGAACTTTGCAGCGTATGTACGCAATTCCAGGCTCATTTAGAGCCATTGTGTTTGGCATTATTTTAGGAGGAGTCATGCTTGCAGCGCTGCAAGCGGCAGTAATTATCGCATTTACATCATTTGTATATGGCGTTGATTGGGGAAATAACTTTGGAGCTATTGCGCTGACTTGTCTGCTTACGACTGCTGCTGGGGCTGCACTTGCTATTACGATCTCATCCTTCGTACGATCCAAAAAAACGACACAAACGCTGTTCAGCATCATTGTATTCAGCATGACCTTTATTAGCGGCGGAATGATTACAGGCATTGAGAAGATGGTAGGAGGTCTCGATAAGTGGACGCTCAATCATTGGGCTAATGAAACGCTTCGTGCCATCATGAACGGTGAAGCTTCAGCAATGATTTGGAATGCAATCGGTATTCTTGGAGCAATCGCTTTAGGCATAACAATAATCGCAGTCATTAGACTGCCAAAGGTGGTGAGAAAGCATGCCTAGTTTGCAAATTGCTGCACATCTCGTACGACGCACCATGGGTTCCCGTCGCGGATTGATTATGAATGTTCTTGTCCCAGCGATCATTTTATCTATAATGGCAGGATTGTTCGCTAGTACGAATAGAGATAAGGCTATTATTATCGTGAATAATGCTGACTCAGGAATATTAGGCGAATATTTGGCATCATCATTACAGAAAGAGCCATTGTATGAGATCCAATCGGAGCCGGCGATGAATGAACAGCAGTTAAAGGATCATGTAATAGAGGGCAAAGCGGATGCTGCCATCTATATTCCTGCGGATTTCTCAGCAAAAATGATGGAGGGAGATTCGTCGACAGCTCAGCTTTACCAAATGAATACGCAGCTTTGGAACGCTTCGCTTGAAGCTACACTTCAGACAGAAGCTCAGAAGCTGTTTTCCTCTGCCGCTCTTGTAAGAGGGACTGACCCTGAATCTCCAGTGGATTTATCTAAGCTGACCGCTTTGCTGGAAGCGCAAGCCTCACCTAAAGCTGTCCTTGCTAATACGGAAATGGAGCTTGGCAAAATTGTATCCAATCCAACAATGATCGGTCTCATCCTTATGTTTGTTATGCTGCTTGTCAGCCAGTCTATCGGTTTCATTATGGAAGATCGAGAGCAGCGCACGATGGCAAGGATGTACACAGCGCCGCTTCGCTCGCTTGATATTGCTTTTGGAAATTTTTTGGGCAGCATGCTTGTGGGCACGATTCAGCTTGTCATTGTTCTAAGCTTAACTTATTTCGTATTTGACTATTCACCTGGTATTTCGTTCGGATGGATGCTGCTCGTATTGGAATTCTTCTTGCTTGCGATTGTTGGCCTTGCTTCGGCGGTAGCGGGTCTAGTGCGCAATAGCACGCAGCTGTCTCAAATCAACAACATTATCATCGCTCCGTCCTGCATGATCAGCGGTTGTTTCTTTCCTCTTTCCATGCTTCCTGATTTTATGCAAAAGCTTGCTAATTTCTTTCCGCAAAAATGGGCGCTTACAGCAATTGATCGTTTAGGCGGCGGGGGCAGCTTTAGTGACATCTTGCTTCCGCTTCTTATCCTGCTTTTATTCGCTGCTGTGCTGATTGCCTTTGGTTCTGCAGTACTCAGGCCAAATCGCACAAGCTAAAATACTAAGCAGCAAGCGCCCTGAAAATTGGCTTGACTTCATCATCGTTGTATTGTAAATTTGTCAAAAGTTAATGACATCGCAACAGCGTCGACCAAGACTATGTTAATCAGCAAACGTTTCTATCAGAGAGGAAGCCCGAAGGCTGAAAGGCTTCTATGAACGATTGATTAATCCCTATCTTGCGAGCTGCAGCAGGAAGCGTATTCTTCTTCCGCTGCCGGAATATTCATTCCGTTATCTATTGAGAGTCGTCCAGATCATTTGGCGGCTATTTGAGGGTGGTACCACGAACGCATTCGTCCCTTACGAATGCGTTTTTTTGTTTTTATGGTTTAAATCTAATCATCGGAGGGTTATCTATTATGAGACAAAGTAAGCTTTTAATGCCTACCTTGCGCGAGGCGCCGTCAGAAGCGGAAGCAGCCAGCCATCAATTAATGCTGCGTGCAGGTCTTATTAGACAGCTTGCCGCAGGTATTTATACGTATTTGCCGCTAGGCAGGCGAGTGCTCAGAAAACTCGAGAAAATCGTAAGAGAAGAAATGGATCAAGCTGGAGCTCAAGAGGTATTAATGCCCGCTATGCAGCCGGCAGAGCTGTGGCAGCAATCGGGTCGATATGATGTGTATGGACCTGAGCTTATGCGGCTGCGTGACCGCCATGATCGTGAGTTTACGCTTGGACCAACGCATGAAGAAGTGATTACAGCTCTGGTGCGCGGCGAGGTAAGCTCATATCGGCAGCTGCCAATGACATTGTATCAGATTCAAACTAAATTCCGAGACGAGAAACGTCCACGCTATGGCTTGCTCCGCGGCAGAGAGTTTTTAATGAAAGATGCTTATTCCTTTGATGAGGATTGGGATGGGCTTCATCGCAGCTATACGAGCATGTACGAGGCTTATAATCGCATCTTCACGCGCTGTGGTCTAAATTACCGTCCGGTTGAAGCTGATGCAGGTTCAATTGGCGGAGAAGGCGGAACACATGAATTTATGGCATTGGCTGATATTGGTGAAGATACGATTGCTGTGTGCAATTCATGCGACTATGCGGCGAATTTGGAAAAAGCTGAATACAAGCTGTCGGGAAAACCAACGGATTCACAGCAGAATAATGATGCTGCGTTGGTGCGTCATCATACACCGGAGATCAAGAAGATTGACCAGCTTGTGGAGGCTTTTGGCCTAGGGGCAGATGCTTTTATGAAAACACTGATTTATGTTGCTGATGGTGCTCCGGTTGCTGTTGTTGTTCGGGGAGACCATGAGGTAAATGAAATAAAAGTGAAAAATGCGCTTGCTGTAGCACATCTGGAGCTTGCGGATCAAGCTACGACAGAGCGGGTAACTGGCGCACCTACCGGCTTTGCTGGGCCGATCGGCTTGCAAATTCCCGTTTATGCTGACCATGCTGTTCTTGCGATGAAATCAGGAGTAGCAGGAGCGAATGAGCAGGATTATCATATCGGAAATGTTATCCCAAGCATTCATTTGACGGATGTGCAGGCAGGTGATTATCGAAATGCAGCAATAGGAGACGGGTGCCCGCGTTGCGAGACAGGCAGCTTGGTATTTTACCGCGGCATTGAGGTTGGCCATGTGTTCAAGCTGGGAACGAAATACAGTGAAGCGCTAAATGCTAAGTTTTTAAATGCGTCGGGCTCGGAGCAGCCGTTAATAATGGGCTGTTACGGTATCGGAGTTTCACGTTTGCTCTCTGCAGTACTTGAACAGCACTCCGATAGCAATGGCATCATTTGGCCTAAATCGATCGCACCTTACCAAGTCCATGTGGTACCTGTATCAGCGAAGGATCAGGTCCAAATGGATCTGGCCGCGCATATTGCAGCAAGATTGCTTGAGGCTGGGGTAGAGACGCTGCTCGATGATCGTGACGAGCGCCCAGGCGTCAAATTCAAGGACTCCGATCTTATCGGCATACCACTGCGCATTGTAGTAGGGAAACATGCTGCTGATGGAATCGTAGAGCTTAAGCAAAGGAACGAATTAGAAGCGCAAAAGCTAGAATTAGAAGAAGCTATCGCTTTTGCTTCGCGCAACTAAAGTTGAAAACATATGCATGAAATGGGTTTGAAAAATCCATGGAGGCCTATGGAATATAAGATCAAAAGGGTGCGAGACCGCTTCATATGAAGACGCTCGCGCCCTTTTTTTAGATAAGTCGGCTATAAGCGTAAAATTAGTCAATAATCCAAGTTGCCATAACATAAGATGGAGTATAAGATAAAAGTAAGAACAAATTATCAGAACATTTCGTCAACTATTCTTAGGTAAGGGAGGGATTGCCGTGAACAAAAGCCATGAAGTCGAATATTGCAATTTGGAGCTGCGATTTGACCGGCGGCAAATCCAAAATCTCATCCGCGATCTTATTCAGGAAGGGTACTCCTTGTACTGGAGTGAGACGGAGGGGCAGTTTCTCGTATCCATTCGAACTGGCCGCAAGCTCGTTAAGCTTCAGTTCCAGCGAATGAAGAACCGTTACAAAATTGTCGGGGACTACATTATTAAAGATGAGAAGCTGTCAGAATTAATTGAAAAGCTGATTAATGACACACGTGGACATGCGATTGTGAAGCGCATTAAAGATCGTCAAATCGTCATTGAGAGTATTATGTTCGGTGAGATTATACGACTCGTGGAGGTGTCCGGTATGGAACATCGGATTATTTATCAGAAGAAGCCTTTCGTTACAATAGAAGAAATGATTAGAGCATTTCAATCAAAGCGTGCTGAGGAAAGAGCGGTTGTACTGCGTTATGAGCTGGATTATGAGCTATCGATGCTGTTTGACGCACTAGAGAGCAAGGATGAGGAAGCGGTTACTGAGTCTAAAGAGCGGCTGAATACTCTTCGCTCGGAAATGTTGCAATTGGAACTCTGATGATAGATGCTGGCCCCCATTTGAAAACATAAAAACGATCAAAAGCTGCCTTCTAACAGCATTTGATCGTTTTTATGTTGTTCATTTACCATTAAAAAAGACTCCTTTTATTATAAAAATGACTAAGCTTTTCGGTATATATAAGATAAACTTTTTAGTTCTCTCAATATAATTGATGCGACTATTGCGACATTTTTCCTTGTAGACAGTTTTCTTCTTGCCGCAAAAAGAGTAAAATGAAACTATTGTGACCCAAAATAGATGATGAAGGATGGAAGAACCAGATGTCAAAACAGCAAATTGGTGTAATTGGATTAGCCGTAATGGGTAAAAACCTTGCCCTTAACATTGAAAGCAGAGGCTTCACGGTATCGGTGTTCAACCGTTCCCGCGAGAAGACTGATGATCTTGTTCAAGAAGCAGTTGGAAAAAATCTTGTTCCTACTTATACAATTGAGGAATTTGTTCAATCATTGGAAGTTCCCCGCAAAATTTTGATTATGGTACAAGCAGGTGCAGGAACAGACGCAACGATTGATTCGCTCGTTCCACATTTGGCTGAAGGCGATATCATCATCGATGGCGGCAACGCTTATTTCCCTGATACTGTTCGTCGCAGCAAAGATCTTGAAGCTAAAGGCTTCCGTTTTATCGGAACTGGCGTTTCTGGCGGCGAAGAGGGAGCACTAAAAGGACCTTCTATCATGCCGGGTGGACAAAAATCCGCTTACGAGCTGGTTGAGCCCATTCTTACTGCTATTTCAGCTAAAGTTGGAGACGATGCTTGCTGCACATATATCGGACCAGATGGCGCCGGTCATTATGTGAAAATGGTACATAACGGAATCGAATACGGCGATATGCAGCTGATTTGCGAAGCTTATGATCTGCTTAAAAACGTACTTGATGTTAGTGCTGAAGAGCTGCACGAAATTTTCTCCGAATGGAATAAAGGCGAGCTTGACAGCTACCTAATCGAAATTACTAGAGATATCTTCTCCAAATACGATCCTGAGACAGGCAAGCCAATGGTAGATGTTATCTTGGATTCCGCTGGTCAAAAAGGTACTGGAAAATGGACAAGCCAAAGCTCGCTAGATCTTGGCGTACCGCTTTCTATCATTACAGAATCCGTATTTACTCGTTTCTTGTCAGCTATGAAGGAAGAGCGCGTTGCGGCAAGCAAAGTACTAAACGGACCTGCAAAAACACCTTTCCAAGGTGACAGAGCAGCATTTATCGAATCTGTTCGCAAAGCATTGTTCGCAAGTAAAATTTGCTCGTACGCTCAAGGATTTGCTCAAATGCGTGCAGCTTCTGAAGAATTTAACTGGGATCTTAACTACGGCGAAATCGCTATGATCTTCCGCGGCGGCTGCATTATCCGTGCTCGCTTTCTGCAAAACATCAAAGACGCTTACGACCGTGATCCTAACCTGCGCAACCTTTTGCTTGATTCTTATTTCCAAAACATCGTTGAGTCGTACCAAGGGGCTTGGCGTGAAGTGATCTCCGCTGCAGTTTCGAACGGAGTGCCGGTTCCTGCATTCTCAAGTGCAATTGCTTACTTCGACAGCTACCGTACGGAGCGTTTGCCTGCAAACCTGCTTCAAGCGCAGCGTGACTACTTCGGTGCTCACACGTTCAAACGTGTGGACAAAGAAGGAAGCTTCCACTTTAACTGGATGCAATCTTAATTAGTTCAGCCATTAGTTCCTCGTCTCGCGAGGATTGTCCTTATTTAAGCCATAAGCTGCTTGACGCAAACAGTCGCGCAGCCGATCGGCCTCTTGATTGGAATAATGTCTGCGATGGATGAGCGACATGGCCGCTTCGGCAAAGAAATGAAAATTTTGCAATAAGCGTGGCTGCGTAAGATCCTTTAAGGCTGGATCTTCGTCAGCCACCTTTTTTTTAATAAATTCAAGCATCCAGACCACATCCTCCCGGCAAAGGGGATGGTCAGGATCGAGAATACGATTGAAGCGTTTTTGAGTTGGACTTTGATCAGGCAACTGAAGATCACTGTTCATCGCTAATGTCACTCCTATTCTCGAATAAACATCTTTATCATCCATACGGCATATATAACTTTTTTATACCCTAGTATTACAAAAAAATGATATGATATTGTAGAAAAATTGGTTTAACAAGAACGAAAAGGGTGAAACGGTTACGATGGGAAGGCAACAATTGAGTAAATTAGTGCTTATCGGGTTTATGGGAACCGGCAAATCAACCGTCAGCAAGCTGCTTTCCGAGAAGGTGGGCTGCACGCGCATCGACGGCGATGAAGAAATCGAAAAGCTGGAAAACAAGCGGGTTTCTGATATTTTCGCATCGGATGGCGAAGCAGGTTTCCGGATCATTGAAACCAAAGTGCTGGGAACGATTTTGGAGCGCGAGGATACCTGTGTGGTTGCAACAGGCGGCGGCGCAGTGCTAAGTCCCATTAATCGTGAGCTAATGCTTAAAAACGGTTTTGTCGTCGCTTTAAAGGCGAGCCCAGATCAAATCATCGCTCGAGTAAAGACGGACACAGAGCGGCCTTTGCTTCAAGGCGATGCAGAGGAGCGAGTTAATCTGCTGCTTAAACAGCGTGAGCATGCTTACGATTTCGCTCATTTTACGATCGATACGACAAATATGAGTGTGGAAGAGGTTGTTGCTGCAATACTCGAGCAATGGTCGCTTCATAAATAACTGAGATCATCATCACCTCAATCAGCCGATCAGCTGAAGATGTGTATATATTATTGTAAAGGGAGATCATACGAACTATGGACGTTTTAGTGACACCAACGCCAAGACTTGAAGGTGAACTTCAAGCGCTTTCTTCAAAAAATTATACCACTCGCTACCTTCTGGTAGCCGCTCTAGCTGAAGGAACGAGTACGATTTATTTCCCAGCCCACAGTGAAGACAGCGATGCAATGCGCCGCTGCATTCGGGATTTGGGAGCAACGGTAGAGGAAGACGAGGAGAAAATCGTTATTACCGGTTTTGGCCGCAATCCTAAGCCAGTTGAGCAGCTGGATGTAGGTAACGCAGGTGCGGTTTTGCGGTTTTTGATGGCAATCGCGGCACTTTGCCCAGACGTAACCTTTATTAATCGTTATCCTGATTCTCTAGGTAAACGACCTCATAGCGACCTCATTGAATCTTTGACAGCGATGGGCGTTTCGATTGAGCATAATGAAGGCAAGCTGCCTATTCGAGTTCAAGGCGGCGCTCCAAAGGGCGGCAAAATTCAAGTTTCAGGCAACATAAGCTCGCAATTTTTGAGTGCGCTGCTGTTTTTGACGCCTCTTCTCGAAGAGGACAGTGAAATTGAAGTGCTGCATGATTTGAAGTCAAAAGTAGTAGTTGGCCAGACACTAGAAGTATTGGAGCAAGCGGGTATTGTTATCCATGCAGATGAGGACTATATGCGGTTCCGCATCCCAGGCGGTCAAAGCTATGAAGCAAAAACTTATTCTGTGCAAGGCGACTACCCCGGGTCTGCAGCCATTCTAGCAGCTGCGGCTGTAACGGAATCGGATGTGATCGTACACCGTTTGGAAGAGAAGAGCAAGCAAGGCGAACGCGCTGTCGTTGATGTATTGAAAATGATGGAAGTTCCGCTTACGCATGAGAATGGCATTGTCCACGTGAAGGGCAATGGCAAGCTCAAAGCAGTCGAGTTCGATGGCGATCATGCAACGGATGCTGTACTTGCAATGGTTGCAGCGGCTGTTTTTGCTGAAGGCACATCTAGATTTTATAATGTAGAAAATTTGCGTTACAAAGAGTGTGACCGCATTACCGATTATTTGAATGAACTAAGAAAAGCTGGAGCCAATGTCGAAGAACGCCAAGCAGAGATTATCGTGCATGGACGTCCTGAAGGTGTAGAGGGCGGTGTCGAAATCAATGCGCATTACGACCATCGTGTCATCATGGCATTATCGGTCGTTGGATTGCGTGCGAAACAGCCTATTCGAATTCGTGATGCACATCATGTAGCGAAGTCCTATCCAATATTCTTCGATCATTTGCAAGCTTTAGGCGCTAAGGTTGAATGGATTGAAGGCTAATTATTAGTTGACGTTTAGAAGCTTGTTCACAAAATAATGAATCGAGGTATGATCATGGCATTTGAGAATCCAACTCGCGAGCATATTAAGGGTATTTTGGAGAATAGCACGACGGTAGCTGTTGTAGGCTTGTCAGACAATCCAGAGCGCGTATCCTATATGGTATCTGAAGCGATGCAAGCGAAGGGTTATACGATTATTCCTGTTAATCCTAACGCCGATTCAATCTTGGGACAAAAAAGTTATGCGTCTCTAAAAGATATTCCCGTGCCAGTAGATATCGTAAATGTTTTTCGCAGAAGCGAGCATACGCCGCCTGTAGCTGAAGAGGCGGTTGCCATCGGCGCAAAAACCTTCTGGCTGCAGCTTGGCATTGCAAACGAGGAAGCGGCTGCGATTGCTGCAGCAGGCGGTCTAGAGGTTATAATGGATCGTTGTATCAAGGTGGAGGATTCCATCTTGCTTCCGAACGGGAAACCCAAAAGATAACAGTTATAAAAAACAGGTCACTCCTACACAATAAGAAAGCTTCAAGAGCGATTGCGAACTTGTTTTTCGCATGTAGAAAGCGAAACAAGCGGCATTCACTTGAAGACAATACGATTGTAATTCAAGGAGGACACGACGTGAATCAGTTTTCGCAACAACCGGGTAATTACCAAGGCCAACAGAGCTACCTTAACCAAAATGCACATTTTGAGCCATCTGGCCATGTGCAATCGCACTACCAAGGGCAGCTAAGCCAACCGACTTTTGGCAGAGAAACGCACTCGATTGTTGCTAACTCGCCAGGCGGTTACCAATCGTCTAATGCTTATAGCCAAGGAGCGCAAACACAACATTATGCTCCTAACAACTATTCGAATATGACGCATCCGGTGGGAACGAACAATTCATTCATGTCGCATCAACCGGTTCACAGCTACGCGCAATCGCCAGCAACGGCGTTTGGCAACGTAGGTCCGGTTATCGCACATGTAGGTTATCAAGCTGGTTCTGAGCATAACCAACAACATTCCTACTACCAGCCATCCTCGAATAATGGGGCGCAGTATGCTCAGCATTCAGCATCCAATTATGGAGGTTACGGCCAATCGCAATTCCAAAATGGATATGGCGGTATGACACAAACTCACTCAAACACGTCGCTTCACCCTGTATATGAAGCAACGAATGCTTATCAAAACGCAGGGCCTGTCATTTCTCATGTAGGCTGGCAGTCGACGAGTGCAGTCAATTCTTCTCCTTATTCAGGCGGTAATCGATAACACTTTTTTAATACAATTAGAAAAGAATCATCAACATCGGCGGGCCCTTACAGGCTCGCCGTTTTACTTTGACAAAAACGCAGCAAACGCTTAACATCGATATAGATGTGTTGAATAATGCTTACGGAGTTAGTTTTGTTTTGCAAAACTATGCAAATGCTTACGAAGTAGTTTTGCTTCGCAAAACATAGCAAATGCTTACGAAGTCAGTTTTGCTTCGCAAAACTTGAAGGAGGTGCAAGATGGTTTTCATTGGGAGCCTGCAGCAGCTTGGTAGAGCATTCATGCTGCCGATGATTGTTCTGCCAGGTGCGGCTATATTTTTGAGTTTAAGCAAGCTGCCATGGGATTACTTTGGCCTGCCAGGAATGGAAGGCTATTTATTAGCTGCAAGCGAAACGATTTTTACATATTTACCATATATTTTTGCGCTTGGCATCTCACTTGGCTTAACGGGTAATGCTCTCGCAGCAGGGATGGCTGCTCTTGTAGGTATGGCTATTTATAGCGGTATTACAGGGTCGGCAGAGGTGCCGATTGAGCCAACCGTGCTCATTGGTACACTTATAGGAATTATTTCAGGCGTGAGCCATGAGAGGTTTAAAAGCTTAAAATTACCGGAATACATACAATTTTTTGGCGGACCGCGGTTTGTACCGTTATTTGTAAGTGTTGTTAGTTTGTTGTTCTCAATAGCTATGATCAATATTGCGCCTTATTTACAGAGCATGATGATAAATCTGGGTGAAATTGTTGAATCGGGCGGCGGTTTCGGCGTATTTTTATACGGATTTGTACACCGGATTTTGGTTGTTTTCGGTTTGCATCATTTGGTCAGCCATGTATTTTGGTTTCAAATTGGCAGTTTTGAAACAGCTTCAGGACAGATGGTGTATGGCGATCTTCCACGTTTCTTCGCTGGCGATCCTACTGCCGGCTCGTTTATGGCTGGTCTATATCCGACGATGATGTTCGCTTTGCCAGCTATCGCATTCGCCATTATTCACGAAGCGCGCGAGGATTTAAAACCGAAAATTCGGAAAACGTTTATGTATGCAGCGCTTGCGTCATTTCTAACTGGCGTTACTGAGCCGGTAGAGTTCGCATTTTTGTTTGTTGCTCCGTATTTATACGTCGTCCATGCGATATTGTCAGGCATTATCATGTGGGTTACTTACGAGCTTGGCATTAAGCACGGATTCTCCTTCTCTGCAGGAGCCATAGATTATGTTATTAACGAGCATTTGGCAACACGAGGTTGGCTAATCATACCGATCGGCATCGTTGTTGGCTTCGTTTATTACTTTTTGTTTCGCTGGGCGATACGAAGATTTCGGATTCCGACACCAGGTCGTGAGGAGGGCTCACAGCTTGATGAATGGGCAGGCGATATCCCTTATCGTGCACCGCTTATTTTGCAAGCCATTGGCGGTAAACAAAATATAGAAAAGATGGAGTCCTGTATTACAAGACTGCGGCTTAAAGTTTCCAACGATAAGCTGCTCGACATAAATGCGCTTCGGAATCTGGGCGCTGCAGGCGTTATCAAATTAGGCGGCGGACATGTTCAGGTCGTATTTGGCACGTATTCCGAACTTATTCGTGAAGAGATGATCAAGACTATTCATCGTGATCAAGCACAAGTTTTGTTCCATTCGCCGATGCAAGGCCGCATGATTCCTCTTGATGAGGTGCCTGATCCGATATTTGCGGGCAAACTCGTCGGACAAGGCGTCGCATTTATACCGGAGAAAGGAGAGCTTGTATCGCCGGTCAAGGGCAAGGTGATGCATATTTATCCGACGATGCATGCGATCGGCATTCTTACTCCTGAGGGGTTGGAAGTTTTGCTTCATATAGGCATAGATACTTCACGTCTGGCTGGCAAAGCGTATTTTAATGCGCTCGTTAAAGAAGGGGACGAAGTTACGCCAGGCATGATGCTCATTAAATTTGATTTGCAGCGAGTTCGAAAGGAGAGCAAATCTCTTGCTACTCCTATGGTCATAACAAATTCTGATCTTGTTCACTCATGGCGATTTGCACCTTTCAAAGCGGTAAAAAAGGGGCAGTCCTCGGTATTGTCTGTTGTACTTAAAGAGAGAAACGGTGGAGGGGAAACACAATGATTCAAGGAATAGGGGCGTCAGCAGGCATAGCGATTGGGAGATCGTTTGTGCTTCCGAATTGGGAATGGGAGTTACCGGAGCAAAAAATCGATGTAGCTGATTTTGCCCGCGAGTTCGAACGTGTATACGAAGGCATTCGTACCTCTAAGTCTGAAATTGAACAGATTAAAGATGATCTGCGAGATGTTGTCGGTTCAGAGGAAACACATATATTCGATGCTCATATAGCCATTTTGGACGATCCTGTCTTTATGAATGAAATCCAAGGTATTATCCAACGCCAGTACAAAGCGGCTGAGGTTGCTGTTAAGGAAGCTATTGATCATTTTGTTACGATGTTTGATCTGCTTGACGATGAGTACATGAAAGAACGGGCGCTAGATATTAAGGATGTGGGCAATCGATTGCTGAAGCATCTGCTGGGAGCGCCAGAAATTACACTGCCTTCAGATACGCAGCCATTTATATTGATTGCTAAAGAGTTGTCTCCTTCTCAGCTAGCACATATTAATCCGCAGCATGTGCTCGGCATTGTGACTCTTGCCGGCAGCAAAACTTCACATTCAGCTATTATGGCTAGAGCGCTCGGCGTACCACTTGTTGTTGGTGTAGAGACGAGGTTAGTTGAGCCTATTCAAACAGGGCAAACGCTAGTTATTGACGGCAATGACGGCACTGTGTTTATCGATCCTGTTCAACAAGTTATTGACTATTACACAGAGCTGCACTCTCATCAATCGGAAGCGAAAAAAAGACTGCATGGCATTGCAGGTCATCGCCCGGTAACGCCTGATGGCAAAAGGCTGGAGCTTGCAGCCAATATTAGCTCCTACAAAGAGCTGGAAATTGCGATGTCGAGCGGGGCGCATGGGGTTGGGCTGTTCCGTACGGAATTTTTGTACATGGATCGAAATCGGTTTCCAAAGGAAGAAGAACAGTTTGAGGTATATCGCAGCGTAGCCGAACGCCTTGAGGGTGAGCCACTCGTCATCCGAACGCTGGATGTCGGCGGTGACAAGCAGCTCGATTATTTTGACTTGCCAGAGGAAGACAATCCTTTTCTAGGTTACAGAGCCATTCGGATATCGCTGGATCGTAAAGATTTGTTCAAAACGCAGCTTCGTGCTATTTTGCGGGCAAGTCATTACGGTCAAGTAAAGCTTATGTATCCGCTTATTTCATCTGTCGATGAAGTTCGTGCTGCAAATGCAGTATTAAACGAAGCGAAGCTTGAGCTTGAAGCAGCGGGGTATCCCTATGATAAAGGGATGAAGATCGGAATTATGATTGAAGTTCCTGCTGCAGTTATGATTGCTGATTTACTCGCGGAAGAGGTTGATTTCTTTAGTATCGGCACGAATGATTTGGTACAGTTTACGTTAGCTGTGGATCGTATGAATGAGGAAATCGCACATTTGTATGAGCCTTACCATCCAGCGCTCATTCGAATGCTGCGCATGACGGTGGAAGCGGCAAAACGAAGCGGGATTACGGTTGGCGTTTGCGGCGAGCTTGCAGGCGATCTAAGAGCGCTGCCGATTTGGCTAAGCCTTGATGTAGATGAGCTGAGCATGTCATCGCATTCGATTTTGCCCATCAAGGAAAGGCTGCTCTTCACTTCACAAGAAGAAAGCCATGAGGTATTTCAGCAGCTGCATCATTGCCGTACAAGTACAGAAATATTGGAGCTGCTAACTGGTTTTATGGAGCGCTTGGACAAAAAAACAGCGAATGGTTAACCCATTCGCTGTACAAGTGCATCTACAAATGCTTTTGCATAAGGAGGAAGATCGGGCGGACGGCGTGCGGAAATGAGATTTCCATCAACAACGACAGCTTCATCGAACCATGTCGCTCCTGCATTTTCCATGTCATCTCGAATGCCAGGTGTTGAAGTGACTTTACGCCCCTCCAATATTTTCGCCGAAATGAGTACCCAGCCGGCATGACAGATTTGGCCGATCGGTTTGTCAGCGGCGTTCAGTTCTTGTACGAGCTGGAGAACTTTAGGATAGCGGCGAAGCTTATCAGGTGCCCAGCCGCCTGGGACCAATAAACCGATAATGTCTTCGCTATTTACTTCATCAAATGACAAATCAGCTACAGCAGGCACGCCGTATTTTCCGATATGTGTTTTACCTTTCTCAGGTCCAGCATATAAAACGGTCGCACCAGCTTCGCGCGCACGATATACGGGATACCATAGCTCCAAATCCTCAAATTCGTCGTCTAGCAAGCAGATGACGGTTTTATTTTGTAACGGCATATTTTTCCCTCCATCTAGTAAAGATCTCTATTATTGTAACGAAGGAGAAACAATGAAGCAAACGGAGAGTTATTCTAAACCATTTTCATACGTTAGGCTGCTGCGCTTTTTGCCGGCTATTGCATGGATGGCTGTTATATTTGCGTTATCTTCGAGAACAGGTGATGAGATAAATACCTTTCTCCCTTTCTTTCAAAAGTTTTTCCCCTTTATGGAAGGTTTTAATTGGGGCCATTTTGTTTCCTACTTCATACTTGCACTTACGATAGACTACGGCATTGGCAAGAGCGGCGACAGATTTTGGATGAAGGTCGTTATTGTACTTATTTGTGGTTTATATGGAATTACAGATGAATATCATCAGTCTTTTGTTGGCGGCAGAATGCCGGACGTTATGGATGTGCGGAATGATCTTATCGGAGCAGCGATTTGGACGATTGTTGCAGCTGTGCCGCCAGTAAGGAAAATGTGGAGAAAAGTTGCGCCATAACTAGCATTTTGTGGTCAATTTTGAGTGTGATTTTAGTAGTAAAAATTACAAGGTTGTGCATGCAGGAATTTGTGCGAAAATAGTCGAATCATTTATACATTATTACTCTGAAAGCTATGGTTGTTACGATAGCTGCTACTATGAAGGAGTGGACCACTTTGCATAAGAGTTGTCATTGTGGCGACATCATGAAGATGAAACTGCGCACAGTTATTTACTCAGGGAAGGTTGAGATCGATAACGTTCCTATATATTCTTGCACAACCTGCAATCGCAGTGAAGTATTTCCGGAAGTAAAACCTGATTTATCAGGTTTAATAGCACAATTGGGGGCTCAACCAGACAAGCAGACATTCCTTTTTAATGAATGCAACGAGTGGGCTAGCATTCTGGTAGAGGCAAAGGCAGACAAACAGCAGACGGATCGCATCGGATTCGAGAGACTGGTTGAGCAGAGAATCAATAAGCTACTTGATTTGTATTTGCTTGCTCAAACGCTTAACGATGAAGCATGGATTTTGGATTTGAAAAAGAGACTTGAGCAAATAAGCCGTCGAACGTTGCTTACATAGAAGCTCAGATTATTGATTTTACAAGACGTGCAGATGAGTGAAACATGCGTCAACATTGCGAAAAGAAATATTTTGTCGTATGATAACGTTAATATGCGTCGTGCGTAATTATAAAATCTGAGCTAATGGAGAGAAACACTGTGACGGTAACCATTTATGATGTAGCAAGAGAAGCAGGAGTATCAATGGCTACGGTTTCTCGGGTTGTGAACAATAATCCCAATGTGAAACCAGCAACACGCAAAAAAGTATATGAAGCAATAGAGCGCCTAGGATATCGTCCAAATGCCGTAGCAAGGGGCTTGGCAAGTAAGAAAACAACGACGGTGGGCGTAGTTATTCCTGATATTTCAAATGCTATTTTTGCTGAAGTAGCACGTGGAATTGAAGATATCGCGAATATGTATCATTACAATATTATTTTGTGTAACGCGGATAAGAAAAAAGATAAAGAAATCCGTGTTATCAATACACTTCTTGAGAAGCAAGTAGACGGCTTGCTATTTATGGGCGGGGCAGTGACGGAAGAGCATTTGCAAGCATTTAAGACGGCTAATGTTCCGATTGTACTTTGTGCAACTTCCGATGAGAGCGGACAAATTCCGTCTGTTGACATCAACCACGAGGATGCTGCGTTCGATGCTGTACAAAACTTGTATGAGCAAGGACATAGAAGAATTGCAATGATCAGCGGAACACTGCAAGATCCATCCATTGGTTATGCGAGATTCCAAGGCTATAAGCGTGCTCTTGAAGCAGCAGGTATTGCTTATGATGATGCTTTAGTTCGTACGGGAAACTACCGTTATGAATCAGGCGCAGAAGCGATGAAATATTTCATTGAGCTGGACGAGCGTCCGACAGCTGTGTTCTCCGCAACGGATGAAATGGCGATTGGCGCAATTCACAGCATTCAGGATTCCGGCTTAAGAGTACCGGATGATATATCTGTCATTAGTGTTGATAACAGCCGTATGGCATCCATGGTTCGTCCACAGCTTACAGCTGTAGCACAGCCAATGTATGATATTGGCGCGGTATCGATGCGTTTGCTGACAAAGCTGATGAAGAAAGAAAATGTAGATCAATCCAAAGTTGTGCTGCCGCATGAGATTATCGTGCGTCAATCGGTTGGAGGAATATAAAAGAAATGTCGTTTAATAAAATTGGAATTATTGGCGCTATGGCTGAAGAAATAGAATTGCTGCATGAGCATGTAAACGTAGTGTCTGAGGTAACTAAAGCAGGTATTACATATTATGAAGGCACACTTCATGGCAAAACGATCATTTATTGCAAATCTGGTGTAGGGAAAGTAAATGCTGCGGTTTGCACGCAAATTTTACTTGATCTTGGTGCTGATTGCGTTCTGTTTACCGGCGTTGCCGGTGCAGTTGATCCGCAGCTTAACATTGGAGATATCGTCGTTTCGACGAGTTGTGTCCAGCATGATATGGACTGTACACCACTAGGTTTTGCTCTTGGAACGATTCCTTTTCATCCAAGATCAGAATTTCCTGCAGACGAGAGATTAATTGAGCTGGCTTCTGCAGCTAGCAATCGTTTATTCTCAGGACGCAGCATACAGGGCAAAGTGCTGTCGGGCGATCAATTCATTGCCAGCCGCGAGTCGGTCAAGCTGCTTCACGAGAAGCTGCAAGGCGCATGCGCGGAGATGGAAGGCGCCTCAGTCGCTCAAGTATGCGATATGAATAATACACCATTTGTCATTATTCGTTCGATGTCTGACAAAGCGGATGGATCGGCTCATGTGAACTTTCCAGAGTTTACGGTAATCGCCTCCAACAATTCTTATCAAATTATTGATGATATCATGCAAAATATTTAAACGAAATACAAAGAACCAGCTCTGATGCGAACATCGGAACTGGTTCTTTTTTTTAATGCGAGCATGACGCTGTAATTGGATTACAGATCTTGAATAACGATCTGCTGCATCATCCTGTTTTTATTCGTAATTTCGATTCGTCTAGGCATAGGCTCAATATCTTCGGGATCGTCCATCCAATGCGTAGGGAGCTTGTGAGGGCTAATGGATTCCCAATGGCTCAACCAGCGATCTGGAAGCCTAGCTTCTTCACCAGCTGCAATGGCATGTGCAATAGGGTGATCAATCATTGTAAGCCATACTAAAGACCAAGCTCGTGGAACGACGCGGAAAATATCATAACCGCCGCCGCCTAACGCAATCCAGCGGCCATCGGTATAGGTATGGGCTAATTCATGGATGATAGCAGGGATTTGGGCATATATACGCATGCTGCAATGAATGTGAGAGAGCGGGTCAAAGGCATGAGCATCGCAGCCGTGCTGACTAATAATGACATCGGGTTTGAAGGCCGAAATGATTTTGCGCAACGTAATATTAAAGCTCTCCAGCCAGGATTCATCCTCTGTGTACGGTTCTAACGGCACGTTAAAGCAAGCGCCAAAACCATGATCTGTCCCTTTTTCGTGCACGTAGCCTGTACCTGGAAATAAAAATTTTCCCGTTTCATGGATAGAATAGGTGCATACGTCTGGATCGTCATAGAAAACCCACTGAACACCGTCCCCGTGATGGACATCCGTATCAATATAAAGCACTTTTGCACCATACGTTTGACGGATATGCTTAATAGCGACTGCTGCATCGTTGTAAACACAGAAGCCTGAGGCGCGGTCAGGGAAGGCGTGATGCAATCCTCCGGCAAGATGGTAGGCATGCTTGGCTTGACCCGTCATAACAAGCTCAGCGGCCGTCACAGAGCCTCTGACGATGGACATAGCTGCCTTGTGCATGCCAGGGAAATAAGGAGTGTCTTCTGTATGTAGTCCAAACTGCTGTGCAAGTACGCTGTTATCATCGATTTCGGCTTCACTCAATTGTTTAACAGCGTCCAAATAGTCGGTTCTATGGACGAGAGACAACAGCTCATCCTCGGAATACACTGCAGGAGGCTGGATATCCTCATCATACAAAGCATCAACTTCTTTGAGCAGATCGATCGTTAGAGCAAGCCGCAGCGGATCGAAAGGATGCTCCTCACCGAATTTATATCCGCTAGTATCCGAATGATAGATGAAAATAGAGTCAGAAGCCATTCCTATCCTCCTAAAGGTTTGCAGAGCAAACCAGCATCGTAAGCGTTACTTAGGTTTGCGGAGCAAACCAGCATCGTAAGCAAAACCTTAATACATAAATCTCTGCCGAAAACGTACCGTGTCAAAATGCTCTACCGAGCTTAACGGGACCTCTGTGCCGATACGCACCATAAGACAATTCGCGGGATGGGAGCAAATTTCGGGGTCATCTGTGGCGTACCAAATCATTCCGACGGATTGCATCAATTTTTCCATCATTTTACGATAATCCCACACATTCAGCTTCGTGCCCTCAAGATCCCAATGCCAATAATACTCTGTCGTAAATACAATCATATTTTCTAATTGCTCCTCGGCGAAGGCGAGCTGAATCATTCGTTTTCCTAAGCCAAGGCCGCGATAATCATCCGCAACCTCGATTGCGCCGAGCTCGATTAAATCCGTCATTCCGCCTTCTGACCAGCGCTCAAGCTCGTCCGCATAGTGGAAGGTAACGTATCCAACGATAACCGAGCCTTCACGCGCTAAAATAATTCTTCCTTCTTCTAGGCCGGCAATTTCAACTAGCGCAACATGCTGCTCGTTTGGTCTGCGGAATGCATCCAGCGATTTGTGCATCGTCATGTTGGCTAACTGATCGGGCGGTACTGGTCCTTCCAAAATAAGTTCACGATTTGCGTCCAAAACGAGCTGCTCTCGCTGCAAACGCTTTCGATGTTCCAAGGCTGCCCCCCCTTTGCTGTTAAATTGCTGCTTAAACACAATCCTCTATTACTCTTTATAACAAACATTTTACTAAATGAAAAGCGTAGTCGAATAGAAAAAGGTTATGTTATAATAAGTTTGGCGGTTTAAGATCATGGGATGCGCGAGTTGTTGTCGGCTTGTTTGCCTCAAGTTACGACTTCGTTTTGAAAGCGTATTCTTACAAAGTAGAAACACAGATTTGATGGGAGAGTGATAGTATGATCAACTTACATCAAGAACGAATTCCAGCGACTGCGCAAAATTCGAACTTACCGAATTATGAAGAAGCGATTAATTCCTTTGAATGGAGTCAAATCGAAAGTCAATTTAGCTGGTACACAACTGGAAAAGTAAATATGGCGTATGAGGCCATTGACCGTCATGTCGAGCAAGGAAAAGGCGATAAAATCGCCCTTTACTATAGCGATAGTGAACGGGATGAATCCTACACCTTCGAACAACTGAGCAAACAATCCAATCGTTTTGCAAACGTCTTGCGCAAGCTTGGCATTTCCAAAGGCGAGCGTGTCTTCATCTTTATGCCGAGAACGCCTGAGCTTTATTTTAGCGCACTTGGTGCTTTGAAGGTCGGCGCGGTTGTTGGTCCGCTATTCGAAGCATTCATGGAGACAGCGGTAAAGGACAGACTTTTGGATAGCGAAGCTACAGCTATTATTACAACGCCTGCTCTTCTCAAAAGAATTAAGAGAGATGAGCTGCCGAATTTAAAGCATGTAATCGTATTCGGCAAGGATCTAGCGAAGGAAGAGAACATTGTTGATTTTGCAGAAGAGATGGCTGCAGCGTCCGACGAGGCTGAGATTGAATGGCTGGAGCGCGAGGATGGTCTCATTTTGCATTATACTTCCGGCTCAACCGGCAAACCAAAAGGTGTCTACCATGTACAAAATGCCATGATTCAGCATATGTATACGGGTCAAATAGTACTTGATTTGAAAGAAAATGATATATATTGGTGTACTGCAGATCCAGGCTGGGTTACTGGCACTTCTTATGGCATCTTTGCACCGTGGCTTAACGGCACTACAAACGTCATACGAGGCGGACGCTTTAGTCCAAGCGATTGGTATAGCGTCATTCAGAAATACGGCGTTACGGTATGGTATAGCGCGCCTACGGCATTCCGTATGTTAATGGGTGCAGGTGACGAAATATCACAGCAGTTTGATCTTACAAGCTTGCGGCATGTTCTAAGCGTAGGCGAACCGCTTAACCCAGAGGTCGTAAGATGGGGAATGAAGGTTTACGGCCAACGCATTCATGATACATGGTGGATGACGGAGACAGGCGGCCAATTGATTTGCAACTATCCAAGTATGGATATTAAGCCAGGATCGATGGGCAAGCCGTTGCCAGGCGTGAAAGCTGCTATTATCGATGATAGCGGCAATGAGGTGCCTCCATATCGTATGGGCAATTTAGCAATACATGTGCCTTGGCCATCCATGATGCGCAAGGTATGGAATAATCCTTCTAAGTATGAGGAATATTTTTATCTTAAAGGCTGGTATATCTCTGGAGATTCCGCCTATATGGACGAAGATGGCTACTTCTGGTTCCAAGGCCGTATCGATGATGTAATCAATACAGCAGGCGAGAGAGTAGGCCCGTTTGAGGTTGAGAGCAAGCTGGTTGAGCATCCGGCTGTAGCAGAAGCGGGGGTCATCGGCAAACCAGATCCGATGCGTGGAGAAATCATTAAAGCTTTTATTGCGCTCCGCGAAGGCTATGTGGCCTCGGACGAATTGAAGCTTGAGATTTCACAATTCGTAAAAGTAGGCTTATCCGCCCATGCGGCACCAAGAGAAATTGAGTTTAAGGATAAGCTTCCCAAAACACGAAGCGGCAAAATTATGCGTCGAGTGCTGAAAGCGTGGGAGCTGAACCTGCCGACGGGCGATTTGTCCACAATTGAAGACTAATCAAAACACGAAAAAGAGGATGGCCCCTGATCAGATCAGGGGCCATCCTCTTTTTCGTGTTTTATTCGAGCATTCATTACCGCTGAAATAACTCGATTCGCTCACCGTCAGGTCCGCTTACAAAAAAGTATTGGTATCCGTTCGGCAGTACAGTGATGCCTTCATCGATGAAGGTCACTTCAAGCTGCTTTAAACGTTCAAATTCCGCATGGACATCCGTTACTGTCACTGCAAAATGATGCACCTTGCCTTCACTTGGAAGGTTGTCATTATAGCCTTGAATTAATTCTAATTCGGTTTCGTCGGAACCGCCAAAGCCAAGAAAGGCAAGCTCAATAATTCCATTCGTATGAGGCGTTCTTCCTTTAAGTTCAAAGCCAATAATTTCAGTATAAAAAGAAATAGAAGCATCAATATCTTTTACCATAACGCCAACATGATCAATACGTTTTTTAGTCATTGTTTTTATTTCCTTCCTAATCGGGAATATGGAATTTTATCGCAATAATGAATGCTTTTTATCATAAGGAGATGGAAAACAGTTGTCAAGTCATAATTGTCGAGCGGTAGTTAAGCAGCTGGTTCATTTTGAAAAAAATGGGTTGACTTTCATGCAGACACAATTATAATTATGTTAGTTCCAAGTAATCAGGTAGGAATAATTAAGTAAAGGAGGTTCGCTTGTTGGATAAGAGAAAATTAGGCAATAGCGAGCTTTATCCATCCGTTATCGGGTTCGGAGCTTGGGCTGCTGGGAAAGCAGGCTGGGGAGAAGTCGATGATAACGAGATTGAGGCTGTCATTCGTCGTGCGTATGAACAGGGGATCACCTTCTATGACACCGCTCCATCCTATGGGCTGGGACATTCCGAGAAAGTGCTTGGTAAAGTGCTGCAGCCCGTAAGGGAGCATGTCATTATCGCAACAAAAGCTGGCCTCATCTGGAACGATCAAGGGCAGTTTAGTATAAATGTATCCAAAGCAAATATAATTCGTGAGGTAGAGGAGAGCCTGCGGCGATTAAATACGGACTATATTGATTTGTATCAAGTACATTTTCCCGATCCCAGCGGCAAAACACCGATTGAAGAGACGTTTGAAACGTTAAATCAACTCGTCGTTGAAGGAAAAATTAGGAATATCGGCGTTTCAAACTTTAACGTTCAGCAATTAGTTGCAGCGCAATCCGTTAGCAATATTGTATCTTTGCAGCTGCCCTATAATTTGTTCCAACGCGATGTTGAACATGCAGCGTTACCCTATGCGAAGCAACAAAAAATCGGTTTTATTCCTTATAGTCCGCTAGCCCAGGGATTGTTGACGGGGAAATTTAATTATTTGACAAGGCTGCCCAAAACGGATGTTCGCGCGCAGCTTAATCCATTATTTTCGGATAAACAATTTATAAAAAACATTGTCATCATCGAAACCTTTACTGGAATTGCTAGAGCCATCGAGAAACCATTAAGCCAGGTAGCTATCAACTGGTTATTGTATAAGCAGGAAATAACGAGTGTGATCGCTGGTGCGAAGACGGTTAAGCAGCTGGAGGAAAATACGGCTGCAACCAAATGGCGTCTATCCAGAGAAGATTATGAGCAAATAAGCCGTTTGTTTGAAACGGATTCATCTTATGTCATTTGATAAACATAGAATGCTGCTCTTATATTCATTTTCTAAATAGTAAGTTCCCAAAAGAAAAGGCAGCAGCCTCGTGAGAGGCTGCTGCCTATTTCGTTTACCTCTAGCTGATCGTTTGCTTGGAGGATGGTGATGACTCGCCTTTCGCGTTTTCAGAGGTTATATAGAAGGAACCTGTGATAAGCGGTGCAACATACTCAAAGCTTGTTTCCAAGGTCGATCCGATCTTGGAATATTGACCATCGTTGTTTGCACTGTAATAAATATTGTATTGCGTTACTTGGTCTGACACACTGTTAGCCGCCCAAGTTAATCGTACGCTTAGATCTGTTTTCGCAGCCTGCAAGCCAGTTGGTGTGGAAGGTGCTGTTGTTGTGCCAGAACCATTTCCACTTCCATTTCCGCTTGAGTTGTCTCCACCTGTTGTCGGCGATGGGGTACTCGGTGTGTTGCCATATTGTACTATTTGACTAGGTGCTGACTCTTTGCCGACTACATCAACCGCTGTTACGTAATAAGTGTAGTTTTGAGCATTGGATGCATAAACCTTCATACGTTTGTCTGCACCGACAACAATGGATTCCCCTTGCTTCTCATAAGGCCCTTGATTAACCGAACGGTACACGCGGTAACCAACGACATCAGCAGCAGTACTATTATTAAATGTCAATATAAGCACGCCATCCGACGATTGCAGCTTAACGCTTGCCGGAGGCGGTGGAGCTGCTCCATCATCAACGCGAGGGTCTGGTTTAGACGGCGCGTTGTTTTCTGCATCAGCTGGAAGGTAAATATCAAGTGGACGACGACTGCTAGCCGGAAGTTTCTGCTGTGCTGCCTTAATTTCATCCATAAGAACATCCAGTGGTTTTTTACGTTTAATAACGATTTGTTCCTTAATCATATCGCTAGGAGTAGCTGGGTTCGGAACATAGTTAACGCCATTGAAGGAAATATAAGCCATCTTCACGAGCGCGTCATCTGTTTTCTTAGGTATATCCTTCTTGTTAAACCAGTCAGTAACAAGCATGCCTGCTTGTTTCGTTAATTGACTTGGAAGCAAGCCGCTAGCGCTTGACACCGTAGCTTTGACAATGCCGGATGGACGTTCAAATTCTTTGGTTACAAAAACTTCCGGCTTCTTCTCGGCCATCTTATTCATAATGAGTGCCCAGATGGAACGAGCACGCGTTTTGCCGACCTCGGATAGGGAGTTGACCTGTTCCTCATAACCGGCCCACACGCCTAGCGTAATATCTGGCGAGAAGCCCATAAACCACACGTCACCGTAGCTTTGTGTAGAGCCTGTTTTACCAGCAATAGGAATTTCACCGTACTTATCGAATTGTGATTTCAATTTGTTAGCAGAACCGCTCTTGCTTGAAATAACAGTCGACAGCATATCTGTCATCAAGAAGGCACTCTGCTCCGAGAACACTCGTTTTGGTTCCTGCTTGTGTTCATATACAATTTTTCCGTTTGCATCTGTAATTTTTTGAATCATATAAGCATCATTGAAAACGCCTTTGTTCGGAATCGAGCCGTATGCATTCGTAAGCTCTTCAACCGATACGCCGATGCTTAGACCGCCAATTACACCGGTTTGTGCATAAGCATCTTGCGGCTGCAGCGTTGTAATGCCTAGCTTTTTAACGAACTCCCACGCATTTTCAATTTTGACTTCCTCATTGAAAATTTTCAGAGCAGGCAAGTTCAAGGAACGGTTTAATGCCTCACGCGCCGTTACTAGACCAGCGAACTTACGGTTTACGTTCATTGGGATATGGAAACCCTTCTGGCCATCTTTCAGGACAATTGGAGCATCGTCAATTATGCTCGCGGGCTGAATGATCCCCATTTCAATAGCTGGAAGGTAAGCCGCCAATGTTTTCATCGTTGAGCCTGGCTGCCTTGTCATCTGAGTGGCATAGTTTAATTGCTCCTCATAGAAGTCTCGGCCTTCAAGCATTCCCACGATAGCGCCAGTTTTGTGATCGAGCATGATCGCAGCAATCTGCTCCAGCCCTTTTTTCTCGCTGTATGGCGTGAAATTCTCATCATTGGTGCCAATCTCACGCATGAGCTGGTAGACATCCTTGTCGATAGTTGTATAGACATGGTAGCCGCCGCGCAGCAAATGATCGCGAGCTTCCTCAATAAGCGGAGCATTTTCTTTTTTGCGAAGGTCTGCTTTTGTTAAAGTAGAATCCTGCGCCATGAGCATAATTTCCGCTGCTTGACGTTCTGCTTCAAGCATGAGATAAGGATAGGTTGTATAGGCTTTTTCTTTTGGCTTAGCCAGCGTTTTCCTAATATCGAATTTGGAAGCTTCGTCGTACTCTTGCTGAGAAATCCGCCCAGTCTCGAACATTCGCTTCAAAACTGTTTTTTGACGTCCTAGCGCGAGTTCAAAGCCCGCCTCATTGAATTGACCTTTACCTGTGAACGCTGTATAGGCAGAAGGCCTTTGCGGTAGACCTGCCAAATAGGCAGACTGCGCGATATTCAGCTGGTTTAGATCCGAAATATCAAATATCCCTTTGGCAGCTGCTTTAATGCCGAACAAATTGTAGCCGCTGGATCCATTTCCGAACGGAACCTTATTCAAATAAGCTGCTAAAATTTCTTCTTTCGTTAAATAACGTTCCATGCGCAGCGATAAAAATATTTCTTTAATTTTACGGCTATCTGTTTTGTCCAAACTTAGAAATACACGTCGCGCAAGCTGCTGAGTAAGCGTACTTCCGCCCGTTTGCGTATCTTCATTTAGAAGCTTTTGCTTTACTGCACGTCCAAGGCCGTTAATGTCTACGCCGTGATGCTCCAAAAAGTTATTGTCCTCAATGCCAAGTACGGCAGTAATAACCTGCGGCGGTAAATCATCATATGTAATAATCATTCGGTCCTCTGACGTTCTTAGCTGTCCGACAAGTGAATCATCATTGAAGTAAACAAATCCAGTGATGGCATTTTCGCCGATTTTCTCTACAATAACAGATCGAGGTCTTACGGTTTCGTCTTTCACAAGCGCGGCCACATAACCAGTTACTGCTCCACCGGCAAGCAATCCGATGAAAATTCCGAAATATACCATCCATTTAGCTGTTATAAAAGTTACGATTCCAAATGTACGCCATTTGCTTCTTTTGTTTGGCGCAGGTTGACGATCTTCTTGCATTTCTATGACTCCTCCTCCAAATAGCACACCTATTATAACATAAATCGCTAAAGTAACGCATTCTTTCCTTGCATTGACTTCACAGCATGGCTATGGTATAAATTCAATAATGTTTTATCTAATCAATGCTTTGAAGGGCATGAGTAGACAGCGAATCGTACTTTCAGAGAGCCGGTGGGTGGTGGAAACCGGTATGCGCCGCTTGTTGAATTACCGCCTGGAGCTAAGTGAAGGAACCGTATACTGACAATCCTCTACACATTTTGGCAAAAAAGCCTGTGGGCAGTCGAATCAGCCGTAGTAGTTCACTTCGGAGCCCGTCTCCGTTATCAACAACGAAGTGAGAGTACCTCTTTTTTATGTGAAAAAAGGCAGGAGTACTCTAACGAGGGTGGTACCGCGAGCTAATCCTTCTCGTCCCTTGGGGCTGGAAGGATTTTTTATGTCTATATAGACGCATACAAAGGAGGAAAAGTTCTATGGTGAAGTGGGAAAGTTTAAGTGGCGAGCAGAAAAGTGAGGTCGAACGTCAGCTGGCTGTCATTCGCCGCGGTGTTGTGGAGATTGTACCTGAGGATGATTTGAAAAATAAAATAGCGAATGCTGTCGCAACAGGAAAGCCATTAAATGTAAAGCTAGGACTTGATCCTTCAGCGCCAGACATTCATATCGGCCATACGGTTGTTCTTCACAAGCTTCGTCAATTTCAGGAACTCGGTCATCAGATACAGCTGATTATCGGTGATTTTACAGGCAGAATTGGTGATCCAACGGGCAAATCGGAAACGAGGAAGCAATTGACGGAAGAAGATGTGAAGCGGAATGCGGAAACATACCAAAAACAAATTTACAAAATATTAGATCCACAGCAAACAAAGCTCTACTACAACTCGGAATGGCTTGCACCGCTTAACTTTGCGGATGTTGTAAATCTAGCAGGGAAAGTAACGGTTGCACGCATGATGGAGCGTGATGATTTCACAAAGCGGTACACGAGCGGCTTGCCGATCAGCATTCATGAGTTTTTCTACCCGCTGATGCAGGGATACGATTCCATAGCTCTTGATTCCGATGTGGAGCTAGGAGGCACGGATCAGACATTTAACCTATTAATGGGCAGAACCTTGCAGAAGGAATACAATAAACCGGGTCAAATCGTAATTACGACTCCTTTGATCGAAGGGTTGGACGGCGTAAATAAAATGAGCAAAAGCTTGGGCAATTACATCGGTATAGATGAAGAGCCAAACCAAATCTACGGCAAATCGATGTCGATTCCCGATGAGCTTATGCTCAAATATTACGAGCTTGCTACCGATTTAAGCAACGAGGAGCTTGCGGCATTGAAAGCTGGACTGGCAGATGGATCTGTACATCCACGTGATGCGAAGATGCAGCTTGCAGCGACATTTGTACGAATGTACCATGGCGAAGAGGCAGCGAAAGCGTCAGAAAATCATTTTATTACCGTATTTCAACAACGTGCGCTACCTGATGATATCGAAGAGGTATCGATTGCTGCGGAACAATTGGAAGATGGCCAAATTCGCATCGTGAAGCTGCTCACTATGCTTGAATTGCTGCCAACGAGCAGTGAAGCGAGAAGAAGTGTTCAGCAAGGAGCTGTTCGTCTAAATGAAGAGAAGATAACTGATATTAATACGGATATTTCTCCTAAGGATGGCGACGTGCTTCAAGTTGGAAAACGTAAATTTATAAAAATTAAATTAACATAATTGGAATAATAGAGCTTGTTGAAATGATAAAATTCAACAAGTTCTATTTTTTTAGAAACAAAAGAGCGTTTTCAACGTATTAAATAACGGAAGCATTAACAGGTTATGGATACTAAGGGAGGAGGAGAGAGTTGGAGACGCTATTTATGTCTTGTCTAGTCGGAGGAATCCTTTATGCGCTCGTAAGTATTATTTTTGGGGATTTGATCGGGCAAGCACTCGATGGAGCACTCGATTTTTTATCCTTAGATGGTCATTCATGGCTGTCGCCGACTGCGCTAGTAGGCGGGATAACCACTTTTGGCGGAGCAGGGATCCTACTCGGACGCTACACTGCCTTTAGTTCAACAGCCATCGTGGTGATTGCCTTATTCATCGCACTTACAGCTGCAGTAGCTGTTTTCTTTCTCTACATTAAGCCGATGGAGCAAAGCGAGAATTCGATCGCTTTTTCGCTTAATGATTTGTCGGGTAAGCTCGGGGAGGTGCTGGTCCCCATTTCTGCGAAGGGCTATGGTGAAGTGATGGTTAAGGTGGGAGCTGGATTTACGAATCAAATTGCAGCTAGCTTTGAAGGCGTTGAAATTACAAGCGGCTCCAAGGTTGTCGTTGTTGAGGTAAGGGACAGCACTTTGTATGTATCGGAAGTAAATCTATCTTAATTAAAGCAGCATAAGGGGGAAATTCAATGGAAGATATTTATGTTATACCAGCTATTGTAGTTGGCGTTTTTGTTATATTAGGTCTTGCCTTCTGGGCGCGCTACAAAACAGTTAGTCCAGACGAAGCGATGCTCGTAACGGGATCATTTCTAGGCTCCCGAAATGCGAGCACGGATGAATCTGGGCGTAAAGTGAAAATCATTAGAGGCGGAGGCGCGTTTATTCTGCCGATATTCCAGAAGGCTGAGTTTCTATCGCTATTGTCCCATAAGCTGGATGTATCGACGCCGGAGGTATACACAGAGCAAGGCGTACCAGTCATGGCAGACGGTGTAGCGATCATTAAAATTGGCGGTGCGGTTGAAGATGTGGCGACGGCGGCAGAGCAGTTTCTAGGCAAGCCTACCGAAGCGCTCAAGGGTGAAGCGCAGGAAGTATTGGAAGGACATTTGCGCGCAATTCTTGGCTCAATGACAGTTGAAGAGGTATATCGCAACCGCGATAAATTTGCGCAAGAGGTGCAAGGGGTTGCAGCTAAGGATTTGAAGAAGATGGGTCTTCAAATCGTTTCCTTCACGATCAAGGATTTGCGCGATAAACATGGATATTTGGACGCGCTAGGTAAACCGCGAATTGCTGCAGTCAAAAGAGATGCTGAGATTGCGGAAGCTGAAGCGATTCGGGATGCTAGAATTCAGAAAGCACTCGCTGCTGAGGCCGGTCAAAAGGCTGAGCTAGTGCGCGATACCAACATTGCGGAAGCAGAGAAAGAAAAGGAAATGAAGGTCGCGACATTTAAACGTGATCAAGATACAGCAAGAGCAGAAGCGGATCAGGCTTATTCGATTCATGAAGCACGTGCTAAGCAAAACGTAGTCGAAGAGCAAATGAAGGTTGAACTCGTACGTAAAGAACGTGAGATCGATCTGGAAGGAAAAGAAATATTGCGTCGTGAGAAGCAGTATGATGCAGAAGTGAAGAAAAAAGCCGATGCAGACCGTTACGCAGTTGTACAAGCGGCGGAAGCGAACAAGGCGAAGCTTCTTAATGAAGCTGATGCTCTGCAATACCGTATTGAAGCGGAAGCCAAGGCACATGCTACCCAGAAACGTTTGGATGGTTTAGCTGTTGCAGAAGCAGAGAGAGCGAAAGGTACAGCGGAGGCAGACGTTATTCGTCTTCGCGGTTTAGCAGAAGCGGAAGCGAAAGAAAAGCTAGCTGAAGCTTTTGAGAAATTTGGAGAAGCTGCAATCCTTGATATTATCGTAAAAATGCTTCCTGAGCTGGCTGGCAAAATTGCCGATCCTATCGGCAACATTGATAAGCTTACTGTCGTTGATACAGGGAATGGCGAAGGGGCGGCTCGTATAAGCAATTATGTGACTTCATTAATGTCTACTGCTCCGGAGATGCTGAAGAGCGTATCGGGAATCGACGTGAATGCAATCATTAAAGGACTAACGAATAGAGGCGGTAATCTACCTGCAGTGCCTAGCAAGCCGGTTGATATTGCTGCTCCTGCTGTAATTAAGCTTCCTGAACAATAAAGTAAGGCAGTGTAAACAGAAAAAAACCTTGAACCAAATGGTTCAAGGTTTTTTTGTTTATTAACGGCTGTAGAATTCGACGATTTGTTTCTCGTCGATATCTTGGGAAAGCTCACCGCGGTCAGGCAGACGAAGGAATTTACCTTCCATTGCTTGATCGTTGAACTCCAAGTAGTTCGGAAGGTGATGACGACCTTCCATAGCTTCTTTAATTGTTCTAAGGCTGCGGCTGCGCTCGCGCAAACCGATTACATCGCCAAGAGAAACGCTGTAAGAAGCGATATCCACTTTCTTGCCGTTTACAGTTACGTGACCATGTGATACCAACTGACGAGCTCCTGCACGGGAGTTGGAAAGGCCAAGACGGTAAACGAGGTTGTCAAGACGGCTTTCAAGGAGGCCCATGAAGTTTTCACCGGCTTTACCTTTCATTTTTGCCGCTTTGTCAAACAAGTTGCGGAATTGTTTTTCGTTCAAACCGTACATGTGACGAAGCTTTTGTTTCTCTTGCAATTGAACGCCGTAACCGCTCATTTTTCTGCGTTGGTTAGGGCCGTGTTGACCTGGTGGAAAAGCGCGTTTTGCAAGTTCTTTACCCGTTCCGCTCAAAGAGATTCCAAGGCGACGGCTTAGTTTAAATTTAGGTCCTGTATAACGTGACATACGTAATATTAACTCCTTCATCAAATAAATTTGTGAATGGGGTTGTGTTTCGCCGAATACGTTCAATGTTCGAGCAAGCTCGTCCCTGATAGGCTAGTCAGCCGCTGGCCTATAGTGAACGTATTTCATGAGGGTGACACAAAACCGTACGCCCATCTATTCATCAATAAATAATATATGAAATAGATAGCTGTTGTCAAGGTTCACTAAGGAAATTTAATGATGTTTGAAACACATCGAAAGACCTATATTTTAAATACATAGTAGTGCAAATTTCTCAAAAATGGAGTATGATGATTGTAATATTAAGTGAAAATAGGAAGCTCATCACCTTGGTTGACAGATGGAAGGGTTGGGGCTGCATGGTTGATCGAATGAATAGCAATTTTGCATATCGTAAAACATCAACAATTGTGGATACATCAGCAGAGTCACAACCGATTTGGTTCATCAGCGAAGATATTAGCGATGCGGACAAGCCCTTGCTATCACCATTGTTCCAAGACAGTTTCAATCAGTGGGTAAGTGAAACATCAGGATTAGCCTCATTTGAGGCTGGTGAATTTGTGATATTCAATAATGAAGCGGAAGAGATCTCATCTGAAGGTCTTTATGACGCTGAGGCTTGCGAGAAACGCGATGCTGCGCTTGCAAAGGTTGTCCAAAGCGTTATAAGCAGCGGTTTATCTTGCCATAATGAAGCAGATGATCTATTTACAGCAGCAGTGCCTATTCATAGGCGAGGCGATGGTGCTGTTTTTTGTATTCTTGCTTATGTGTCTCCAATTGGTCATCAGAAGGACATCGCGCAGCTTCAAATGTGCTCATTGCATTTTCGCAGCTGCTTTTACCATAAGTTTGAACAGCTTTATGTAAAGGATTTGCTTTTGCAGCAGCAGCGGGCTGAGCAGGAAGCAAGTAGAAGAGATTCATTGTTTCAAGCAGCCAAACGGCTTTATGATCAAATCGATGTTGCATCGGTGCTATCGGAATTGCTTAGCAGCCTGGAACAGCTTTATCCAAACTCGGAAGTTCATTTGTATTTGTCACAGGACCACTTAAACGGTGATCCGCGTGTAAAGCCGCTTGTTTTCAAAAACTTGGAGCATGATCTTGTCACCAAGGCTTTTTTGAATGGCAAATCGGTTACGGAGCATGACAGAGATGGTACGCTTAGGCTGGCTGTTCCAATGAACGGCAAACAAGCCGCGTATGGTGTGCTTTGTTTGTATATAGGTCCAGGCAAATGGGATGAAGCAGACTTGCCTGCCTTCCTGCAGCTGGCGGATACTGCGGGATCAGCCTTCGAGAATGCGAAGCTGTATGAGCAATCTAATCTGCTTATTAATGAGCTGCGACTAATTAATGAGCTTACGAAACGATTAAACCAGTCGCTTAGGCTCAAAGAAATTTTTCAATTTGCTACCACTGAGCTTTTAACGATATTTGATGCGGATTATTGCTGTGTTTTGCAGCTTAACAAAGAAAAAAATCAATTCATCGTCATGTCCAGTAATTTTCCATCCCTGACGAGCGAGCAGTTTTTGCCCGATTACGGGTTCTGCGGAATGGTTTATCGAACCAAGGAGCCAATGATCATATCCGATTACTGGCATACTCGTGTTGTAACGTCCAAGCTAATGGATAATACTGGTTCAAGATCGCTTATCGCCTCACCCATAATGGTTGATGGAGAGGTCGTTGGTGTTATTTTGATTACACACAAAGCGCCAAATTTCTTCTCCTACGATAATTATAAATTACTTCAAGTGATGAGCACGCACATTGGACTTGCTGTAACGAATGCTTCATTGCACGCTGAAGTGCGCCGGATGGTTATAACTGATAACTTAACTGGCTTGCATGCTCGCCACTATTTAAATGAACAAATTCAAAACCGTCAGCGCAAAGATCCATTCGGCTCACTTATTCTTGTAGATATCGATTTGTTTAAACGCATCAATGATACGTATGGACATCAAGTTGGTGATCGTATACTCATACAGGTGAGCAATATTATTAGAGGATCGATCAGGCAAGGAGATATTGCCGCGCGCTGGGGCGGTGAAGAGCTCGCGATTTACTTGCCAGGCATTCGGGCTGAGCAAGCGTACCGCATCGCCGAACGAATACGGGTACATGTGGAGATGGAAACGGATCCTGTCGTAACCGTATCCTGCGGCGTATCCGAATGGAAGTTTGAGGATGAGAAAATTAGCGTTGAGTCTTTATTTTATCGTGCAGATATGGCACTTTATGAAGCTAAGCATAATGGAAGAAATTGCATCATTGTTGGTCAAAACTAAAATCATGAACATTATAAAGAGAAGGATGCTGATTGCAGCATCCTTTTTTTTGTTCCTATTTGGAATAATGAGCTTGCAGGTTAGGGACGCTACTATAGAACATGTTGGACGGGAGGTAAGCATATGAAAAAAGAGAAAGCAATTAGCGTAATTGTGGTCACGCTTGTATTCATGCTCTCGATTGCCGGATGCGGAAATGTGGGTAAACATCGTTCACCTGAGGAATGGCTGTCTTTGTCTTATTCGGGGCTTGCCGCAACGGATCAATATGATTTTACAGGGTCGATGAGCATAAAGACAGACGGTGGTCTAGCTTTTAAACCGGAAGTGTTCGAAGGCAAGGTCGTGGATCATCAGCAGTTGACATTGCAGACGAATAGTCAGGAAACGATGCATTGGAATCCAGTAAAGGTGCTTGAGACGTTGAATCAGTCCAATGATGAGGTTCGGATCGTAAACGGCAGCAACGATGAGAAAACCGTAACGCTGTTGATTACTGAGAATGCAAAGGATTCAAAGGAGAAATGGGAACAGCGTTTGCGGCAGCAGCTAGATCAGCTTGGAGCAAACATGCCTTCCAAAGATAAGCCTTTTCACCAAGAATGGATGGAGGAATTGGCACGATCGCGCAGCCAGCTTGATGCCATGCTTTCGACCATGCAGGCGGCCACGGAGTATGAGCTCGTTATCGACCGCACGAAGCTGCTTCCGCTGAAGATGGAAGAGAAAACATCCTTTCAGTACACCTATAACAAACGTCCATTTTCTGAATCAAGATACACGACAGTAAGGTTTCAATCCTTTAACGGTGCGTTGAGCAACACTGTTCAGCAGATGCATAAACGTGTTACGATGGATTAGTTTATGATCGAAAGTTAGAAGGAGAGGAATTTTACATGCGTGATCCAAGATTGCAAAAGCTAGCGCGAAATTTAGTCGAATATTCTATCGATGTTCAAGCAGGGGAGAATGTGCTAATTGACATGGTTGGTTCAGAACGCGAGCTAACCAAGTGTTTAATAGAAGAGGTTGCAAGGCGGGGCGGAAGGCCGTTTGTAGAATCGAGTGATCGTTCTGTTCTTCGTACTTTGCTGAAGCATGCTACGAAGGAGCAAATGGAGCTTTGGTCGTCGCTTGATTTGGAGCGGATGAAAAATATGCAAGGATATATCGCTGTACGCTCAGGAGACAATGTGAATGAATTTGCTGGAATTCCTGATGCGAACATGCGCCTATACGATCAAATTTATAGAAATCCAGTGCACTCCGAACAGCGCGTTAAAAAAACAAAATGGGTCGTTTTGCGTTATCCTAGCCCATCCATGGCTCAGCTGGCCAATATGAGTACGGAAGATTTCGAAGACTTCTATTTTGATGTATGTAACTTGGATTATGCCAAAATGGACGCAGCGATGAACCCGCTTCAGAAGCTGATGAGTGAAACAGATCGTGTGCGGATTGTATCGCCAGGCACGGATTTAAGCTTCTCGATTAAGAATATCGGAGCGAAAAAATGTTCTGGCCACCGAAATATTCCCGATGGAGAAGTGTTCTCAGCTCCGGTTCGCGATTCGGTGCAAGGTACGATTACTTACAATGCGCCTAGCGTCTATTCTGGCGTTACGTTCCAAAATATTTCACTGACATTTGAAAACGGCAAAATCGTAAAAGCAGAAAGCAATGACAATGTTCGTTTGAACGAAATTTTAGACATGGATGAAGGCGCTCGCTATATTGGTGAGTTTGCAATCGGATTTAATCCGCATATTTTGCATCCCATGAATGATATTTTGTTTGATGAGAAAATTGCCGGCAGTTTGCACTTTACGCCAGGTCAAGCCTATGAAGAGACGGATAATGGCAACCGTTCCGCTGTTCATTGGGATCTCGTACTTATTCAACGCCCAGAATACGGCGGTGGCGAAATTTATTTTGATGATGTACTTATTCGCAAAGATGGCGTTTTCGTCATTCCAGAGCTTGAAGGGTTAAATGCTGAAAACCTCAAATAAGCAATTACGCTCGAATCGTATTCCTATGTAATAAATGGAAAATAAAGCGTTTTTCATTTTACCTCTTGCTGGATGCTTCTTTTCGGGTTATCATGGTGACAAAGGTAAGCTTTACTAATTTAACTGGAGGGATCTCCCATGTCCAACAACGCAGCAATCGTAGAAATTTCCCAAACGGCTAGCCAATTCACTTCATCCATCGTTCTGCAAGCCGAGAGCAAATATATTGATGTAAAAAGCATCCTCGGACTTTTCACTACACTAGTAGGCGGACATGCGTACGAACTTCATGTACACGGACCGGATGCTGAGGAAGCAAAAGCAGCAATGGCTGCTGTATTTGCTAAGCACAACTTAAATGTTAATGTTATTACGGATTAGTAGATCATATTTTTAACGAATAAGCACCTCTTCACTTTTGAAGAGGTGCTTTTCTGTTTTGACCTTGTATAATCGCTCTATTTCGTCTAATATAGTGGTATAGAAGACGGCGGATACGCGCACAGGGGGGAAAACGATGTCTTCACCGGAAATTACGGTACAATTGCATGAGAAAGCGCTTCGTCTCCTTCAAGAAGATGCGAGTAAAATAGAAAAGCTAATCGAAGTTCAGATGGAAAACTTGACTACTCGTCAATGTCCACTTTACGAAGAAGTGCTAGATACACAAATGTATGGATTCTCGCGAGAGGTTGACTTTGCTGTTCGCGCCGGACTCATTGCAGAGCTGGCTGGCAAGGAAATAGTGAGTAGATTAGAGCGGAATTTAGCTATGCTATACGAAGCACTGGAAAGAAAAGAGTAGCCTCCAAATGGAGACTACTCTTTTTTTTGTTTACACAAGGTAGAACGCAATACCGAGGATGACATAGACCATAATAAGCAGCACACCTTCATACCAATTCGTACGTCCATCACGCGAAACTGATTTGGCAATAAAGACAGAAACGCCGATGGCAGTTAATTCGATAGGCGTGAATACAATATCCATCGTGTTTCCAAATAAGCTACTAACGAGAATGAGCACAGGCGCTACGAATAAAGCGATTTGCAAGCTGCTGCCGATTGCGATTTCTACAGCTGCGCCGATCTTATTTTTCATTGCCAGCATGACAGCAGCGCTATGCTCCGCCGCGTTACCGACAATAGCGATTACGAATGCCCCTATAAACAGCTCAGACAGGCCAAATTTCGCACTGAATGCGTCAAGGGTATGTACAAGCCATTCACTCACAAAGGCCACCATAACGGTAGCTAGGAGGAGGAAGAAGATTGACTTTCCTTTTGACCAGGCTGGCTCTTCACCATGATCTGCATTCATGACGACATCAGAGAGCATATCCTTGTGAGTAACCATGGAGAACACCAGCCACAGAATATAAGCTAAAATCAGAATTCCTGCAACAGCAAGACTTAGAAACTGATCCTTCTCAAACGAAAACTTCTCTGAAACAACGAATACAGCTGGCACAAAAAGACCAATGACAGCCATGATCATGAGCGTAGAATTGTGATCAGCTAATCGACCGTTAAATTGCTGCTCCTTATATTTCAACCCGCCAAGCAATATGCTAAGACCCAAAACGAGCAATAGATTTCCGATAATAGCCCCTGTCAAGCTCGCTTTTACCATATCGAATTGCTGCGCTTTAATCAAAAATATCGCGATGATGAGCTCTGCGGCATTTCCGAAGGTTGCATTGAGGAAGCCGCCCAGCCTTTGACCTGCATAATGTGCGACACTCTCCGTGGCTTTACCAAGAAAACCGGCCACAAAGATGATCGCGATGGCTGAAATGATAAATTGGACTGTGTTATCCCAGTGGGCGTAATGACCGATGGCACTAAGTGCAAACATGAGGATTAACCCTGAGAAAAACCATTTTTGATTCAAAGCGTTCACCTCTTCAAATAGTTGCTGAAAACCTGATAATACTATAGCGGAAATAAGCAAGCATGTAAACTTTACCAGTTAAAAGGTGCATTCGATATGTTTATCTGATTCATGGAAAATAAACGACGAGATAAAGTTATTGTCACATATTGGAGAAAGTTGGTAGAATGATAATAGGATAAAAACCTTACGGAATTCGACAGAAGCCTGGCTGGTCGAACGATCATTAATGATATGCCTGGCTCAAAAGCTTCATGGACGAAAAAGAATCAACATTTGTATCTCGTTATCAATTACAAAGACGAGAACGCGGAGCTAAAGGAAATTGTTATGCTTGCCAACATTAATATGTTTAAGATTTACTCCTTCGTAACGACGGTGAATTAAAAGCTAGCAAGCGCGAATGGTGGAAGAATTATCAATTTATAAACATTTAGCCTGAATAGCATCTTGTTCACAAAAGCTTTTAACACTCAGCTTTGCTGTGGTATTGTCCGTCTGCTATAATAAGCCTATATGGCAAAATGAGGAGTGAGTCACATGACAGAAGAACTTCAAACGGGTCTTATCCGAATCTCTGATGATGTAGTAGCAACGATAGCTGGACTCGCAGCGCTTGAAACGCCAGGCATTGCGGCAATGTCGGGCGGCATTTCCGAAGGACTCGCCAAACGGCTGAGCGGAAAGAACGTGCAAAAAGGCGTTTCAGTTGAAGTAGGAACGACGGAAGCGGCCATTGATCTTCGTATTATTGTTCATTACGGCATTCCGATTCAAGAGGTATGTCGTCAGCTTCAACTGAATGTACGTGAATCTGTTGAGAATATGACAGGATTGCACGTTGTTGAAGTGAATGTGAAGGTAGAAGGCGTTGCCTTCAAAGAAGAAGAGCTGGAAGAAGTTCAGCAGCAGCGATTGAAGTAAATAAAGAAGGGTGCCTCTTTTGTAAAAGAGGCACCCTTTTTTTGATTCCATTAGCGCTTTGTAGGTTCTACACGATTTGCTTCCCTCGATATGCTTAACAATACGCCGATAGACATTAGACAAAATAGCAGGGATGAGCCGCCATAACTTATGAACGGAAGTGTAACGCCTGTCAGCGGTATTGCCGCAGTAACGCCGCCTATGTTGACAAAAGCCTGAATGGCGATCAAGCCGACAATGCCAACACCAACAACTGTGCCGTAATGATCAGGACAGCGGAGTGCAACGATAAGGCCACGCCATAAGAAAAATAAATAAAAGAGCAAGAAGAGGGCGCTGCCAATAAAGCCTAACTCTTCTCCAATGATTGCAAAAATAAAATCATTATAGGGATATTTCAGATAATGCAGCTTCTGGACGCTTTCACCGAATCCGGCACCGGTTAAACCGCCGTGACCAAAGGCTTGCAGTGACGACACGAGATGCCAGCCGGTATCCTGAGAATCGCTGAGCGGATCTCTAAACACGGTAAGCCGATCAATTCGGTATTTCCAAGGTTTTGGATCAATCGCCATCGAGATACTGAATATGACGGTGAGAAAGAGGCCGATAATCGTTCCTGACATAAATACCTGCTTTAAATTCGCACCGCCAGCCATAATCATGACCGTAGCACATGCAGCAAGCACTAAAGTGGAACCAAGATCGGGCTGCATCATAATCAAGCCGCAAACGAAGCCGACGATAATGATAACCGGCAGCAGCCCCTTTTTGAAGCTCCGAAAATTATCGCCCTTCTTCGTTATAAGAGCACCAAGATACAATATGATGGCCAGCTTGGCTGGTTCTGTTGGCTGTATGCCAAGTGAACCTATCCCGAACCAACTATGTGCACCATTGATCTCCTTACCAATAAACGGAACGAGCATGAGCATGATGACTACTGGAATGAAAAATAGCATGAAAAGGCGTTTGAAAACCTGATAGCGCAAATTCATCATAAATAACATAACCATTATGCCAAGGCCAGCCCACATGAACTGGCGCTTGGTGAAATACATGGCATCATCTTCTGTTACGACAGCGACACTTGAGCTTGCGCTAAATACCATTACAAGCCCAAAGCCAACGAGCAGAAGAGTTAAAATGAGAAGCAGAAAGTCCGGTCTTCCACGGCTACCGTTCTGCGTGGCTTTCATGACTGCACCGTTACGCTAACAATTGTTTCAATTGCTGAAGTCTTTGCGTCGCCGTACTCATAATTGGCTGTGGAATCGGGGACTCATACTCAAGGCCATGCGGGAAAGTGGAGCGTCCGATATAAACCGATTCGATAATTAGAACGGCATGAGGTGATTCAAGCTTACCTTCAATGGCTCTTGTTGTAATTCTCAAATAATAATCGGATCCGCTAGCGTGATCCTCAAGTTTCAAGTCGTATGTAGCGCGATAGTATTCCCACTGCCAACGGACAAAACCAACTTTTTCAGCAGATTCGTCTAAGTGGTCAAGTTCGCTTTTAACACCGTTTAAGCCGGTATTTTCAATAATCATGGTAGTTCCTCCCAAAGGTTTTGTGAAGCAAAACTGACTTTACTAGCATATGCTTCCATTTCAAAAGACAGAGTTGTACATTCTTTTCTCATGATAGTATGTTTCCCCAGCAAGCGCAACCCTTACTCCCACCCCTTGTTGTGAACAAAAGTGACATTTTGAAGAAAACTAATATTCCTAACGATTTAGTGATGCATTTGCTTCCTAATTAAGCCGTTCATCTGGTAAACTAAATGGCATGATAGGATTCGTAGTTTTTTTGAAAATGTAAGGGGGTTTGCGATTTGCAAACAGAGGATATCGTAGATCTACAGCTAGAGCAGCTATTTCCAAAAATGATGAATTGGCGCAGACATCTTCATCAATATCCTGAGCTTTCGTTCCATGAGCGTGTAACGTCAAGCTGGATTGCTACCCAATTAAGCGAGCTGGGCATAGAGGTCCAGACTGGGGTTGGCGGACATGGACTAATTGCAACCATTAAGGGAGATCAACCAGGACCGGTCATAGCGCTGCGGGCTGACATTGATGCACTTCCTATTCAAGATGAGAAAAAATGCGAGTATGCGTCTAAGGTGCCAAACGTTATGCACGCATGCGGTCATGATGCACATACATCTACGCTTCTAGCGATTGCGTCTTATTATTCGGCGAATCGATCCGCTATTTGCGGTGAGCGCAGACTGTTGTTCCAACCAGCCGAAGAGGTTACACCTGGCGGAGCAATGCCGATGATTCAGGATGGAGCACTGGATGGAGTAGACGTCATTTATGGCGTTCATCTGTGGACACCGCTCGCATATGGCTTGGTGTCGTCCAAACCAGGAGCCTTTATGGCTGCTGCGGATGAATTCGTTATTGATATTGTCGGACGAGGCGGTCATGGGGGGTTGCCGCATCAAGCTATTGATGCGATTATGATTGGTTCAACGCTTGTGCAATCCGTCCAATCCATTGTAAGCCGCAATGTGAACCCGCTGCATCCGGCAGTGGTGACTATTGGTTCTTTCCAAGCAGGTACGACCAATAACGTCATTGCGGAACGTTGCAGATTAAAAGGAACTGTCCGTTCGTTTGACGAGCAGACGAGAATGATGATACATGACCGGCTCAAGTCGCTTGTCACGCATATATGCCAAATGCATGGCGCGGAATTCGATTACCAGATGAGGATTGGTTATCCGCCCGTCGTAAACGATGAAGAAGAGGCTGAGCGTTTCTTCAAGGTTGGCGAAAGGCTGTTCGGTGAAAGCGCGGTTGTGCGTTCGGAAGCCATTACGGTTGCTGAGGATTTTTCTTATTACTTGGAAAAAGTACCTGGCTGCTTTATGTTTGTTGGTGCTGGCAATGAGAGCTGCGGTGCGACGTATGCGCATCATCACCCTAAATTCGACATTGACGAGAGAGCGATGCAGCAGGCAGCCAGACTTCTTATTGGTATGGCTGAGGAATATGCGAGCGGAGTTGTTTCAACCGCGTAAAAGCGGATGCTCAGGTTCTAAAAAGGTTATGCTAAACCTCGTAACTTATAATCGAGGAGGTATTTTAGCTGAAAACGTTAAAACAAATTATGTCGGCAGATTGTGTCACAGCGACTTTGGTTGATAATGTATATGAGCTTGCTGTAAAAATGAAGGAACATGATATCGGATTTATTCCAATTGTAGATGGCAAGAAGCTGATAGGTGTAGTCACTGATCGAGATTTAGTCGTAAAAGGATATGCAGAGAAGCATCCTGGCTCAGCTGCAGTTGCTGAGGTAATGAGTACCGATGTGGCTACGATAACTTCTGACGCATCTCCCGATGAGGCCGCGGAGCTGATGGCATCTAAGCAGATACGCAGACTTCCGGTTGTGGATGATGGAGAGCTAGTAGGGATTCTGGCAATCGGAGATCTTGCTGTACGAGATATTTTTGCCGATGAAGCCGGGGAGGCGCTTAGCTCAATTTCGGAGCAAGAGTATTCAGCATCTCCTCCAACGTTTCATTAATATAAATAAGGCTGTCCGAGTGCGCTGTTAAACGCGCTTGGACAGCCTTATTTGTTATTAGTCTTCCCATACGGCTACTAATTCATTGTATTCGTTATAGAGCTCCGCAGGGTCCGATTCTTTGTTGTTCCAAATATTTGTTGCTCCCCAAAGGAGCAGGTCATCATCTGATGAACGCACCTCGTCTGCTGAGGAAATGACTACTCTTTTCTGTGCATTCAGGACATATTGGCCAAACGGATAGGTTTGATTGCCTCGAACGCTAACCAGCTTCCAGCCTTTCATTTGAATGGCATCATCCGTCGTATTCGTTATGGTGACAAGCTCGGCTTGTTTGTCCACCTCAATCGTAATGCCGCTTCGCGCCGCTTTTTTTACAGGGAAGCTTGTGTGATTAATTTCGGCATCATTACTCCATAAACCTTGCTTCGCTTGTTCAGCTTGCTGCTCCAGCTGCTTGTATGCGTTTTCCATCTTGACGTTAGGCTCTATGATGAGTACCTTCGCAAGACCTTCCTCAATGAGTGCCTCGTTTAATATTCGTCCATCCTTCAGCTCCACGATTGCCAGCGTACGATCGTAGCGATCTTTAAGCTCCTTATCGAAGGTAAGCCTAACCTCTTGCGACTCTGTCAGAAGCGTCTCAGTGAAGGCAGCAGCTTCGGGTCCGAATGGATCGGCTGGACTATCTTGTTTCTTGGTCTCCGGCGTATCTACGTAAAGTAGTCGAATCGTCGTTTCACTAGAACCTGTTTTGATTTTGAAAGTATCACCATCTATAAAGCCAGCTACCTGATACCATTGGTTGGTTTGTATAACGTTCGAAGAAAGCTCGGAAATGGCCGTACAGCCGGCAAGCGGCATGCAAATGAGCATGAGGAGAATGATTATAATTCTTTTCATAGATGCGGTACCTCCACCCCAATTTGCAGTTTATATACAATCTTCTTATTACTATAACACATCTTGAACATAAAAATCGCGCAGTTGTCCAGATACTTAAAGCATAAAATGGTGTTAATTTCTTCATACTGTGAGGAAGAGCAAGATCTAGGCTATTTTTTTGAGAGGCCGTTTTGATGAATTTTTGAAGGAGGAGAATGATGCAGCATCCAAACGATCGGCCATTAATTGTGCAATCAGACTTAATGGTTCTGCTTGATGAACGCAAGCCACATGCACAGCAAGCTAGAGATAAGCTCGTTCTCTTCATGGATGCAATTAGAAGAGCTGGAGCGATCCATACTTATCGAATGACACCTTTGACTCTCTGGAATGCAGCAGCAGCTGGGATTACTGGCGAAGAAATCATAGGTTGGCTAACAGAATACAGCAGATACGAGCTGCCATTTCAAGCGGAGGTAATGATTCGCAAACTGATTAGCAGATATGGCAAGCTTTGGTTGTCTACGGAATCGAACAAACTGATGCTGCACGGAGAACAAGCTATTTTGGATGAGCTTTCGGAACAACCGTCAATAACAAGCTGGGTAAAAGCACGGCTTCATGCCGCTTGGGAGCTTGATGAAGGCTGTAGAGGCGCCTTGAAGCAGGAGCTGACACGACTTGGATATCCTGTCATTGATCTAGCAGGCTATCATGTGGGCGAGGAGCTACCGGTAGAGCTGAGGAAGCATACGCTGCGAAATCGTTTGTTTGATTTAAGGGACTATCAGCAGGCTGCTGTCGAGCTTTTTTATAAGGAAGGCAAAGTGGAAGGCGGAAGCGGCGTAATCGTATTGCCTTGCGGAGCGGGTAAAACCATTGTGGGCATAGCCGCATTGGCTCGTTTGGGCAGAGCAACACTTATACTTACTTCTAATTCTACCTCCGTAAAACAATGGAAAGACGAGCTGCTGGATAAAACGTCGCTGTTGGATGCGGATGTAGGTCAATATTGCGGCACATTGAAGCAGGTACGCCCTGTTACGATAGCAACTTACAATATTTTGACGCATCGCAAATCCAAGGAGTCTCCTTTTACCCATATGAAGCTGTTCTCCGAACGGGATTGGGGACTAATTATTTACGATGAGGTGCATTTGCTGCCAGCTCCAGTCTTCCGGATGACTGCAGATATACAAGCGACAAGACGGCTTGGCTTAACCGCGACACTCGTACGTGAGGATGGCTGTGCTGAGGATGTATATTCATTAATAGGTCCGAAGCAGTTCGACATGCAATGGAAGACAGCCGAGGCTGGCGAGTATATAGCGGCAGTAGCTTGCACAGAGATTAGGGTTCCACTACATATAAGTAAAGCGGCTTTGTATGCACAGGCCTCTGCGCGTTCCAAGCTCAGATTGGCTGCGGAAAATCCTGCAAAAATCAAAGTTGTAGAGCAGCTATTGCAGGAGCATGCAGGTAAACCGACTTTAATTATTGGCCAGTATTTGCACCAGCTGCATGAGCTGTCCGCAGTTATTGGCGCTCCCTTGCTGACGGGAGAGGTGCCGCAGCTCGAGAGACAAATGCTTTATGACAGCTTTAAAGCAGGCGACATATCAGTGTTAATCGTATCCAAGGTAGCTAATTTTGCAGTGGATTTGCCTGATGCATCCGTAGCCATTCAATTATCCGGCAGCTTTGGCTCACGGCAAGAGGAAGCTCAGCGGATTGGGAGATTGCTGCGGCCAAAAGCGATTAACAATTGCGCATGGTTTTATACCATTGTAACGGATCAGACGAAGGAAACGGAATTTGCGATGAAAAGACAGCTTTTTATGCTGGAGCAAGGGTATCACTACGAGAGACTTAGCTTGCCGGATGATGAGGACAAGCTTGAGGAGGCTGCTGCTCTATGAAAATGAAACAGCTGCTAGGCAAGTTATCCGCTGAGCGCTTGGATCATATGATGGAGGGACCGCTTTGGCAGAAAGCTGGTCAAAGAGGCCTGTCATGGGGAGAAGCAGCGGTAGACGATGAGACAATCCGAGAAGCTGTTTCTATGCTCTCGCCGTATGCAGCGGAAGTATTGACGGAAATGCTGCGTTATTTTGCAGCTGCTCCCGCAGACGGAGAACGGCTCCTTAAAGTTCTTCGGAACAACACAAGCCTCTCAGGGGCGGAATGTCAGCTCGCATTGGCAGAGCTTGAGGAATGGGGCGTATTATTCACGGTACATAAAGTATGGGGAGAGAGTCTGTATTTTATGCCTGTAGAATGTTTCGCAGTGTGGCAGAGGATGTTATTCCCATACAAAGCTGAGGCGCTGACTGAGCTTCAGAGGGAAAGACTAATGAATGGTGTCATGCGACCTTATTGCAGGCCGCTTGGCAGACAGCTGCTCAGTGCCTTTTCGTTATTGGGGAGAAGCGGCTTATCTCTTACGACAAACGGCACGCTTCCCAAGAAGACGGTTGCTAAGCTGCTGCAGGCTGCAGATTTGGAGGAGTGCTGGCTTAAATCATTTGATCTGAAATGGTCCTACTCAGATATTTATCCTGTACAGGTTGCCTTCATTTTGGAAGCAGGTTTTGCGATTGGGCTGTTAACAGCAGTGAATGGGGCATTGAAATGGAATGATGACCAGCTTAAAAAGTGGCTAATGCTTGATGAGACTGTCAGAGAATATCAATTAATGAATTGGTGCTTGGCGCTGCTGCTTCCAGCCGCAGGTGGAAACGCCCATTTGGCTGCCTCGTTGACGAGTCTTCAAGCAGGTGAATGGTATTCTAATCAGCGTGTGGATACGTGGCTTCATGAGAATCGGATTGTTGCCGATATAGGCCCGGAGCAAAACATAAATCGAACTCAACCAAGGCCAAGCTGGTTTGGTTTATGGCATAATCTAGGCTGGATGGAGCTAGTAGATTGTCAGCAAGCAGCGGACAATGAGTTTTTTTTCAGATGGAAAGCAGCTGCTCCATTACGTAAAGAGCCTCCGATGCAGGTGCAGGCGCTTGATGCAGTTGTTACTGTTCAACCGAATGGGGAATTAATTGTACAGCCAGAATGTCCCTTCTGGATAAGGTGGGAGCTGGAGCTGATAGCTGAACGCAAATCAGATGAGCAGGTTTCTGTTTACCGTCTTGAAGCAGCATCAATTACAAGGGCGCTGGAGCAAGGAAGATCAAGAGCCTCCATTCAAAGCTTTCTTGAGCAGGCATCAGGCGGAGATCATTTGCCTTCTACGGTAATCGCTTTGTTGGAAGTATGGACGAGCCGTGCTAGCCGTACTTTTTTCGCAGAAGTTGCGCTGCTGCGCTGCGATAGTGAAGAGATGGCGGCAATAGTGGAAAATGATTCTGGTGTAGCCCCTTTATTGATGGAGAAGCTTGGTCACTTGGATTTCATTGTTGAAAAGTCTCATATAAGTGAGATTCGAGCATGTTTGCAAAAAGCAGGATATCCCGCACGAAAAATGGTTCAGACAGAATTTGCGAATGACGAATATAAATACCCATTCGTTAGTATCGATATAGAGGGATCGCGCTTACTTGAGCTTCTTCCGAAGGAGGAATCAAAAATACCCGCTCCTTCTTATATTTATGAATCTTTTCCGCTTCATCATTATGAACTCAGTGATTTAGCCGCTAGGAAAAAACTGCTATTGTTTTCAGAAATGGAGCTTGTGCCATCCATGTGGACAAAGCAGCTGCGTGCATACCATCATTCGACAAGAAAAGAATTAATCGAGAAGGCCTTGCAATGGCAAACGCCCGTCCAGCTTCGCATGGAAAGAGAGCTTCGTTCGTTTGTGCCTGAGAAGCTTGAGCAGCAAGGCGACGGATGGGCCGTTGTTGGGCTGCTGCGTGATGACCCGCAGCGAGAGCAGATCAGGCTGACTCCTGATATGTGGGAAGAGATGTGCTTAGTGATACCAGGCCAAGGCAGCCCAATATAATCTCTATCTATTGGCTAATTAAATATGATATGATAGTGTAGAATTTAGCGAATGGGAAAGAGGTGGATAAATGCCAACTGCTGAAGGTTTAACGGCTATTCAGTTGGAGCAACCGCAAGGCGGCGTTTCTTCTCTCGATATGGCGTCGCTGCTGCTTTGCGCCTATGATTTAGGTGATTCGATTAATCAATCGGCGGAAGTTGCCGAATATTTATATTGGAAGTCAGCTGTGAATGAAGATGAAGAAGTGAAGCAAATTACCAAACGGTTCGATAAAGCGAAGATACTGTTTGAGGAATGCCAACGATTCGGGCGCTTTCATCCTGACTACAACGAAGCGAAAGACAAAGTGAAGCAAATCGAACGAGAGCTAAGCGAAATTGAAAGCGTTCGCCGCTTCAAGCTAGCCGAGCAGATCGTCGATGAAATGCTTTATGATGTATCCCGCATGATAGCGGAGTCCGTTTCGGACAATATTAAAGTGCCTGGCAATGAAAAAGCTGCCGGCGGCGGTAGCTGTGGAAGCGGCGGCTCATGCAGCTGTGGAAGCGGCGGTTGCGGTTAAGTTAGAAGCCATAAGAGCGAACAAGGAAGAAGCATAGGCTTACGAAGTGAGGTTTGCTCCGCAAACCTAGGTAAATGCTTACGAAGTGAGGTTTGCTCCGCAAACCTAAGTAGATGCTTACGAAGTGAGGTTTGCTCCGCAAACCCAGGTAAATGCTTACGAAGTGAGGTTTGCTACGCAAACCTTTTAGGAGGGAAAAGATGCTACCGGATCGAACAGGTTATATCGTTTGGGTAAGTGATTTGAAAGCGGCAAGATCACTGGAGAGGTTCGGGACGGTTCATTATATGTCGCGGAAGATGCATTACGTTGTGATGTATATGAATGCGGAACGCTCTGAAGAGGCTGTGCGGCAGATGGGGAAGCTCTCGTACGTACGGAAGATTGAACGATCGTATCGAAACGAGATTAAGACAGAGTACAGCAAAGACAGCGAAGATAAAACTAGATTTTATAGTTTGTAAAGGTTTAGTCGAAAACACTCGTCTGATGACGTTGTTCGTAAAGCTAATCAATCGCATAACGAAGGAAATATTGGTAAAAACTTCAAAAAATGCACTAAAAGACGTTTCACGGTGTGCAATATCACTGAGAAACGTCTTTTTTTTATTATAATAGCCAGAAACTTACAAAAATGGTCGGACTTTAATTTTTTGTTGTAATCTCGGACAATCGTGATAGAATGGAATTAAATTCATAGTATAAAAGCCCTGGTTCTTTGGAAGGAGTGGGTTGCGAAGTGAAAGATAGAATGACGAGAAGATGGAACACATATGAGTCGTTTTATATTGATCTAGGTGACAAAAAAGTAGCGGATATCGTTATTACAAACCATGCCAAAAGTCGTTGGCTTGACCGGATAGAAAGTGAGAAAACCGGTTATGAAGATATAGCTGAATATTTATGGGAATGCTTGAAACAAGGCCGCATCGAGCCTTACTACCGCAATGAGCAGGACGTTTATTTAATTGACGACGATCTCGTATTTGTTGCTGAATTTGCGGATTCGATGACAGAAACGGATATAACCGGAACTCCGCTACATAAAATGATCATAGTAACTTTCCTTGGGCGCATGTCAGAAACAATCGAGCTAAGGGATCTAAAGTCCTACTATTCGTGGCTTCGCCATTCACGGCGCATGACTCTCGTCAAAAGCAGCAGAAAAAGAAAATGAGACTTTGTACCTATATATCAAAGAGTGGAGCGTCCAATCCTAAAACAGATTGCACGCTTTTTTTGTGCGTGTTGTAAGATTCTGTACAAGGTTTATAGTATAATAAGCACCAGAAGAAAGGATGATTGGACGATGGCGCTTAATTTTCATCAACTGCACATATTTTGCACGGTTGCGGAACGCGGCAGTTTTTCAGCTGCAGCGCAATCATTACATATGACTCAGCCAGCTGTTACGATGCAAGTGCAGTCACTGGAAGATTATTTTGGCACGAAGCTGCTTCAGCGATCAACGAAGCGAATCGAGCTTACAGAAGCTGGACGGGCTCTTATGCCTTACGCGCAGAGGAGCATCGATCTTATACGTGATACAGATCAGGCGATGTCAGCATTCACGAAGCAGCTTAAGGGAAGATTGCAGCTCGGTTCGAGCTTAACGATAGGTGAATATATTCTGCCGCGCTTGCTTGGTCCTTTTGGACAGGAATATCCGCATATTTCGATTAGTATGAAAGTTATGAATACCTCGCAAATTATGGAGGATATTTTGAATCATCAGCTTAATTTCGGATTAATTGAAGCTCCTGTTAATCATCCCGATATGCATATGGAGGCGGTAATGAGCGATGAGCTTAGATTGATCGTATCGCAATCGCATCCATTAGCCGATCGAGATTCGGTTACATTGGAAGAAGCGATGGAATATCCGTTTGTTCTGCGTGAGCAAGGCTCGGGGACAAGACTTGTCATGGAGGAGCAGCTGAGGAAAAAAAATATAGATCCTGCATCGATGAAGATCGTAATGGAGCTGGGCAGCACAGGAGCTGTCAAATCTGCTGTTGAAGCAGGCCTTGGCATATCTTTTATTTCATCTTCCTCTGTAAAACATGAAGTTGCGCTTGATTTAATTCGGATGATTAAAGTGTCGGATTCCAAGTTCCAACGACAGTTTTATTCGATATACTTAAAATCGGCTATATTGCCAATATCAGCTGTTACTTTTCTAAGTTTTTTGAGAGAGAGGGATTTGCAGCAATGGCTCTAATGAACGGACTTGCTGATTTGCATACGCACACGACGGCTTCTGATGGCATGCAAAGCCCCGCGGATAATGTTCGGCTAGCCAAAGAGGCAGGGCTTGCTGCGATTGCTATTACAGATCACGATACGGTGGCTGGTGTAGCTGAAGCATTGCTTGAAGGCGAACGATTAAACATTACGGTTGTTCCCGGTGTTGAGGTGAGCACGGTGGCAGAAGGAACGGATATTCATATTCTCGGTTATTACACGAATAATGACGACGAGAAGTGGTTATCGCGTCTTTCGAGTTTGCGCGGGCTAAGAGATCAACGGAATGAAATGATTATAACTAAATTAAATGAGCTTGGCGTTGTGCTGTCTATGGATGATGTTATCGCTGCGGCTCATGGTGAAAGCTCGAAGGAAGAGCTCCGAGCAGCCGAAGTAAGTATTGGTCGCCCGCATATTGCTGCTGCACTTATCCAAAAAGGTTTCGTTCAAAATATGAAGGAAGCTTTCGATCGTTATTTGGCTGCCGGAGCCGCGGCGTATGTCAATCCACCGAGATTGACTCCATTTGAGGCGATTGACTGGATTAGAGAAGCGGGAGGCACAAGTGTTATTGCGCATCCTGGTTTATACAACAATGATTCTTTAGTCGAAGAACTGGTACGTTATGGCGTGCAGGGCATCGAGGTGTTCCATTCGGATCATGGACCGGAAGAAGAGCAAAGATACGGGCAGCTTGCAGCGGACTTCAACCTGATCGTTACAGGTGGATCGGATTTCCATGGATCGCGTCAAGGCGTTGTATTTCATGGCGAGGTGGGCAGCCGTACCGTAAATGCAAATGTGCTAAAGCAGCTTCAGCCTTCAGGATGATGACCTTAGCAATCTGAGGACTTGAAGTGAACGCTTTACTATGCAATGAAACGAATTGTTATTGAAAGAGGCAATCTTAAGGGCTTATAACCTTTGGACTGCCTCTTTTTTGTGGTTTCGGGCGAATTTTTTGCATTTGGAAAAGGGCGGAATAGATATTTGTAGTTATTATGCAAATTTTGAATTAATAAATCATAAATATGGTTTTAAACACCATAATTCAATATAAATATGACAAAATGGTGACGAAAATGAGCAAACGTAAATTTCATAAATCATTTACAAAGTGAAAATTATAGATTTTGTCGATTTTTATTTAATAGAAGCTGCCAAGAAAAAACCCACTAGGGAGGTTGGTTATACGCTTTCAAAAAAAATGACTATTAGCTCATTCCTCCATCAACACCCTCGATTCGACAAAATCTGCAAATGATTGGAAGTTAAATATTTGGCTTTTAGCAAGAAAATCGAAGCAAATGATAGAAAACGATAGATAATAGCAGATGTATTCGTTTTATTGAAAACTGGTGAGATTTTACAATTCTGATAATGATGAGATAGGTTGAAAGTAGAAAAAGAAACGTAGCAATGGTTCGTAATCGCCATTGCTAAATGAAGGAGTGGATAGTTATTCAGTACATGCTGTATGCGACAACCGTTGTTTTTCTCATCTTTCAACTGCTGTATACGGTTATTCCGTTGTTCTTCAGCAAGGTGCGAAAGCTCAATAACGAGCTTGATGAGAAGTCGTTATCGGTCCTGGTTCCTGCGTATAACGAGGAGCTTACGATCAAAAATTGCATCGATGCGATGCAGGGTCTGCATTATCAGAATCATGAGATCATTATCGTAAATGACGGCTCTAAAGATCGAACCTTTAACAAGCTGCAAGAGCTATTGGACCTTCGGAATGATTACAGAAAGGCTAGTCAAAAACTGAAATATAAAAGAATTAGAGGTTTTTACCGTTCAAGCAAATTTCCCAACATCTACGTCATGGACAAAATGAATGGCGGCAAAGCCGATTCACTCAATGCTGGCATCGATTATGCGAATGGAGAAATTGTTATTACGCTTGATGCTGACAGTATGCTGGAAGTAAACTCCTTAAAATACGTAAACCAATATTTTCACGAAAGCGACATTATTGCCCTAGGGGGAACCGTCAAAATCGTACAAGGCGCAGAACGACAAGACGGCGTCATTATGGAGAAATTTATAGGAAAAGGCATTATAAAGAGCCAAGTCATTAGTTATATCCACAGCTTCTACGTCCGCAAATTAACACAATCGCTATTTAACTCCATCGTCGTTATCTCAGGGGCATTCGGAGCCTTCTACAAAGAACTCATGTTTGATGTGAACGGGTTCAGAAGCACGGTTGGCGAGGATATCGACATCACTTTAAAAATCCACGAGTACATGAAAGCAAATAAACTCAAAAAAAGACTGGTCTATGCGCCGGAGGCGGTATGCTACACCGAATGTCCGGAAAATATGAAAAACTTCTACAAGCAGCGTATTCGTTGGCAGAAAGCGTTTGTGGATTGTATCCTCATTTATTGGTCGAAATTATCTCGGAGCTTCAGCATCGGCGTCAGCTTGTTTTTTGCAATAGACGGCTTCGTACTTGGTACGTTAACCGCATTTACGACGATTTTCCACATGGCGCACGCCATTACATCGGGCAGCGGCATATGGGCAGCGATTGTACTATTCCTTGTCACGATGTTAGTGAATGCAATTCAAATCGTGATATCACTCTATTTGTGCAAAAAATATGGCAGTAATTATTCGTTGCTAGATTATATTAAGATGTTCGGATTTAGTCAGTTGGAATTGTTCACTTACCGATTTGTGCTCCTCTACATTAACATCATTGGAACATTCAAATATTTCGACAATGATGAAGGATGGGGTTTTGTCGAACGCAAGGGCGTCGCATCCATTAGCCCAAATACAGTGGCAAGTTCGAGATAATATTGGAGGGACATTATGAGCAGCACAGCCCATGTTCAAAATAATCGAATTATGTATATTGATTTATTAAGGATTCTCTCCATAGTAGCCGTCATCGTGCTTCATATTACTGCATCCTTGCTGACCCGAACGAATGACTTTACGACAACCTCATGGTGGGTCAGCAATGTGTTCAACTCAATTTGCCGCTTTGCTGTTCCGGTATTTTTTATGATCAGCGGTGCCATGATTTTGAGAATCGAAGTGAAGTCCTATAAAGGATTTTATAAGAAAAGAATACTGCCTCTGATCATTCCTTTGCTTACATGGTCATTAATTTATGGCTATTACAAGGAGTATTACATACTCAAAAGCCAAATGAGCGCGTACGAGTTCATACTCGATTTTGGCAAGAAATTAGTAACAGACGGAAACTACGTTCATTTGTGGTTTTTGTACGCTATTATTGCCATTTATATGACCGTTCCGCTAATTGGCAAGCTCGTACGCTCATGCAGTGAGAAGGATCTGAGATATTTTCTGATCTTATGGTTTATCGTCAGTATCTTATACCGGTTAGTATCCGACATCTTCTTACGCCTAACTGATCAGCACCTTTATGTACCTAGTATGAATATTCCGTTTTTTATGGGCAATTTAGGTTATTTTGTGCTTGGCTACTATCTCTTTAATGTCGAGCTTCGTCCCATTATTAAGCACACATTGTTTAATCTTGGCATTTTGTCCTTTTTCCTAACTCCAATATTGACTTATGTGGTGTCCTCATACGGCGGGGTGCTGGACGAGATGTTTTACGGTAACTATTCCATTACAAGCTTCTTAATGGCGATCGGCGTGTTTCTGTTTTTCAAGGAAAAAGATACGATGATTAGCCGGAAAACAAATTATAAGGTTAAAAAAGTAATAGGCTCCGTCTCTACGGCAAGCTTCAGCATTTATTTAATCCATCTCTTGGTGGATACGATGGTTTCAAGGGATGTGGCTATCGATGCAACATTCCTTGAGACGACATTAAGTCTTCTGTTTAATATCGTTGCGATTTTCTCGATTAGTTATATCGTTGTCAAAGTGTTTAATTTGAATCGGTGGGTAACGCATATTTTATTTGGTGGAAGGGGGTAGCGGGGTGAATGTGAAGAAGACGGTAAAAGGGAAAAAAACGATAACTGCGCGAAAAGGAACAAAAGCGCTAAAAGTAAATTTTTTGACCAAAGCGCTTGTGGCTGTGCTTCTTGTTGGTATGGGCATTTACTTCTACCAAAGCGTAAACGCAGAGGATCGGAAGTTGTCAACGGTATATATCGAAGCCTGGCGCGACCCGAAGGATGTAAGATTATCGGAGCAGGGCGTAGATATCGCCTTTGTTGCCTTCGCCAAAATTTCCGGTACTGGCTTGTTCTTTCATGAAAAAGAAGAAGGGAACAAGCAGATCAAACAAAACATTATGCAGCTCAAAGCCAATAATCCGAAGACAAAATTTGTTCTTGCCGTTGGGGGTTACGGCGTAGATGGCTTCTCAGACGCTTCACTCGACGGCAATCGATATGTATTTACGAAAAATATTATTGATTTGGTCAAGGAGCTCGATCTCGATGGTGTCGATATTGACTGGGAGTTTCCGGCCTTTGACGCATGGGGAACCGTAAAGGCGAGTCCAAAGGATACAAAAAACTTCACAAGCTTAATGCGAGAGCTAAGAGAGCAGTTAAACCTGCTGCCGCATAAAGGAAACAAAAAGTATATTCTTACTTTTGCAGCAGGTACACAAGATTGGTATTTTAAAAATGTAGAAGTGAAGGCCGTAGAAAAGTATGTCGACTTCATCAATGTCATGAGCTACGATCTGACTGGCAGATGGTCCGAAACGACAGGATTTAATGCTAATCTTTACAAAGATAAAGGGAATAAAGCGACTCAAAGCGTGGATCAGATCGTGCGAGCTTTTCTAGATCACGGAGTTGATGGCAAGAAGCTGCTGCTTGGCATCCCAGCTTATTCATATGGCTGGACAGATGTGGACAGTGATGAAGATGGTTTTTTTGCCAAGGGTAAGCCAATCGATATCGAGAAAGTAAATATTCATTATCGAAATGTTGAGGATAACTATTTGGACAAAAATGGATTTAAGCGTTATTTTGACGATCAAGCAAAAGCAGCTTACCTCTTTAACGGCAGTACCTTCATTAGTTATGAAGACAAGGAAGCTTTGCGAGAAAAGGTCAAATACATCAAGCAAAAAGATCTAGCAGGTGCGATGGTATGGGAATATGCACAGGATGCAGAGAATGGAATCATTCAATATTTGTCGGATAACTTGAACAAGGAGCTAGGCACAGAGGATTAAATAGAAGAATAAGCGAGGCAGGAAGCTTTAAACGAATATAACAAAAGGGAACTTCTTATCCATAGAAGTTCCCTTTTGTTTGATCATAATTTCCAAATGCTGCAAATCAAGAAAATGCAGGCAGCAACGGAGTATGTTGCAGTACCGCTAAAGCTGTCTATTTCAGCTGGCATGCCAGCGATTTGATACGTCGCTCGTCCGGTGTAATAAACAATGTTTTCTGATTGTCATAGATAACAAACCCCGGCTTAGCACCGCTAGGCTTACGTACATGACGTATCGTTGTGTAGTCTACTGGAATCGAGCTGGAGTCGCGAGCCTGGCTATAATGTGCAGAGAGCATAGCGGCTTCTTCAAGTGTTGCATTGCCAAAGTCTCCGCCTTTTATAACGACATGAGAACCAGGAATATCCTTTGTGTGCAGCCATGTGTCAGAAGGTGAAGCAAGGCGGTTCGTCAAGTATTCGTTTTGTGTATTGTTTTTGCCGACATACATCGTTACCCCCTCGGAAGAGGTATAACAAAGCAAGGTTGGTTTAAGCGTTTTTTTCTTCTTTGGACCGCGGCGTCCACGTTCCTTCATATAGCCTTGTTCCACGAGCTCGTCACGAATTTCGCTTATATCGCCAAGCGAGGCGTTATCGACCTGCTGAAGCAAGGTTTCAAAATATTGAATTTCTGTACGAGCGAGCTCCATTTGCTCGGCCACGATGGATAGACTGTTTTTGTGCTTCGTGTAACGCCGGAAATAACGCTGAGCGTTGTCAGAAGGAGTGAGATGCGGATCAAGATCAATCTTTATTACAGCTTGCTCCTCATCATAGAAGTTGACGAGCTCAATTGTTGTGTCGCCGCGCTTCATCTGATGCATATAGGCAGTAAGGAGCTCGCCCAGCACCCGATATTTTTCAGCATCCTTCGCTTCAACGAGCGTATCCTCAAGCTTTTTGATTTTTGTAACGTTTTTGGCTTTTTCATTTTGAACGAATCGGATAAGGTCAGCAGCGCGCTGCTTAACGGTATCGCGTTCAGCCTTATTGCCGTAGAAACCTTCAAGGCAGGCACTAATGTCTGGGAATACCGTTTCTTCTCCATCGATATGCGTAAGCTCAGTGACAGAGAAAAAGGACTTGCCGGTATCTGCGTTGGTTTTAATTGTAGGTTTATAAATGTCTTGCTTTACTTGTTCCATAAAGGTTGAGAAGCACTTCCAAACCGCCACTACGCTTTCCTCAGAACCTTGTTCAGCCTCTGGAAGCACATCAACACCCGCCCGATGAACCAGCTCTTTGGCGAGCAAAGGGCTAAAGCCGCTTAGCTTGTCGACTAGTCTTTTGTAAAGAGGAGCGGCTTCATCCGTATCGCTTAAAGCGTCCAAAAACTGCTGCTCGTTCACAATCGAAAGCGGATCTAGTTTGCCTTGCTCAGGCGGAGAGGTATAGGTGCTGCCGGGCAATACGATGCGGTGACTGCTTATGGCTGGCGTTACATGGTGGATGCCATCGTGAATGAGGCCGGTTGAAGGGTCCATCAAAATAATGTTGCTATGACGCCCCATAATTTCCACAACAATCGTTTTATTCGATAAATCGCCGAGCTCGTCCCGATGTTTAACCTCAATATGAATGATACGCTCCCGACCAACTTGACGAACGGATTCAATCAGTCCGCCTTCGCAATGCTTCCGAAGCAGCATGCAAAACATAGGCGCTTCCATAGGGTTGACGTGCGTACCGGTTGTCCAGTGCACCCTTGGGTAGGTCGGGTTGGCGGACAAGAGCAATTTGCCCTGCGTGCCGGCTCCGCGAATGCTGAAAACAAGCTCATGATTGGTAGGCTGGTGAATCTTATGTATACGCGCTCCGACACAGCGCTGTAGGTCTTGCGTAATTGCATGGGTGACGATGCCGTCTAATGCCATGGTGTTGTTCCTCGCTTCCTTTGTAAGTCTTTCTCTATCATGCCATAGTTGAGCCAAAAACTTAAGTCTTTTATGGGATATTTTAAGGGCTGTCCGAATACATTTACCCTATAAAGGCTGTCCGAAGGGCCGACAACTTAGCTGCTTGGCTCGGCATATTACAGGAGGGAGTTAAACCATGGAACAAATGAAATGGCATCAAATGGGGACAATTGAGCTGATTGACGCATTAGTCAGCTCCCCAGATCAAGGACTGACTACGTCGGCAGCGGCGCAACGTCTAGAAGAAAATGGAAAAAACGAATTGTCTGAGGGCAAGCGTGTCTCACCGATTTTGTTGTTCCTTAATCAATTTAAGGATTTTATGGTACTCGTTTTAATGGGTGCAACGTTGATTTCTGGCTTGCTGGGCGAATATTTAGATGCAATTACGATTGTTGCGATCATTGCTCTCAACGCCGTACTTGGATTCGTGCAGGAATTTCGAGCCGAGCGCTCATTGCGGGCGCTTAAGGAATTATCCGCCCCGACAGCCAAGGTTATACGCGGAGGCGAGCTACTGACCGTTCCAGCGAAGGAGCTTGTGGCAGGCGATCTTATTTATTTGGAAAGCGGAGACCGCATTCCGGCTGATGTGCGGCTGCTTGAAGCCAATAGCTGCTATGTGGAAGAGTCCGCTTTGACGGGGGAGTCTGTCCCCGTTGGTAAGCATGCTGCAGCGATTGCAGAGGAAGACTTGCCTTTGGGTGATCAGCGCAACATGGGCTTCATGGGCACGATGCTCACAAGGGGAACTGCTCGAGCAGTCGTCATTCGTACAGGCATGGATACGGAAATGGGCAAAATAGCAGGACTTATTCAACAGACTGAATCGATGGAAACGCCGCTGCAGCATCGTTTAGAGCAGTTAGGCAAAATATTAATCGTTGTGGCGATCGGCTTGACGATTATGGTAGTTATTGCGGGTATTTTGCACGGCCAGCCAGCGTATGGCATGTTCCTTGCAGGTGTTAGCTTGGCGGTAGCAGCTATTCCAGAGGGGCTGCCAGCAATTGTGACCATCGCTTTAGCTCTTGGCGTACAGCGGATGATTAAACGGAAGGCAATCGTTCGCAAGCTGCCTTCGGTTGAAACATTAGGCTGCGCATCCGTTATATGCTCGGACAAAACAGGGACGCTGACACAAAACAAAATGACGGTTACCCATGTCTGGATTGGCGGCAGACAGCTTGAAGTGAGCGGAGAGGGCTACGTCCCAAATGGTGCAATTTATGAAGCTGGCAATGCGCTTGACATTAAGCATGATTTATCAATTAAACGTCTCCTTCAAGTCAGTGCCTTGTGCAATAACGCACAGCTGTCGAAGGTAGAAGCTGTAGATACGGGCAAGCGCAGAAACAAGGAGCAGCATGAAGAGTGGATACTTAAGGGAGATCCAACTGAAGGTGCGCTTGCTGTGCTTTCAGCAAAGCTGGGCTCCTCTTCCAAATCATTGGAGCCGCTATATAAACGGGAGAAGGAATTTCCATTTGACTCGGAGCGCAAACGGATGTCAGTTGTTGTATCGCACCAAGGCGGGCGGCTTATTTGCACCAAGGGCGCCCCTGATTTACTGATGGATCATTGCTCCTATGTTCTTTGGGAAGGGAAGGTCGTTCCGTTTACTGCAACGCTGAAGCGCAAATGCGCTGAAGCAGGCGAGGTTATGGCGCAGTCCGCGCTTCGTGTATTGGGACTTGCATACCGGGATTTGCGCGCATCCGACGCTTGTGAGACCGAAGAAGACGTAGAGAGTCAGCTTGTATTCGTAGGCTTGACTGGGATGATCGATCCGCCTCGCCGCGAGGTGAAAGAAGCGATTGCGAACTGCAGGCGTGCGGGAATTAAGACCGTTATGATTACCGGCGATCATCAGCTGACAGCAGAAGCAATTGCAGGTCAACTAGGCATTATGCCGCGCGGAGGCATCGCAATGAGCGGCAAGCAGCTGGAGGCGATGTCCGATGAACAGCTCGACCGGCTCGTAGACAATATTTATGTATACGCGCGTGTATCGCCAGAGCATAAACTGCGTATCGTCAAAGCGCTTCAGCGCCAAGGACATGTCGTTGCGATGACAGGCGACGGCGTAAACGATGCTCCAGCGATCAAAGCAGCGGATATCGGAATTTCGATGGGCATTACCGGAACGGATGTATCGAAGGAAGCGTCCGCGCTCGTTCTGAGTGATGACAACTTCTCGACAATTGTAGCTGCTATAGAAGAAGGAAGAGGCATATATGAAAATATCCGAAAATTTATCCGTTATTTATTAGCATCAAACGTTGGCGAGATACTCGTCATGTTTCTTGCGATGATGGCAGGATTGCCGCTTCCGCTCGTTCCGATTCAAATTTTGTGGGTCAATCTGGTCACGGACGGATTGCCGGCAATGGCGCTTGGCGTAGATCAGGCAGAAAAGGATTTAATGCAGCAAAAGCCTCGTTCGGCAAAGGAGAGCATCTTCTCCCGCAGGCTGGGCTGGAAAATTATAAGCCGAGGCATTCTGATAGGTGTATGTACGCTTGGCGCTTTCTGGATTACGCTTCAAGACGGTCCAAACAATGCTGCGCACCTAATGAAGGCGCAAACGGTAGCTTTCGCTACTCTCGTTATGGCACAGCTCATCCATGTATTTGACTGCCGAAGCTCGCGTTCCATTTTTCACCGTAATCCGTTCCAAAATAAATATTTGGTGCTTGCCGTATTGTCATCGCTAGTGTTGATGATCGGAGTGCTTTATATCGATGCATTGCAGCCTATCTTCAAAACCGTTCCACTTAACTTCCGTGAATGGTGTCTCGTCTTTGTAGCTGCGGGAATTCCTACTTTCTTAATGGGAATTGGCAGTGTATTCGGCACTTCCAAGAAAAATAAAGGTAAAACGAAATGGCCGTTAGGCCCTCAAACCGCGGCAAGATAACGAAAAAATACAAATCTTGATACAAATTATGAATAGCCTTTCTCCTTGCTTTGCGGTATGCTATTAGCAATTAATCATAGTTTTATCATACCTAGAGATGTAGCAAGGAGAGGGCATTCAGATGAATTTTACAAAAATGAACGGTTTGGGAAATGACTTTGTGGTGATTGCAGGCGAGCAGCAGCTTCCAGAAAATGTTGCGGAATTAGCTATACAGCTTTGCAACCGGTTTTTTGGAATCGGGGCAGATGGTCTCGTTTATATTTTGCCTTCAGAAATCGCGGATTTCCGTATGCGCATTATTAATTCTGATGGTTCAGAAGCTGAGCAATGCGGCAACGCCATTCGCTGCGTCGCTAAATATGTGTATGATAATGGCTTAACCGATAAAGAAGAGATTACAATCGAAACACTTGGCGCAGGCGCTCAAAAAGTGCAGCTTACCGTTCAAGATGGCAAAGTGTCATCTGTTCGTGTAGATATGGGAGAGCCGATTCTAAATGGCCTTCGTGTACCAACAACGATCGATGCGGAGCAAGTCGTTGAACATCCGATAAAGGTGGACGGTCGTGAATTCCGTTTTACCGCTGTATCGATGGGCAACCCTCACTGTGTCATCTATGTTGATGATGCTGTAAATTTTGATCTAGGCACTTGGGGTCCCAAACTTGAGACACATCCGTTATTTCCACGTAAAATAAATGTTGAGTTCGTTACGGTGAAATCCCGTACGCATACCGATATGCGCGTCTGGGAGCGCGGTGCAGGACCAACGCTAGCTTGCGGTACAGGCGCTTGCGCAACGGTAGTTGCTTCTGTACTCACTGGCGCAACAGATCGGACAGCAACGGTTTCACTCAAAGGCGGCGACCTATTGATTGAGTGGAATGAATCCGATAATCATGTATATATGTCTGGACCGGCTGCAGTATCATTCTGCGGCGAGTTTTAAGAGCAAAGTAAGATGGGTGGTATGAATATAATGAAACCGGATTTGAGGGAAGCGCTCCAGCAGCGTATCTTGACCGGGGACGGCGCGATGGGAACCTATCTATATCAGATGGGGTTCCCTGTCGGCGTTTCTTATGAGGAAATCAATACGAACCGTCCCGATGTAATTGAAAATATTCACCGTCGCTACTATGAAGCTGGCGCACGCGTAATTGAGACAAACACGTTCTCAGCCAATCTTGAGAAGCTCTCGAAATATGGCTTAGAAGACGAAATGGATGCAATTAACCGTGCTGGTGTACGCGCAGCTCGTGCAGCGATCGGCAATGATGCTTATGTTGTAGGCGCTGTTGGCTCCATTCGAGACGGCAAGCTGAAAAATTTACGAACAGCTAAAGTAATTGAAGCCTATCAGCGGCAAATGCATGCGCTGCTTGATGAGGGCGTGGATGGTCTTTTGCTGGAAACCTTCTATGATCTTGATGAAATGCTGCTTGCCCTTAAGATTGCTAGAGCAGCGTCGAATGTTCCTGTTATTTGCCAGTTTGCAGTCGAGGATGTTGGCCGCACGCAGGATGGGAATGGCATGAAGGGAGCCTTCGATTTACTGCAAGATGAGGGCGCTGATATGGTTGGATTTAATTGCCGCAGCGGCCCGAATGGGATTATGAGAGCGATCGACTCGATAACGGGGCCAGTTGGCTTACCATTATCGGTATATCCGAACGCAGGTATACCCGACTATATTGATGGCAAATATACGTATCCCGCAGGACCTGAATATTTTGCAGAGACAGCCTTGCGCTTTGCAGATCGCGGCGCTCGCTTGATTGGCGGCTGCTGCGGTACGACTCCTGAGCACATTAAGGCAATTGCCGAGGCGCTAGATGGTTACGTTCCACAGCTCGGACAAGCAGCTGTTCATACGGCTGCAGCAGAGAGAATTGTTGTAAAGCCAGTTGAGAAATCAGCTGATACAGTAGACGCTGCGTCACTGAAACAAACGGTGCAGGAGCCTAACATTGTAGATTTGGTCCAGAAGCGCCACACCGTTATTGTTGAGCTTGACCCGCCGCGTGATTTGGATATTCGCAAATTTATGGCTGGTGCTGCTGCTTTGAAGGAAGCAAAGGCGGATGCGGTTACGATGGCTGACAACTCACTGGCTGTTACGCGAATGAGCAACATTGCACTCGCAGCGCTTGTCCAGGAGAAAGTAGGCATTCGTCCGCTCGTGCATATTGCTTGCCGAGATCGCAACTTGATTGGTACGCAGTCACATATGATGGGTCTCGATGCTCTCGATATCGATCACGTGCTCGCTGTGACTGGAGATCCTGCCCGATTTGGCGACTTGCCGGATTCGAGCTCGGTTTATGACCTTACTTCCTTCGAGATGATTCGTATGATTAAGCAGTTGAATGATGGAACAGCCTTCTCAGGCAAGCCGCTCAAGCAAAAAGCGAAGTTTGTTGTAGGCGCCGCATTTAATCCTAATGTGAAGCATTTAGACAAAGCGGTCCAACGGCTTGAACGTAAAATTACTTCGGGTGCAGATTACATTATGACGCAGCCTGTCTATGACCCAAGCTTAATTGAGCGAATCGCAGAATCAACGAAGCATTTGTCAGTACCTGTATTTATCGGAATTATGCCGCTGGCCAGCGGACGGAATGCCGAATATTTGCATAACGAGGTGCCTGGTATCCAGCTATCTGATGAGGTTCGCCAGCGCATGGCGGGTCTTGAAGGGGAAGCGGGCCGAGCGGAAGGCGTGCAAATTGCAAAGGAGCTGCTCGACGTTGCTTTGCCGCATTTTAATGGCATATATTTAATCACACCGTTTATGTTCTATGATATGGGTGTTCAGCTTACCAAATACGTTTGGGAGAAGACTGAGCGTACACAACTAAATCGATAAAATAGATGCGAAAACAGCCTTTTTTTGCTTGTTTTCGCATTTTCGCTTGTTCGTTCGTGAAAAATCAATTAAAATGAATCATGGATACAGATGCCGCACATGTTCAGCGTGGTAAGGACAGGCTGCCTAAAATCGTTTATAATGGCTTCTAAAGCCTGTAACGGAAGTATGTCCGACACTTTTTTCGTCAACAATAGTGCAGTAGTTCTGTCGGTATTTGGCAAGAACGCGAACTTGTCGTATTCACATTTATAAAATATAAAAGGTATTTGAACATTTGTAGACAGATGCACAAGGGAAGACCGTAGGCGGAGGAGGAACGAGGCTTGGCTATTAAACTTATTAATATCGGATTTGGTAATATTGTATCTGCAAATCGCATTATATCAATCGTAAGTCCTGAATCGGCTCCGATTAAAAGAATCATTCAAGAAGCGCGTGACCGACATATGCTGATCGATGCTACATATGGTCGTCGCACACGGGCTGTAATTATTACGGATAGTGATCATGTGATTTTATCGGCGGTTCAGCCAGAAACAGTTGCGCACCGATTATCCACTAAGGACGACGATAACGACGAATAGTACGGGGAGTAATATGGATAAGGGATTGTTAATTGTATTGTCCGGCCCTTCAGGGGTTGGCAAAGGAACGGTTTGTTCGGTTCTTCGCAACAAGGTTCCTGAGCTGGTTTATTCTGTGTCGGCAACGACCAGGCTACCGCGTCAGGGTGAAGTAGATGGCGTGAATTATTTTTTCAAAAGCAGAGAGCAGTTCCAAGATATGATTGCGCGTGACGCACTTTTGGAGCATGCTGAATATGTTGGTAATTACTACGGTACACCGCGTGATTTCGTTGAACGAACTTTAGAGAGCGGCAAGGATGTTATTTTGGAGATCGAGGTACAGGGAGCGCTTAAGGTGAAACAAAAGTTTCCCGAAGGTATTTTCGTATTTCTGTTGCCGCCGTCTTTGGATGAGCTGAAGCAGCGAATTACCGGACGTGGTACTGAAACATTGGATACGATCAATAATCGCATGTCTGTGGCCGTTGAAGAAATGAATTTGCTCGGTCACTACGACTATGCGGTATTGAATGATGAGATAGATGCTGCATGCGATCGTATTCGCAGCATCATGATTGCAGAGCATTGCCGCAGAGAAAGATATTTACCTTACGTTTCGGGAATGGTTGCCGCAATTGAGAAAGCATGAGTGAGGAGAATGAACGATGTTATATCCGTCCATTGATGAAATGGTGAAAAAAGTTGACAGTAAATACACGCTTGTCGTAGCAGCTTCAAGACGCGCACGCATGCTTCGCAACGGAGACAAGTCGGAGCTTAAAAACCCGCGCTCTCGCAAGTATGTTGGTGTGGCACTAGAAGAAATTTACGGTGACATTCTCCAAGTGGAAAACCTAGCAACAAAAGAGGATTAAGATCTGTTTTATTATAGTAAACAGAACAGCGGAGTGTATACTGGAGACAGTATTACACTCCTTTTTCTTTTTTAATGCGCACAATTTTTGAAAGGAGCAATCCTGTGGATCCCATCTTTTTTACGATTATAATTATGGTTGTTTTCTTGTTTCTATTGTCATTTATTATCCGAGATTCGATAAACTCGTCTAAATTGACAAAGCAAGTGGAAATGCTTAATACAGAGATCCAAATGCTGAGGAAAGAAATCAAAGAGAACAAACATATTGTTGATAAGCGAGTTTGAGCAGGTCATAACGTTTCAAAGAGAGGCTGTGAGTGCGAGAATGATGGCAGATGAACAGGAACTCCGCGAAATAAAAGAGTCATTAGACAAGCTCGATGAACAGGTCAAGCGGATCGTTGCTAAGCCAAGACACAAACGCTCAGGATGGATGAACTTTGTTATTGGCTTTCTTATTGTGCTTGTAGGGATTGGCATGTCAGTTGGAATCTTTGAATTTCTGAAAATGATGAATAACCAATAATAGTCGATAAGGACGAACATCAAAATGAACATAAGCCTGCAATCTTTTCCAACATTATCTAAAGGTATAGTATGGGGTTTGGTTGAAAATTGTTTCTCTCTTGATTACGAAGTGGCGGAAGAATCTGTTAGCAATATTAGCATCATACCTATGGTTGGCGATCAATATGTAGTCATGAAGCTAGATGACGGAAGATGGGAACTTGCCGGAGGGACTTTAGAGCCTAACGAGCACCATATGGATGCCCTTGTTCGTGAAGTGAAAGAAGAACTTGGTGCAGAATTGGTTTCTTATACGTTGTTTGGCTGCTTTCAATGCCGCTCGTTTGCTGATGAGCCATATAGGCCGCATATTCCGCACCCACATTTTGTGCGGCTAGTCGGCTATGGCGAGGTTAATCTGGTGGAGGCACCGCTTAATCCGCCAGACGGCGAGCAAGTCATTGCCGTTGATGTCGTGGATATTGGCGAGGCAGTAGGTAGGTTCGAGCAAATAGGCAGATATGATATTGCCGAGCTGTACAAGCTTGCTCATCAGTTAAGAAAAGCAGCGCTTAATCAAGGGAAATAAAACATAAATTACAGCTTGAAATGTGAATGGATTACTTAGAATTTTCTGCCGCATATGATATGATAGAAGCAGTGTTTGCAGGTGCAGGACGAATGAACAGGAGGGAACGGAATGGACAAATTACGTTATCCAATTGGCAGGTACTCGTTCGAGGGAATGACGGTTAAGCAGCGTGAACAATGGATTGTAGAGATTGAGAAGCTCCCAGGACAGCTAAGAGCAGCTTTGGCAGATTTGGATGAAGACATGTTGAATACGTCTTATCGAAGCGGCGGATGGAGCTTGCGCCAAGTAGTTCATCATTTGGCAGATGCATCGATGAATAGTTTCACACGATTCAAGCTTGCCCTGACGGAGTCCAATCCGACGATTAAGCCTTTTAACGGGGAACGCTGGGCAGAAACCGCTGACAGCCTGCAAGCATCGACAGATATCAGCTTAGCGATTGTAGAGGGTATTTATGCACGATGGGTATTGCTGCTTCGTTCAATGAATGCTTCAGATTTCGAAAAAATGTTCTATCATCCAGAGAAGGGCAGTCAAATTGGATTAGCTTATTTTCTTGGATTTGTAGCTTGGCATGGCAAACATCATGTTGCCCAAATTACAAGCTTAAGGGAACGCAAGGATTGGTAGTACAATTCGTAATTATCAATGACAAATAAAGTTACACATTTCAAATAATATAACATGATAAGCTAGATACTTATTATGCGGCTTATCATTTTATCGCGTAACGAGCTTATCTGCCATTGGGCGGCTTCTGCCGTTTGCATTTGAAATATAAAATTTGATGTTAACATATTGTGAAAGCAGTTTATATTTCATCATGAAACGGACTATTGCCGCCAAAGGATGGGTTTTGCTGTTTGCGCTTGACGGGAGATACACCATGCTAAAAGGAAAAACAATTATACTCGGCATCACAGGCGGAATTGCAGCCTATAAAGGCGCAGCGCTTTGCAGCAAGCTGGTGCAGGCGGGCGTTAATGTGAACGTCATCATGACTGAATCGGCAACAAAATTTATAACGCCGCTCACGCTGCAAACGTTATCTCGCAATCCCGTATATATCGATACGTTTGATGAGAGAGATCCTGCGGTAGTTTCTCATATTCATTTGGCTGATCATGCGGATTTAGTCGTCATTGCTCCGGCTACTGCTAATGCAATAGCAAAGCTAGCCGGAGGTCACGCTGATGATATGCTTAGCACAACGCTGCTTGCTGCTACTTGTCCGGTACTCATAGCGCCAGCGATGAATGTACATATGTATGAGCATCCAGCCGTTGTCCATAATTTGGAGCTGCTGGCGTCGCGCGGCGTGATGTTTGTTGAGCCTGGCACCGGGCAGCTCGCATGCGGCTATGTTGCCAAAGGACGCCTTGCCGAACCGGAAGATATCGTAGCTGCAATCGACTCGTGGTTTAGCAAAAACGGTAAGCTAAAAGGGAAAAAATTGCTTGTTACTGCAGGTGGAACGATTGAGCGACTGGACCCGGTAAGATATTTGACCAATGACTCGTCAGGCAAGATGGGCTTTGCAATTGCTGAGGCGGGGCTGATGATGGGCGCTGATGTAACTTTAGTTGCGGGCCGTACATCAGCAGAGCCTCCTGCAGGTGTGAAGGTCATTCGTGTGGAGTCCGCGCAGCAAATGCTTGAAGCTGTAACGAGCATCTATGACGACATGGATATTGTCGTGAAGTCGGCAGCGGTAGCCGATTATCGAGCGGTACATGTAAGCGATCAGAAGATGAAGAAAAAAGGCGAGAAGCTCGTACTCGAGCTAGAGCGTACAACGGATATTTTGGAGACATTGGGACAGCACAAGCAGAAGCAGTTTCTTGTTGGTTTTGCGGCAGAAACGGAGCAGATCGAGCATTATGCGATGGACAAGCTGCGCCGCAAGCATTGCGACCTCATCGTTGCTAATGATGTAAGCAAGGACGGAGCGGGCTTTAACGGAGATACCAATATTGTGCAGGTATATGGCGCAGAAGGACTCGTGGAGAAGATGCCGCTATTGTCTAAGCGTGAGGTTGCGAATCGCTTGCTGGAGTTGATTGCAGGGCGGCTAGTGTCTCCTGGAGGGAACGGCTAATGATTGCTAAAGTAATTGTTGACGTGCCGAGCCGCCAGACGGATCGGCCGTTTGACTATGAAGTGCCTGCAGCCTTTGAAGATTGGATTGAGGTCGGCAGCCGCGTTGGCGTTCCTTTTGGCGGCCGCGTCTTGCAAGGGTTTGTCACGGAACTGTCGGAGACGACCGATGTTGCTATAAATCGATTAAAATCGATTTCAGAGCTGCTCGATCATGTTCCACCTTTATTGCCGGATCTTATTGAACTTGCGAAATGGATGAGCGATAAATATTGTTGCTCATGGACGACAGCGCTTCAGGCTATGATTCCGGCAGCCTTGAAGGGAAAGGCTGAACGGCTGGTTGGCATTCAAGACGAAGAAGCAGCAATGGTGGATCTGCCGCCAGCTATGCTGGAGTGGCTAGGCAGCAGTGGACAGCTTGTTAAACTTGAAGTGCTGCTGGAGCGTTTTCCTGAGCATGCAAAGGCCGTCAAGGCTGCTCTTCGCGAAGGTGTGCTGGTCGAACAAACTTCAATTCGCGATCGACTTGCTGTACGCAAGGTGCTGACCGTATATGTGCCAGATAATGTGGAGGCTGTACGCGTACAGATGGAAGCCTTGCCTTCTCGTGCGGCTAAGCAGCGTGAAGTGCTTGCCTTTATGCTGGAGCATGGCGGACCACTGGCGCTGCAGCAGCTGCTCACTTTGGCAGGGGGCTCTGCGGCAAGTGTTCGTTCACTCGCAGAGAAAGGGCTGCTTGAGCTTAGAGAGGTAGAGCAGCAGCGCGATCCTTATGCGGGTAGAGAATTTGAACGAACGACTCCACTAGAGCTGACAGAAGGCCAGAAAGATGTTTATGACCGTATCGTTAGAGCAGTTGATGCAGGCGAGCCTCAGACGATGCTGCTGCATGGTGTAACGGGAAGCGGGAAAACGGAAGTTTATTTGCAGTCTATTCAATTTTGCTTGGAGCAGGAGAAGCAGGCCATTGTACTCGTTCCTGAAATTTCGCTGACGCCCCAAATGGTTGAGCGTTTTAAAGGACGGTTTGGCGACGCAGTTGCTGTGCTGCATAGCCGGCTTTCGAATGGCGAGCGATACGATGAGTGGCGAAAAATTCGCAGCCGCCAAGTTCAGGTAGCCATTGGCGCACGCTCCGCTATTTTTGCACCATTTGAACGAATTGGGCTTATTATAATTGATGAAGAACATGAATCCTCCTATAAACAGGAGGAAAGTCCGAAGTATCACGCTCGTGATGTGGCGGTCAGAAGAGCGAAGCAGCATGGAGCGGCAGTCGTTCTCGGTTCGGCAACGCCATCGCTGGAATCCTTTGCAGCGGCTAGCCGGCCGCTGTCTGCCCGGGACGAAGGCCGCGAGCCGGCATTGCTGCCAATGCCTAGCCGTGTAGGCGAAAGACCGCTTCCGCCGGTTGCCGTTATCGACATGCGCGAGGAGCTGAAGGAAGGCAACCGCTCGATGTTCAGCCGCTTGCTGCACAGCTCGCTTGCTGAACGTCTCGAGCGCGGAGAGCAATCGGTGCTGCTTCTAAATAGACGCGGTTACTCAACATTTGTGATGTGTAGGTCTTGCGGCTATACTGCAGCTTGTCCCCACTGCGATATTTCATTGACCTATCATCAGAAATCACGGGCGCTGCGCTGCCACTATTGCGGGCATGCCGAGCAGGCCCCAACCACATGTCCTTCTTGTCAAAGCGAGCATATTCGTTATTTTGGAACTGGAACGCAGCGGGTTGAGGAAGAGCTCTCGAAGCTGTTCCCGGGCATTCGTGTTATTCGCATGGATGTGGATACAACTACAGAAAAGAATTCGCATGAAAAGCTTCTGAAGCAGTTTGGCGAGCGTAAAGCGGATGTACTGCTCGGTACGCAAATGGTAGCGAAAGGTCTTGATTTTCCTTTTGTTACTCTAGTTGGCGTAATTGCTGCCGATACATCGCTTAATTTGCCTGATTTTCGCGCTGCAGAACGAACGTTTCAATTGCTTACACAGGTTGCGGGACGTGCAGGCAGGCATCATTTGCCAGGTGAAGTCGTCATTCAAACCTATGCTCCCGAGCATTATGCTGTAGTGACCGCTCAGCAGCATGACTACACTGCTTTTGTGAGTGAAGAGCTGCGTCATCGCAGTGCAATGGGCTATCCGCCTTATTGCAGACTGATTCTCGTTACGATGTCTCATGAGCAGCTGCCGCTGCTATCTTCCATTAGTGAACGATTTGCTTCTGATCTGCGAGAATTAGCGGAAAATGAAGGCGTCCTTATTTCGCTAAGCAGCGGTTTTGGTCGAGCACTGGAGGTGCTTGGGCCAGTAGCATCGCCGATTTCAAGAATGAAAGATCGCTACCGTTTTCAATGTGTGATAAAATATCGTGGGAGTATCGATGCTTCGGCCCTTGTTCGCAAGGCACTCATCCCGTTTACGGATGGTCCGCCGCAGCGCCAGGTGCAATTCAGTATTGACGTAGATCCACAAGTTATATTATAAATAGCTATTACTATTTTAATGAACGTAAAGGAAGGGAATACTATGAGTATCCGTATAATTGTAAAAGAGCCAGATCCGGTATTGCGGGAAGTGGCGAAGGAAGTAACGAAATTTAATGCAAACTTGCAAAAGCTGTTAAAAGATATGGCTGAAACGATGTACGATGCAGAGGGAGTAGGTCTTGCTGCGCCTCAAATCGGCATTTCGAAGCGTGTTATTGTAGTAGATGTAGGCGATGAGAATGGTTTGGTCGAGATGGTTAATCCCGTCATCGTAGAGCAAGAAGGAGAGCAGCTTGGTCCTGAGGGCTGCCTTAGCATTCCGAATCTTAATGGCGACGTGCTGCGTGCTGATCGCATTGTGGTAACCGGACAAGACAGCAGCGGACAGACGTTTACCGTTCAAGCATCTGGTTACTTCGCGCGCGCGTTCCAGCATGAAGTTGATCATTTGAACGGCATATTGTTTACCGATTTGGCGGAGAGCATCTACGACATTTCGGAAAGAGCTAGAAAAGGCGGCGAATAGCTTCATGCGTATCGTATTTATGGGGACGCCAGAATTTGCCGTTCCCTCTTTGAAGCTGCTCCTTGAGCAGCAATATAATGTTGTCGCTGTTGTAACACAGCCTGATCGGCCGAAAGGCCGGAAAAAAACGCTGACGCCGCCGCCTGTAAAGGAAGCGGCGTTGTCGCTTGGACTGCCAGTTCTCCAGCCTGAGCGCATGCGCAGTGCGGAGGCGGTTGCAATGGTTGCTGAGATGCAGCCGGATCTGATTGTAACGGCAGCTTACGGCCAAATATTGCCGAAGGCGCTGCTGGAAATTCCTCGACTTGGATGCATCAACGTGCATGGCTCGCTGCTGCCGAAATATCGCGGCGGCGCACCTATACAGCGTTCGATCATTAATGGCGAGAGTTCAACTGGCGTGACGATTATGTATATGGCAGAAGGACTGGACACCGGCGATATGATTAGCGTCGTGGAACTTCCAATTACCGATGAGGATACATCGGGCACGATGTTTGAGAAGCTGAGCATCGCAGGTGCTGAACTGCTTGGCAAGACGCTTCTTGCAATCGTTGCTGGAGAAGTAAAAGCCGAGCCGCAGCAGCATGAGCGAGCAACCTATGCGCCGAATTTGACCCGCGATGATGAACGAATTGATTGGACAAGACCTGCGCGTGCCATCTTTAATCAGGTGCGAGGATTGTCGCCAATGGCCGGCGCCTTTACGTACTTAAACGGAGAAGTATTCAAAGTGTGGAATTGCGGAGTTCCTTCGGCAGCCACAGCAGCTAAAGCTGCTGCTGAGCCAGGAACCGTAGTTGCCGCAGACAGCAGCGGCATTCATGTTCAAACGGGTGAAGGCGTACTAGTGCTGAAAGAAATTCAGCCCGCTGGAAAAAGAACGATGACCGCAGCAGATTGGCTTAAGGGTGCTCGCTTAGAAGCGGGCACACGATTAGGAGATGGTGGAGCAGCATGACGGAAAGTACACAAAAACCAAGTCCAAATCGCAATAGCAGCAACCGAGCAAAAGGAAAATCCGGAGCGAAAGCAGGTCATAAACGACCTGCTGCCGGCGGGCAGTCTGCTCAAAATAACCAGCAACCGGGACCGCGCAAGGTGAAATCTCCGCGTGAGCTGGCAATGGATACATTAGTAAAGGTTGCACAAACCGGTGCATACAGCAATTTGCAGCTTAATCGCACATTGCAGGATGCAGGTTTGCAGAGAGCGGACGCCGGGCTTGTTACCGAGCTTGTTTACGGCACGATTCAGCGACAAGTGACGCTTGATTACTGGCTTAGCCGCTTTGTATCCAAAGGGCTGAATAAGCTTGAGCCTTGGGTACATCAGCTGCTTCGAATGAGTGCTTATCAGCTATTGTACTTAGATCGCATTCCGGCACATGCTGCTGTGAATGAAGCCGTTACGATTGCAAAGAAACGCGGACATTCCGGTATTTCAGGTATGGTTAACGGCGTGCTCCGCAGTATTGATCGCGGACGAGCTGAGCTGCAGCCAGCTGAAATTAAACATAAAGATCCAATTATGCAAATTGCGCTGCGGCATTCCTATCCAGAATGGCTTGTAAGCCGCTGGGCTACGGCATACGGTTATGAGCAGGCAGAAGCTATCTGCGCTGCGGGCAATGAGCATCCGCATACAAGCGTTCGCGCTAATACACTAAGAGGGAATCGTGATGAAGCGATCGAGCTTCTAAAAGCAGCAGGATATGAGGCTGAGCCTTCTGTCATTGCTCCTGCAGGTATTACGATTAATCGCGGAGGCAATCTGGCCGATACGGACGGATTCCGCGAGGGTGTTTGGTCGGTACAGGATGAAAGCTCCATGCTGGTAGCTGAAGTTGTAGCGCCAAAAGCCGGCATGCAAGTGCTGGATTGCTGCGCGGCACCAGGTGGAAAGAGCGCGCATTTGGCAGAATTGATGGGCGGCAAAGGCAAGGTGTGGGCGAATGATTTGCATGCGCATAAACGTGATTTAATCGTGACGCAAACCGAACGCTTGAAGCTGCGCAATGTTGAAGCGATTACCGAAGATGCTCTCAAATTAGGCGAGCGCTTCAAACCGCAATCGATGGATGCCGTGCTGCTTGACGCACCATGCTCTGGATTCGGCGTTATTAGACGCAAGCCGGAAATCAAATGGACTAAAACCGCAGGCGATGTATCGGATATCGCTGCCATTCAACAGCGTTTATTGCATTCAGTATGTGATTTAGTGCGCCCTGGCGGTGTGCTTGTTTATAGCACATGTACGATAGAGAAGGAAGAAAATGAGCAGCAAGTAGCTCGGTTTCTGCAGGAGCATCCTGAATTTGAATTGGATCGCAATTGGCCAGAGGCTATCGTTGATCAGTTGATGAAAGCTGGAGCCATCGATGAGCATTTTAATGGACAAGCGCAGCTGCTTCCACAGCATTTTGACAGTGACGGATTTTTCATAGCAAGGATGGTAAAGCGTCCATAATCGCTGCTTATGGCTGAACATGGGCGTTTGTGGTAAAATAAATCGATGGCGGTGTTCAGCTTCTATGAGCCGCCCTACTATAAAGGTACAGGTGTGATGAAATGAAACCATGCATATATGACTACACGCTCGAACAGCTTCAACAATGGATGACAGATAATGGTGAGCCAGCATTTCGCGGCGGACAGCTGTTTGATTGGTTATATGTGAAGCGGGTAAAGAGCTTTGAAGATATGTCCAACCTATCGAAAGCCCTTCGCGATAAGCTGGAGGAGAACTTCCAAATTATTACACTTAATGAGATTACAAAGTTTGAATCGAAGGACGGAACGGTGAAGTTTCTATTCGGACTTCATGATGCCCACGCGATTGAGACTGTTATTATGCGCCATAACTACGGCAACAGTATTTGTGTAACGACACAGGTCGGCTGCCGAATCGGCTGTACGTTTTGTGCTTCGACGCTTGGCGGCTTGAAACGCAACTTGACTGCGGGCGAGATCGTAGCGCAGGTTGTTACAGCGCAGATGATGCTTGATGCTACCGGAGAACGTGTATCCAGCATCGTTATTATGGGTTCTGGGGAGCCGTTCGAGAACTATGATGCAACGATGGCTTTCTTGCGTATTATGATCCACGAGAAAGGCCTAAACATCGGTCAGCGTCACATTACGGTTTCGACTAGCGGCATCGTGCCGAGCATGTACAAGTTTGCCGAGGAGAATACACAAATCAACTTGGCACTATCGATCCATGCACCAAATGATGCGCTTCGCTCAAAGCTAATGCCGGTTAACCGTCGTTTTCCTTTTGCTGATGTAATGGCAGCTTGCCATAACTATATTGCGAAGACTGGCCGGAGAATAACATTTGAATACGCCTTGATCGGCGGTGTTAATGATCAAGCTGAGCATGCGCAGGAGCTGGCAGACGTGCTGCAAGGAATGTTGTGCCATGTTAACTTGATTCCTGTAAACCATGTCCCTGAACGCAATTATGTTCGGACTCCGCGCGAGGACATCTTTGAATTCCAGCGTGTACTTGAGAAAAATAAAGTGAGTGTAACGATCCGCAGGGAACAAGGGCATGACATTGCAGCTGCATGCGGCCAATTAAGAGCAAAACATATGGAGTCTCAGGCGAGGTGATGATTGATTGTTAACGGCAAACCGCAGTGATATTGGACGGGTTCGTCATGTCAATGAAGACCAATCATGGGTAAGTCAACTGAATAATGGAGTAACGCTTGCCATCGTAGCTGATGGCATGGGCGGCCATCAGGCTGGAGACGTTGCAAGCCAGAGGGCAGTTGACGCTTTCCGAAGCATGCTGGAGAAAAGCGCCGCTAAAGAGGACTTGTCTCTGCAAGAAGGAAAAATGCTCATAAGACAAGCGATTTCGCAGGCGAATGACGCTGTCTTTGAGCTTGCTTCCCAGAACGAGCAGTATCGGAATATGGGTACTACGATCGTGGCCGCTTTAGTGAAACAGGACAATGCTATTATAGGCCATGTGGGAGACAGTCGCGCTTACAAGATTACCGAGGGCGTCATTACACAATTAACGAATGATCATACACTTGTGAATGAATTGGTCAAGTCTGGCCAGCTTAGCGCAGAGGAGGCTGCTCACCACCCAAGGCGCAACGTATTGACTCGTGCAGTTGGTACGGATTCTCAAGTTGAAATCGATGTTCAAGCGGTAGAGTGGTCCGCACAGGACGTGCTGCTGCTGTGCAGCGATGGATTATCAAATATGGTGAGCGATCAGGAAATGCTGCAAACGGTCACGACGGATCAACTTGAGCTGGATGCAAAAGCTGATCATCTCATTTCGCTTGCGCTGCAAGCAGGCGGGGACGACAATATAACTGTCGTACTTCTCCAAGAAGCAGCTGGCACGAATCGAGAGGGGTGACAAGGATGATTGGACAGGATTTAGGCGGACGTTATGAAATATTGACTCGCATAGGCGGCGGCGGGATGGCGCTTGTGTATAAAGCGCATGATGTGCTGCTTAATAGAAAAGTCGCAGTGAAGGTGCTGCGGCAGCAATTTGTGCATGATGAAGAATTTATTCGCCGATTCCGTCGTGAAGCACAGTCAGCAGCTGCGCTATCTCATCCGAATGTCGTCAGCATTTATGATGTAGGACAAGAAGAAGATACGCATTATATCGTTATGGAATATATAGAAGGCCATAATTTGAATGAAATTATACAAGAACGAGCGCCGTTGCAGCCAGATGAAGCGGTGCGCATTGCTATGCAAATTGCAGATGCGCTTGATCACGCGCATCAAAATCACATTATTCATCGTGATATTAAGCCGCATAATATATTAATTGGCAAAAATGGACGTGTAAAGGTTACGGATTTTGGTATCGCAAGGGCGGTTACTTCATCCACGATTACACAGACAGGCTCGGTTATCGGATCGGTTCACTATTTTTCCCCTGAGCATGCCAAAGGAATCAATACCGGAGAAAAGTCTGACTTATATTCGCTTGGCATCGTGCTCTATCAAATGCTGACAGCTAAGCTGCCGTTTCTTGGCGAGAGCCCAATCAGCGTAGCTTTGAAGCATTTGCAAGAAAATTTCGAGGAGCCACGAATCGTTAATCCGCATATTCCGCAAAGCGTTGAAAATGTTATTCTCAAAGCGATGCGTAAAAATCCAAGTGAACGTTATAATTCAGCACATGAAATGCTGCTAGATTTGGATACCTGCCTTCGTCCCGATCGGTTGAAGGAACCCAAAATCACATTCGCACATGTTAATGATTTGGAAGAGACGCGAGTGATGCCTGCTATTCGCGGCGATATTCGGCCAACAGAAAACACACAAGAGATCGCGCGGCCTGTCAGCTCGGCAAATGATGAGCAGCAAAAAGAAGTTGAATTGCAGCCAAAGTCCAAGAGCTGGAAAAAACCGCTTACTGTCGTAGGTGTTACACTGCTCATACTGGCGATTATTATATTTGGCTTCATCAAACTTCTTGGGGTGCTTGATGTTGCAGAAGTAGACGTGCCTACTGTCGTAGGCAAAACCGAAATTGAAGCGCGTCAAGCGATTGAGGGCGCGGGGCTTAAGATAGAAGATCCAACCATTCGCGAGCATAACAAGGAAATTCCGAAGGATCAGGTTATAAGTCAGTCAAAGATGAATATGCGAGTCAAGGAAGGCTCCCTTATTCAATTAACGGTGAGTGACGGACCTGAGCTGGAAGAAATTGATAATTATGTTGGGAAAGCGTTGCAGACCGCTATTGATGAGCTTATTACACTTGGGATAACAGAGGATCAAATCGTAATTGAAGATCCTATTTTCAGTGAAGAAGCTCCAGATACGATCATTCAGCAGTCGCCAAAACCGGGTGAAGCCTACAATCCTGAATCGGTTGAATTTAAATTCGTGGTCAGCAAAGGCCGCGAGACCGTTGAGATGCCTAACTTAATTAACAAGCCGCTTGATGTAGCCAAGGATTTAATCAAAGCATACGAGCTTACATTAGACAAAGCTGATATTTTGTATGCTTCGAGTTATTTGCATGAGAAGGATCATGTCATTAGCCAAAGTCCATTCCAACCTAATGAGAAAGTAACCAAAGGGGAAAAAATTACAATCACTGTCAGCTCAGGGCCACCAGCCGATGCGAAAGAGCATAAGTTTAATATTATGATTTCACCGGCGGAAGCAGGCAAAGCAAGTGAAGTTCGAATTGAATACTCCGATGCACGCGGTGAAAATATCGTATCAGAGAAACGTAAAATTACAGGAATGGAAACCTTCGTAGTTACCGTTCTTGTCTCACCGGATACGGAAGCCAGAGTAACGGTATTCCGAGACAATCAGTTTATTGATATCAAAACAATTACGTACAAAGAAATAGTCAATGGCACGAATTCATCCAATTTGACTATTCCGGGTAATGAAGTGAAGGAAACAGAAGCGCCGACACAAACGGAGGTTACCCAAAACAATGATGAGCCAATCGAAGAAGAGCAGCAGCAAGAGCAGCAACAGCCATAATAGCAAAGAGGGTCATCTCAAAGGCACGATAGTAAAAGCGCTCAGTGGCTATTACTACGTAAGAGCGGAGAATGCGGCGTCGGACTCGGCAACAGTCCAATGCCGCGCTAGAGGCGTCTTTAAGAATAAGGGCTTAACGCCGCTTGTAGGCGATGCAGTGATGTATAGCTTGACGGAGAACGGTGAAGGAACCGTCGAGGAGCTGCTGCCTCGTACATCAGAGCTTATTCGACCGCCAGTTGCGAATATCGATCTTGCGATTCTTGTGTTTTCGGTTACAGAGCCTGCTCTCAATTTGCAATTGCTGGATAAGTTCCTTGTGCATATCGAGCATGCAGGCATACCAGCAGTATTATGCTTAAGCAAGCAGGACTTAGAGAAAGACGGTTTGGAAACGGAGGAGGCGCAAGCTGCGGCTGCCTCCGTTAATCGTATATACAGAGCACTTGGATATGAGGTGTTCGGGACAAGCTCTCGTTTGGGAGAAGGCATTGCTCCATTTCAAGAAAAGTTGAAAGGCCATATGGCCGTATTTGCCGGACAATCAGGCGTAGGCAAGTCATCACTGCTTAATGCGATCGTTCCTGGTCTTAAGCTGGAGACAAATGAAATCAGCAATCGTCTTGGACGAGGCAAGCATACAACGAGGCATGTGGAGCTTATTGAAATTGGAGGCGGCTTAGTCGCTGATACACCAGGTTTCAGCCAGCTGGACTTTCAGGAGCTGGGTATCGAAGATTTAGGTTATTGTTTTGTAGAAATGCGCGAGCTGTCTCCCGATTGTAAATTCCGTGGGTGCACGCATGTAAGTGAACCAGGCTGCGCCGTGCTTGCTGCGGTTGAGAGCGGGAAAATAGAAAAAAGCAGGCATGACCACTACTTGCTGTTTTTGACGGAGATGAGAGAGAAAAAACGGAGGTACTAACAACTATGACGATTATTGCCCCTTCCATATTATCGGCCAACTTTGCAAGGCTAGGAGAGGAAGTTCAAGCTGTCGAAGCGGCAGGAGCAGATTGGATTCACATCGATGTGATGGACGGTCATTTTGTCCCCAATCTAACTTTTGGACCGCCGGTCATTTCAGCTATCAGGCCTGTGACGAAGCTTCCTTTTGATGTGCATTTGATGATTGAACGTCCGGAACTTTCAATTGAGGACTATATTGCAGCAGGCGCGGACCGCATTACTATTCATGCTGAAGCTTGCGTGCATTTGCATAGAACCGTCCATTACATAAGAGAAAAAGGACTGCCTGTGGGCGTAGCAATTAATCCGGCAACACCTGTATCTGTTCTGGAGCCTATTTTGCATGATCTTGATCTCGTGCTTATTATGACGGTTAACCCTGGATTTGGGGGTCAGAAGTTCATTCCTTATTCGCTTGTGAAGCTGCGCCAGCTTCGTGCGATGCTGGAGGAGCAGGGACTAGATGATGTTCATGTCCAGGTTGACGGTGGTGTTAATCAAACAACGGCAGCAGTCATTCGTGAAGCTGGCGCTAATGTGCTTGTGGCAGGAAGTGCCGTGTTCTCAGAGGTAGACCGAGCCGCGGCAATCGCGGTATTGCGCTAGGAGGTACTGCGATGAATGAACGGTTGAAAACAACACTCTGGCTGTTGATGTATACATTTCTTGCCGGACTGCTGCTAGCGCTATTCTCGATGATATCGGATTTTTATCGGTATCTCTTCTCACTGCTCGCATTGTACGTGGGCATTCGCTTTTTCCGGAGATTTGAAAAGCTAGGCATGCGAATCGCTTTTTTCGCGCTATCGATAGTATTTTATTTACTAATTGCTGTCGTTGGAGCGGCTATTATATATATAAGAGATAATCCAATGCCAATAACGGGCGCATAATAGGCTTTCCCCTCAGACGCACTATGGAATAGGACAAACTGACGACGCATAGGATGTTTACATGAGCGTAGTAATGTTGTCACGGATAAATTCGATGAGCGTGTCTGAGGAGGGATGAGGCATGAAATTTTATACAATCAAACTGCCTAAATTTTTGGGCGGGTTCGTAAAGGCGATTTTGAATACCTTCCAAAAAAATTAGGTCTAGATGCTGCAGGACACCCTTCGGCCGTGATCGTAGAAAAGCAAAAAAAAAAGCACCTGAGCGCTCAGGTGCTTTTGTCTATGGCCATTGCCATCATTATACGCGTGTAACTTTACCAGCTTTAAGTGCGCGTGTGCTAACATAAACACGTTTCGGTTTACCATCAACCAAAATGCGAACCTTTTGCACGTTTACGCCCCAAGAACGACGAGTTTTGTTGTTTGCGTGGGAAACGTTGTTACCTTTACCAGGTGCTTTACCTGTAAGAAAACATTTGCGGGACATGACTACACCTCCTTTAAATCTTGCTTGAACAAAACGGATTCCATTAATATGGCTTCGTTATGCGTGAGGAAAATTTCATTCGTAAGCGAAATAACATTTAAACACACTTGAATATCGTATCACAAACATTGGTTCTGTTCAACCTAAATATAAGGACAAGGATGTTCTTTATCGCTTTTAAAGCGAGCAACCATGCAGAATAACTGGATTTATTGAACAGACTTCTATAAAGGAGCCGTTTATAGTACAATAATACTTAGTCCATAATACATACAGTAAGGGAGTGTATTTCCATGCCAATGCAGCTAAGCACAGAATTAGGTTCCATACATGTCTCAGACCATTGCATAGCCATTATTGCGGGCTCTGCGGCCATGGATTGTTATGGACTTGTCGGGATGGCTTCACGCAAACAGCTAAAGGACGGAATTGCCGAGTTGCTCGGACGAGACAATTTGACTCGCGGCGTTGAAGTTAGACGAGTAAATGAAGAATTGCATATTGATCTCTACATCATCGTAAGCTATGGAACAAAAATTTCCGAGGTAGCGCATAACATTCAATCCAAGGTAAAATATGTGCTGAACGACGTAATCGGTCTACAAGTGGAAGAAGTCCATATAATTGTGCAGGATGTCAGGGTACTTAAGTAACAGGGAGGGAAATTTCGTTGAGTAAGCGCTTTATAAACGGATCTGATTTTACCGCAATGGCACTGCTCGGCGCGGATTATTTACAGCGAAACGCAGAGCACGTTAATGCATTAAATGTATTCCCAGTGCCGGATGGCGACACGGGAACAAACATGAACTTAACGATGTCCTCAGGCGTTCGCGAGCTGCGCAGCAAGCCGTCAAGCAGCATTGGAAAAACGACAGAAGCCTTATCTAAGGGGCTGCTGATGGGGGCTCGGGGCAATTCCGGCGTTATCTTGTCACAGCTGTTCAGAGGTTTCTCCAGGTCGCTTGCCGGTCTTGAAGAAGCGGGAACGGTGCAAATAGCCGCTGCTTTGCAATACGGTGTTGACCTCGCTTATAAAGCTGTCGTAAAGCCTGTAGAAGGAACGATTCTTACCGTTGCCAAGGAAGCTGCGAAGCATGCCGTTCAGTACGCCCGTAGAACGAGTGACGTGGCTGAGTTGATGCACGAGGTGCATCAGAAGGCATATGAAGCTTTGCAGCGTACGCCTGATTTATTGCCTGTACTAAAGCAGGTTGGCGTAGTCGATTCTGGCGGACAAGGTCTCGTGTTTATTTATGAGGGTTTCGTACGCAGCCTAGCAGAAATCGATGGCCAGCTTGATACTTATTCGATGCCGTCAGAAGCAGCTCCACCTGAAGAAGTGGCTGTTCCTATTATCGTGCCACCAATTCGCAAGCAAGAGCCGATCTCGGCACAAGCACGCTTAGCGACGGAAGCTATTGAATTTTTATACGATATGGAATTTTTTATCAATCGCAAGCTAAGCGGACAAGCGGGAGCGTTTTTTGATGAATCCGCTTACAAACGTGCTCTTGGGAAAGATGGAGACTCTATATTGGTCATAACAGAAGACGATATTATTAAAGTTCATGTACACTCTCGCAAACCGGGAGACGTACTGAACCTATCGCTTCCTTACGGAGAATTAACCGATATTCATATTCTTAATATGCGCGAGCAGCATCGTGATTTACTTGAGCATGAGGCAGAGGATTCAGCCGTTGTTGACTATTCTGCAGCAGAACTGCTTGCAGGGCAGGCCGTACAGGGAGTTCCGCCTGGTCAAGTATTTGAATGGGCGCCGTTTGGAATTATTGCTGTTGCTCTAGGCGAGGGGATTACGAACATTTTCCTCGAAAATGAAGTGGATACGGTATTGTCTGGTGGTCAGACGATGAATCCGAGCACAGAAGATTTTGTGAAGGCGATCGAGGCTCTGTCAGCAGAGCATATCTATATATTACCGAATAACGGAAATATTATTTTGGCAGCTGAACAAGCTGCTGAGCTTAGCGAGCGGAATGTTACGATTATCCCAACTCGCACGATACCTCAGGGTTTAGCCGCTGTACTTGCTTTTAAGGAAGACGAGACGGCTGAACGAAATAGCGCATGGATGAAAAACGCTGCTGAGCAGGTTATGTCGGGACAAGTAACAAAGGCTGTGCGAGATACGACCATTGAAGGTGTGGATATTCGCGAGGGCGATTACATCGGCATTAAAGAAAAGACGATAGTTGTATCCAAAGCAAGCTTGCTCGAAGCCTGCCAATCGCTCATTGCTAACATGCTCGATGCAGGTGGAGATTTGCTGACGATTTTGTCAGGTGAGGATGCGGAAGCGACAGAAACGGCGTCGTTATGCGAATGGATCGGAGAGCAGTATCCTGATCTGGAGCTTGAATTGCAAAAAGGCGGACAACCGCTGTATCCGTATGTTTTTGCTTTGGAGTAAATGTAATCGTTCTAACAATGGGAGGAAATGGCCATGGGAAAGGTCCGAATAGTAACGGATAGCACATCTGATATTCCGGAAGAGGTCAAGAAGCGCTTGGGGATATCGGTAGTTCCCCTTAAGGTGCTGTTTGGCGAGGAGACGTTTCTAGATGCCGTGACGATTACGTCCGAACAATTCTACGAGAAGCTTGCGCAGTCATCTGTTCTTCCTACAACATCTCAGCCATCACCAAACGAGTTCTCAGAAGTATATGAGCGCTTGCTTGCGGAGGACGCTGATTCACCTATTATTTCTATTCATTTGTCGGCCGCGCTCAGCGGTACGTATCAATCGGCTGTCATTGCTCATTCCATGCTCGAGCAAGAAGCGGATATTACGATAATCGATTCTAAATCTGCTTCATACGGGTTCGGACTACGTGTTGTGAGAGCTGCCGAAATGGCACAAGCAGGCGAATCGAAAGAACGGATTATCGAAGAGATTGAGCGTCTTGAGCGCAGTACTAATTTATACTTTCTAGTCGACACGTTGGAATATTTGCAAAAGGGCGGAAGAATTGGCAAAGCATCCGCGCTGATCGGTTCGATTCTTAACATAAAGCCTATCTTATCTTTGGACAAAGATGGGGTTGTGCTAGCTGTAGATAAAGTGCGCGGCTCTAAGAAGGCGATGGCTCGTATTATTGAACTATTGAAACAATCGTATGGCGATGAGCCGGTCGGTATGACTATGGCTTACTCTTTCAGTAAAGACACAGCTGAGGATTTGTGTGATCTATTGAAAGCCCAGTTCAATGTACAAGAAATGAACTGGACGACGGTAGGTGCTGTTATCGGCACGCATACGGGACCTGGCACATCGGCCGTGTTTATGTACAGGATGTGATCGTAAAATGACTCTTGATCAAATTTCTGTTCGGCAAATCAAAGGCGTGAGTGCTCCCAAGGAATTGGAGCTTCACGCCTTTGGCGTGAGAACAGTGGCGGATATACTTGATTATTTTCCATTTCGCTATGAGGATTATCGCATTCGTGAGCTGACCGATGTAAAGGAAGGCGAGAAGGTGACGGTTCTAGGACATGTCCGAGGCATTCCAATGCTGCAGCGATATGGAAAAAGCAAATCAAGATTAACATGCAAGGTTGAGGTTGGGCAGTGGCTCGTGACGGCAGTCTGGTTTAATCGGCATTTTCTGCAGGACCAGCTTGTCATTGGCCGTGAGATTATGCTTACGGGCAAGTGGGAACAACAGCGCCTGCAAATGACGATATCGGATTCGGAGTTTCCTGGCAGCGGCGGACCGGCTAAATCAGGAACGCTGCAGCCGGTTTATTCGGTAGGCGGAAGCATCACACAGCCTTGGATGCGGAAGACCGTGCGTCAAGCGTTGACGCAATATGGGTCGATGATTGAAGAGATTTTGCCGTTTGAGCTTGTGGAGCAGCATCATTTGATGCCCAGACGCGACGCGGTGCATCGCATTCATTTGCCGGATGATACGAAGGAAGGACTGCAGGCGCGCAAACGATTGGTATACGAGGAGCTGTTTCTGTTTCAGTTGAAGCTCCAAGCGTATCGGGCTCTTAATCGCAAGCGGAATGATGGCATCGCACATCGAATTGAGAGTGAAACGATTCGTCAATTTGCCGCAACCCTTCCGTTTGAGCTGACAGATGCTCAGAAGAAGGTCGTTAATGAAATTTGTGTCGATATGAGAAGGCCGTCCTGCATGAATCGGCTGCTTCAAGGTGACGTTGGCTCCGGCAAAACGGTTGTGGCAGCTATTGCACTGTATGTTGCGGTGAAATCAGGTCATCAAGGGGCTTTGATGGTGCCAACAGAAATACTGGCTGATCAGCACATGCGCTCGCTTACAAAAATGTTCGCAGAGCTCGGAATTGAGGTTGCTCTTCTAACGGGAAGTGTAACAGAGCGCAAACGCAGGGATGTGCTTGCGGGGCTTCAAATGGGCATGATTGATATTGTCGTTGGAACGCATGCTCTAATTCAGGACGATGTTTTTTTTCGGAGCCTTGGGCTCGTCGTTGTGGATGAACAGCATCGTTTCGGTGTCAATCAGCGGAGCGTGCTGCGGCGCAAAGGGATGAACCCCGATGTGCTTACGATGACAGCAACGCCGATTCCGAGAACAATGGCGATTACCGCATTCGGCGATATGGACGTGTCGACGATTCGCGAGCGGCCGCATGGGCGCAAGCCGATTAAGACGTATTGGGTTAAGCACAGCATGATGGAGCGTGTGCTCGCTTTTATAAGGAAAGAAGTAAATAAGGGGCGTCAAGCTTACATCATCTGCCCGCTGATCGAGGAGTCGGAGAAGCTCGATGTGCAAAATGCGATTGATCTGTATGTGCAAACGCAGCAGTCGTTTCCAGATTTGCGGGTAGGCCTGCTGCATGGACGCCTTTCAGCTGCGGAGAAAGAAAGCGTGATGGGTGCTTTTGGCGCAAATGAAACGCATGTGCTTGTGGCGACGACGGTCGTTGAGGTAGGTGTCGACGTTCCTAATGCGACACTTATGATCATTATGGATTCGGAGCGATTCGGATTATCCCAGCTGCATCAGCTGCGAGGACGTGTAGGGCGGGGAGAGCATCAATCACATTGTATATTAGTAGCTGATCCGAAATCAGAAACGGGACGCGAGCGAATGAAGGTCATGACGGACACGGATGACGGATTTGAAGTGTCTAAGCGGGATCTTGAGATTCGTGGTCCGGGCGATTTTTTTGGCACGAAGCAAAGCGGATTGCCAGAGTTTCGTTTGGCCGACATGGTTGCTGACTATGAGCTGCTGGAGCTTGCTAGGGATGATGCCGCTGAATTAACAGGACGAGATGATTTTTGGACGAATGAGTCATTCGTTAGATTGCGCAGCTTGCTGGAGCAGGATCAATTTTTTCAAGGGGAACAGCTGGACTAGGCAATATTCACCTCCTTTCGGCATATAGTTTAACGATGTGACTGGATTGCCTGATGGAGGTGTCAACGAAGTGAGTTACCAAAACTATGGGATTAAGCCTCAGCTGGTCGAGCGTGTTAAATACAAAATGAAAAACCCTGCTGTGAAGGAACGGATTAGGGACCTGCTAGGAAATGTGACCAAATACGATTTGCAAGATCGGCCAAAGGTTAGACGGCTTGTGAAAGCGGCGTCCGTTATTTTGCAGGAGCAGCTTACGGATACACAGGAAGATCAGATTGTTGCTTTCATTATGGCGCAAAAGATTGACCCGAACAACACGTTTCATTTGCTGAAACTGTGGGGGATGTTTCGCTGACCGCTTTGGTCAGCGATTTTTTTTTATTTGGCAACGGGAACATCGTTCCGCTTGGTTTGCTGCTACCATAGCTCGAGCTGCTCGTCCACTTCAATGCGCTCGATTAAAGAAGAGTCGTCGTTTCGGACGCTTCCGACTGCAAGGGAGACAGGGTAAGCTTCAAGCTCATGTGATGAGTATGGCTTAAGGAGTGGAGTGATCATCTTAACGTCCGTTACTGCGCGATTCAGCCACAGCTGCTCTGCCTCGGGCCGCAAAATGACCGGCATGCGATCATGAACCTCGGAAACGAGCTCGTTTGGCGTAGTTGTTAGAATCGTACAGCTATTTATTTTGGTCCCTTCAGGAGAAATCCAGGTCTCGTACAGACCGGCCATGCTGAATAAGGAGCGGTTCTTAAGCACAAAGCGCATCGGCTGCTTGCCTTGTGCTGTTGTTTTCCATTCATAGAAACCATCGGCAGGGATGAGGCAGCGCTTGCGCTGCAGCGGGGCCTGAAAGGCAGGTTTGCTCGCTGCTGTCTCTGATCGAGCATTCAGCATCTGGAAACCAATTTTCGGATCATCCGCCCATGGCGGTACAAGTCCCCACTTCAGCTCGCCTAGCCGATTATTTTGGCCATCATTTATAATGGTCAGCACCTGCTGGCTCGGAGCTATATTATATTTCGGACGGTGAAAAGGTACCATCGTTTCTTCGATCATATACCTAACCATCAGCTCTTCCAACGTAACTGTGAGTGTATACCTTCCGCACATGGCTGTCATCTCCTTTCTAATGCTTTTATTATACATCGTGTGCGCTCGAATCGCATATGTTGCATACACAGTATGACGAACTGCTCCGTGGCTGATACTGGATACTATAGGGTTTAAGCCAGGCAGCAAGCTTGTATAGTCAACGACGCGATAGGAGGAGCACTGACAATGGACAAAAAGCATGAGGGACGGTCTTATCGCCGTACATTCGGTTACTGGCTAGGGCAGCTGCTCGCGCTCCCCAGCGCTGCGTTTGACTATGCAGTAGGCAAGTGGGGGGCAATGAGCGCATCGGATGCAATGATTGCGGAAGCAACACCGCTGCAGCTTTCAGCTTCTTCCGTTGCAAAATTGAAGTATGCATGGTCGAAGCATTTTGAATCTGCTGATGCTTCAGCAGTGACAAGCTGGAATGAAGAGGAACTTGCGCTAATCGAACGAATTCGCGCTGAGACTGCTGCTGCCAATCGGAATAACGTGACGAGAACGGAAGCTTATCGTATTTTGTATTTCCGCACTCCGGAGCTGCACTGGGCGCTGCTTGCGCATATGGTGTCCCGTAATGGCGGCTGGAATATGACTGACTTGCAAGGCGAGTGGCTTCCATGGCTGCTGAACTCGGAACAGCGGTTGGCCGTGTTTCGTTTTTTGGAGCAGGCGAATGCATTGATATTTCAAGATGCTTATCCACAGCTGCTCTTGTATGAACGGAGCAGGCGCGAGGGGAGGAGCTTGTTCCATCTGCTGCCTGCTTTTGGCGTAACCTCGTTTATGGCGCCGGTCTGGAAGCAGTACTGGCGAGATCGCGACGCGGTGCCGCTCACGATCGCATTAATCGTTAATGAGCAGCATTATATCGAGCAGCGTGTTGTACAGCATCCCTTTTTTCGAGAGAAGGTGCTGCATACGTTATTTTTTGGTCTGCAATCGCTGCTTCAGCTGAACGGGGTTATTTTCCCCTATGGCAATGGCCCGGGAAAAGGGGAAGGAGCGTTTGCGCTGCGGCTCTCTGGTCTTATTTTGGAGCGGTTTGAAAATATAGAAGAGAGAATTGAATTCGGCAAGCGTCTATATGCGATGTTATTCGGTGTACCGCGCGTCTATGAAGGAGCTAGATCCTTCGCTGCTGCGGTTAAGCATACAGGCTCGCGTGCCGACTACGCGCCGCATATGTTTACGCGTGTACGTCAGCAGCCTCCACAGCCAATTTATAAGGAGCGTCTGCTGGGTGCACGGTTAAAGCCTGGTGCTGAGCCGCTTTACAGCCCAGAGCTTAGTACAGCGTGGAACGATCAGCCCATAGAAATGCCGGAGCCTGGGGATTGGTTTACGTCCGTTGCCGACATTTCGCCTTATTTTCAAAAGCTGCCAATGCCGCATTCTTTTGAAATTACGAATGAATATGGGCTCATGCTTAATAAGATCGAACTGGCTGTTCTTGCGGTGCAGCGTGGCAATAAGTGAAGCCCCCGGACTTCGACACTTGTTGGCGGAGTCGGACGAGATCGAGAGAAAAAGCCAGAAGCGATACAAAATAATATCACAAGAAAACAGGAACTGCTTCGTTGGCCCTTCTGCCAGTTGAGCAGTTCCTGTTCAAGGATGAGTTCTACTTTAGGCTGCTTTGAGCGAAGCTAATGGAACAGGGCACTCCTTATTCCCAAGCAGCAGCGCCTTCAATATCGTAAATAGAGAACCATTCGCCATCGACCATGAAGCGGCCTTTCAGTTGATCTACGCGGTCAACGATTCCGCTGACGGTCAGTTCCTCTTGCGGATGAAATAAACGGAGCGTGATGGGCTGCCGCTGCTGCAGCGATTCTGTCACGGAGCGGGCTACATGTTCCCATTCCTGCTCATCTAGCTCCACCCGTTCACGCAGCCGCAATGTCTTCTCCTGCTCATTGATTGCGACTTTATGCTCGGGCAGCATCATCCGGCTCGACTCCCAAAGTCCGTTTCCTTCAAGTTTTTTTCTCATTTGTAATGTCCTCCGATCTTCTCAGAGCGGTGCTGTGCTTGCCCCGCATCCGTAATGGACACCGCTCTCAAAATAGTGGCATCCCCATATTTCCTCTTCAAGGCGTCCGTCGCCCGCTCAAGCGCCATCGTCTTCTCGCGGTTCGGATCAAACAGGGAAAGCTGGTATTCGTCATCCTGCGAAAATTGCGATAGGCTGACGCCAACCTTCCTTACGGGATAACCGTCCCAATGCCGCAGCATCAGCTCTACCGCGGCCCGATAAACCTGATTCGTGACGTTTGTCGGATCGTCCATCTTCATCTGACGGCTAAAGCCCGTAGGCCGATCATAATCGGCACCCATTAATCCGACGGAAACGACATGCCCCATATATCCTTTGCCTCGGCAGCGCTGGCAAACGAGCTCGGTCAGCTCAAGCAGTACAACTTTGATCTCCTCCAGCTTCCCATAGTCACGCGGGAGCGTCATCATATGCCCGATGGCCTTGGGCGCAACCTGATGCGTGCCCGGCGTTACGGGACTTTTGTCAATTCCGTTTGCGATGTTCCAATACAGCTCCGCGTTGATATCGGAGTTTTTGCCGAATTTACGGCGCATCATCAGCTTCAGCTTCTCAAGCGGCGTTGCCGCTAATTGGCCGATCGTCTCCAGTCCCATCGATTGGAAGTGCCTCGTCATCCGGCTGCCGACCATGAACATCTTGGAGACGGGCAAGGTCCAGAGCGTATCCTCAAGATTGTCTCTGGAGAGGGTGTAAATGCCTGCATCGTTTTTTTTCGCATAGTTGTCACAGGCCGTCTTAGCCAAAATTTTATTCTCCGCAATACCGAAGCGGGTGTACACTCCTAGCTCTTCTTGGATGCGGGTTTGGATATGATGAGCCAGCTCATCCGGTGAGCCGTACAAATGCAGCGAGCCCGTCACATCGAGAAATTGCTCATCGATTGAATAAGGTTCGACGAGGTCTGTGTAGGATTGATAAATGCTCGTAATCATCATGGAAACATCGATATACAGCTGCATGCGCGGTTTGATGATAATTAAATCCGGGCATTTCGCCAGCGAGTCGCCCAGCCGCTCAGCAGTCGTTACTCCAAATGACTTGGCGATCGGGCAAGCAGCCAGAATGATGCCGGAGCGGCGTTCGGGGTCGCCCGCAACAGCAACCGGCAGATGGCGATACTCGGGATGTTCCGCCTTCTCCACCGATGCATAAAACGATTGGCAATCCGCAAGCATAATGACTTTGTTAAGAGACATTTCGGCTCACCAGCTCTGCTGCTAATACATTTGCCGCAAGAAAGACGCGCTGTGCGCCGGAGTCTATACAAAAGGCTCTGACATAACCGTCTCTTACAGATAGGACACGAATCCTTCGTTTCGTAAACTTGCCTTTTTTGCTCATATAAATCACATCTACGACACAACCGACTAGGCTGAACCATTTTTCCATTGTCATGATGCATCTCCTCCATAACAAGAACGTTTGTTCTTATTATATACAGAACGCACGTTCTTATACTAGAGGTTATTTGTGGTTATTATTGACAAGGTTTGGTTGGGAACAGCTTCGCAGTCCAATTAGGCGTACGAATGCTATACGCGGAGCAGCACGAAAACCAATCACAAATAGGACAGTACATATTTACATCCATAATGCGCCAAAATAGAAGCAACATGGAAACGAAGGGTGCCGTTATGAACAAACAAAACACAGGTAGGCTAACGCCGTTTAGTCCGTCGCTGCATGCGAATGTCAAAACCATTCGCGATTGCTTCGGCAACAGCACGGATATCGTAATCCGAATGTTTCGCAGCGATGCGGCTCCAGAACGTGAGATTGCCATTATTTATGTGGATGGAATCGTGAACTCGCAAATCATTAATGAGAGTGTCATGGAGCCGTTAATGTCAATGAGGCTGCCGCAGCATGCTCATGTGAAGGGAAGCAAGCTGCTGGAAGCGCTTCGCAGCTGCGTCGTTTCAATCGGCTCGGTACAGAGTGTGGACACATTGGAGTATGCACTCCAATATATGACGGACGGATTATGTGTCATTATGGCGGATGGCAGCGCGGAAGCGCTGACGGCGGATGTGAACGGCGGCGAACAGCGCAGTGTTACGATTCCTCAGACACAGACCGTGATTCGTGGTCCGCAGCATGCTTTTGTAGAAAATATTCAAACGAACATCAGCTTGGTCAGGCGCATAATACGTTCCTCTGACCTTCATGTGCAGGTGCACAAGATCGGTCAGCAAACGCATACGAACGTAGCTGTTATGTATTTGCATGGAATAGCAGATGAAGGGATCGTTAAGGAGGTTTACCGCAGACTGGCGGCCATTGACATTGACGGTGTGCTGGAGAGCGGATACGTGGAAGAGTTTATTCAAGATGATACGTTCACGCTGTTTCCAACGCTTTCAAATACAGAGAGGCCGGACTCCGTGGCAGCAGCGCTGCTGGAGGGAAGAGTAGCGGTAATGATAGACGGCTCGCCTATGGTCTTAATGGCCCCGACTACATTTTTTTCGTTTTTTCAATCGCCAGAGGATTATTATCAACGATATGATATTGCATCCTTCGTTCGTCTCATCCGTTACGGTTCATATATCGTGTCCATTCTGCTGCCTGCCTTGTATATCGCAGTTACAACCTTTCATCAGGAGATGCTTCCGACAACGCTGCTCATTAGTCTAGCGGCGCAGCGAGAAGGGATTCCGTTCCCTGGATTGGTTGAGGCGCTGTTGATGGAGGTTACTTTCGAGGTGCTGCGAGAAGCAGGATTACGAATGCCGCGGGCGATTGGGCCCGCCATATCTATCGTGGGCGCTCTCGTACTCGGCCAGTCGGCTGTTCAGGCGGGCATCGTGTCAGCGGGTATGGTGATCATCGTATCCTTTACGGCGATTTCCAATTTTGTAATGCCGGAATTCAACATGGCGGCCACATCTCGCATTATTCGTTTTATCTTTATGATTATGGCCGGTATTTTTGGGTTTTTCGGCATTTTCATTTCTGTATTGTTTATGCTGATCCATTTGGTATCGCTGCGCTCGTTCGGAGTGCCGTATATGTCTCCGCTGGCACCAGGTCCTACAAAGCAAGGACCATGGCGAGACGTGTTCGTCAGGCTGCCATGGTGGGCGGTCGTGCTTCGACCTCTAGATTTGAATCTGCGTAATCCAAGGCGGCGGCCGAACGGAAAAAAACCGCAGGCACAGCGTCATTCCGATAAGGCGTAATGAAAGGGGGAACCTGCCATGAAAAAATGGAGGCTGCTGCTGCCGATGCTCATTTGTTTGCTGGCAACGGGCTGCTGGAATCGCATAGAGCTGAATGATATTGCGATTGTTTCTGCTACCGGCGTTGATTGGAAGGATGGGAAATGGGTGTTGTCGTATCAAGTGGTCATACCGGAAGCCATTTCCAGTCAAAGCGCGAGCAACAGCACAGCGGCGGTCCATGTTTTTTCCACGCAAGGGGAAAGCTTCAGAAGCGCGGTCAGCAAAGCAAGCCAGGAGACGTCGCGGCGCCTCTATTTCGCACATAATCAAATTGTCATTATCGGTCAGGCTGCTGCGCGCAAAGGACTGGGACCACTTCTAGACACCTATTTGCGCAATCATGATTCCCGCGAGACGGTGAGCGTTTTCTTGTCAAAGGGAAGCGCGCGCCGGATGCTCGAACAATTGATTCCGCTTGAGAAAATTCCAGGCGCAGCCATACAGCGCATGATCAATAATGAAGAGATGAACAGCTCAGCCTTCCGTCAAATGACCATTCATAAAGTACTGCTGGATTTGCTGGGAACGACAAGGGCTACTGGCATACCCGGATTAATTGTGTCCGGTACGAAAGAAAGTGTGGACAATGCCGGGCAGCTTGCGTACACCAGTACACCTTCAAAGGTCAGATTGTTTGAACTGGGCCTTATTGAAGGTGACAAGCTGGTAGGCTGGATCAACAACGAAGAAAGTCAAGGCGTGATGTGGCTTGCAAATCAAGTAAAAAAAACGACGGTTTCATTCGCATGCTCAGCGGACAAGAACGAGCCGAAAAACTCATCTATTCGCATCACACATTCGGATACAACGCAGACTCCTAAATCTTCAGATGGCAATTGGCTGATGGATTTGAACGTAAAGGCGACTGGAACGCTGATGGAGTACAATTGCGAGGGTGATCTCATGAATCCGAAAGAAATAGAGAAGATACAAAAACGGATTGAGGACGAGATTGCCGCAATTATGCAAAAAGGCTGGAGCGCTGTCAGTAAGCATAAAGCAGATGTAATCGGCTTCGGAACGATCATTCACAATAAATATCCAAAGCAATGGTTAAAAACGTCGGGCAGCTGGTCGGAGCAGTTTTCGAACATCGAAGTAAAGATGAAAGTTAAGGTGAATTTGAATTCAACTGGTCTTAGCGGAAGTGGATTTAAGAAGGCGCAGGAAAAGAACCACCAATAACATAAGCAGAAAGGAGACCCTATGCAGCAGATTGGCAAAAACCAGCTTTCGATTTTGATCATCGTTTTTTTGATAGGCAGCACCCCTTTGTTCGAGCTCGGCATACAGGCGAAGCAGGATGCTTGGCTGGCGATGACGCTTGCTGCGATTGCTGGTCTGCTGCTTATCGTTATGTACGTCCAGGTGCAGAAGCGTTCCCCGAATTCGGAGCTTGCTGAGCTTTATGTTATACACTTCGGAAAATGGATCGGCGGCTTTGTAGGCATACTTCACGCGTTATGGTTTGCTTATGAATCGATGCGCAACGTACGGGACGTCGGGGAGCTTACGATGACGGCGCTGCTGACCTTTACGCCGAAATGGATTGTTATGCTGCTGATTATGAGCGCCGCCGCTTATACCGTCAGCAAGGGAGTGGAAGTATTTGTCCGTGTCGTACAGCTTCTATTTCCGATTGCAGCGCTCAGCTATGCTTTTATTATTTTGCTCCTGTTTGTTGCCAGGTTGCCCAAAATAGCACATTTGCTTCCCGTTTTTGAACACGGGATTGGGCCTGTCGTGAAGGCGGCCTTTCCAGATTTAGTATCTTTTCCATTTGGGCAAATGGTTATTTTTTTCGTTTTTTGGAAGCACGTGAGTGAGAAGAAAGGGATTGGGCCAGTCACTTACAAGGCCTATATTGGCGTATCCTTATTTCTAATTCTAATGAATATCATTACGCTATGCGTATTAGGGCCGGAGCTGTCCTCGCTTACAGCACTGCCGCTGCTTGAGGTTGTTCAGTTAATTAGGCTTGCTAATATATTGGAGAGGCTTGATGTGCTTGTAACCTTGCTTCTGTTCATCGGTCTATATGTCAAAATGACTGCGCTATACATGGCATCGGTATTCATGTTTAATATGATCACTGGTATTGCCTACCGATATTGTGTGCTGCCCATTGGTCTCATTATTTATGGGGCGTCGTTTATCGAAGCCAATAATACTTCCCATATTTGGATTGGACTCGATGTTACGCTGAAGATTGCGCCGTTGTTCCAAATTGTGCTGCCGCTGCTTATGCTTTTCGTCGGAATACGCAAGAAATACAAAAAGGCTGCATGATTGAAAGTTGCGCACAGTGCTCACCCAAGCGGATAGGCTGACATATTTTATGGGTAAGTGAGCCGTTTATGCTTGCTTGAGGAGGATACGCGTGAGCGATGCCAATAGCTGCATGACAAGCATTATTCTCGTTACCTACAATAAGCTTGAATACACGAAGCAATGTGTGGAAAGTATTCGGAGACATACGCAGAGAGGCAGCTATGAGCTGATTATTGTAGATAATGGTTCGACGGATGATACGGTAAAATGGGCTAAAAGCGAGAGCGATATTATCGTAATCGACAATGGCAGCAATGCTGGTTTTCCTAAGGGCTGCAACCAAGGATTGGCCGCGGCCTCGGGCGATCTTCTGATGCTGCTAAATAACGATACAATCGTAACGCCAAGCTGGCTTGACGGTCTCAAGCGCTGCTTATTTAGTGATGAACGAATAGGGGCGGTCAGCCCCGTTACGAATTCGGCTTCCTACTGGACGACGATCCCGGTCACCTATACGACGATAGATGAAATGGAGCTGTTTGCTTCGGCACTGCATGCCAACCCTGATAGAACAAAATGGGAGGAGCGCGTGAAGCTGGTCGGCTACTGCCTTTTGCTGCGGAGAGAAGCATGGGAGAAAACGGGATCGCTCGACGAGATCTTCGGTATCGGCAACTTTGAAGATGATGATTATAGCCTGCGGCTCCGGCTGGCGGGATATAAGCTGATGCTGTGCGGCGATACGTTTATTCATCATTACGGGAGCATCTCCTTTAGCTCAGAGCCAGAACAATATGTACAAAACTTCAGAAAAAATGCCATTGTTTTTATGTCCAAATGGGGCTTTGACCCTGGTGATGCAACGTATATTAGAATGGATTTTAGCACCGTAATTGAGCGGGAATCGCATGAGTACAGACGCGAGAATTGCTCGATTATGGAAATAGGCTGCGGGTGCGGAGCTACGATTTTTCATATGAAAAAGCAATTCCCATCCGCAATATGGTACGGAGTTGAGCGTAACGAGCTGGCGGCTAGAGTAGCAGAAGCTTCGGGAATTACTGTATTCCGCTCGAATGATCCGAAGGATTGGAGGCTGCCTGCTGAAGGTCTTGACGGCATCGTAATCGGAGATGCTCATGCATACGGGACACCGCAAGCCATGAAAAATCTAGTTCGTCTTCTAAAGCCTGGCGGCTGGCTAGTCGGGTGCTTTGCCAATCGCTATTATTTCAACAATATTCGGCAATATTTAGATCCTGCTAATGCACAAGCACAGCATCAAGCGGCATCACAGTACTCAGCAGAACAAGTTAGCCAGCTTTATTTGCAGGCCGGTTTTACCTATGTGAAGATTACACGTGCGGATAATAAACCGCAGGAGCAGCTAGAATACATCCATCTGCTAGAGCGGCTAACGTCTGAAGAGATGTCAAAAGAGCTGACAGCCGCATATTTGCTCGTATATGGACGCCTTGCTCCTGCAGCAGAGACCAAAGATACGGCAGACTTAGAAAATTCGAAGGCTGCTGAAGAAACAAAGGTAGAATGGCTGGATGAGCATATCGATCTAGGGCAATGAAAGCTGGTGCAGGAGCTGCACGTTCTGGCTGCCGTATATAGTAAGAGGATGAGTATCGTGGCTTGATGATAATCATTTTCAAAAAAAACTAGCATTAAATGCGGGTTTTGCTATACAATGAATGGTATTGACGAAACCGAATATGTTCCGGGGAGCTGGTTAGGCCGGCTGAGAGGGGATTTTCTATACAATTCCGACCCGTTAAACCTGATCTGGATAATGCCAGCGTAGGGACAGAAGCTCTGTTTAGCAAGCAGGCGAGATCAAATTGATCAAGCATTTGCTGTATAAACAGCTGCACAGCCAATGATATGGCGTCCTCCGGATTAGGGGGACGCTTTTTTTTGTTGCGATTAGAATGATGCAGCCATGGAACCGGATACTACGAGGAGTCGTCGCCTATAAGAATCGAAGCATGGAGAGGGGAACAACATCATGAATCAGAAAAAAACAGGGTATTTGTCGTGGAAAATCGTGGCCGCGATGCTTGTGTTCGTATTGGCGCTGGCAGGCTGCGGCGGTGGCGCTGGGAACAAGGGCGAACAGCCGAAAGAGCAAGAGGGAACAGCGGACAAGCCGCTAGAGAAGGTGCAGGTTGTACTCGACTGGACACCAAATACGAATCATACCGGACTTTATGTAGCTAGAGATAAAGGTTTTTTTAAGGAGCAAGGACTGGACGTTGAAATTATTCAACCAGGACAAAGCGGTGCCGATCAAATGGTCGCTTCGGGCAATGTGCAGTTTGGCGTAAGTTATCAGGAGTCTGTCACGATGGCGAGAATTGCCGGCGTGCCGCTCGTATCGATCGCCGCTGTCATTCAGCACAATACCTCAGGTTTTGCTTCACCGCTTGCAAAGGGAATCGATTCACCTGAGAAATTTGAAGGCAAAACGTATGGCGGCTGGGGCGCTCCTGTTGAGGAGGCGGTCATTCAATCGATTATGCAGGAGAAGGGCGCAGATGTGAGCAAAGTAAACATCATGAGCATCGGCGACAGCGACTTCTTTACGGCGGTGAAACGCGATATTGACTTTGCATGGATTTACTATGCATGGACTGGCGTGGAAGCAGAGCTGCGCGGCGAGAAGATCAATATGGTTTATTTAACAGACTACAGCGACAAACTGGATTATTATACGCCGGTAATCGTGACGAATGAAGATTTGATTAAGAATAAGCCGGAAACAGTCAAAGCGTTTACTGCTGCCGTATCCAAAGGCTACCAATACGCGATCAGCAATGCGGAGGATGCAGCAGAAATTTTAATAAAAGCAGAGCCGGATTTGAACGCAGAGCTTGTGCGCGCCAGCCAAAAATGGTTAAGCTCCAAATATCAAGATGACGCGCCGCGCTGGGGCGAACAGAAGCTAAGCGTATGGGAAAACTATGCGGCATGGATGTTTGAGCACAAGCTGCTGGAGAAGGAGCTTGAAGCGGAGAAGGCATTTACGAATGAATTTTTACCACAATAAGCAATTCGAACATACGGAGGGCGGGAAAGCCCGCTCTCACATACAACAAAGAGAGAAGGAAATCCGATGGCTAATGCATTAGTAAGCATTCAAATTTTACCGACAACACCAGGCGGCGAGAGTGTTATTCCCTACGTAGATCGTGCCATAGAAATTATTAAAGCGGCAGGTGTTCCTTACCGTGTAGCACCGCTTGAAACGACGATGGAGGGTGAGCTGAGCCATCTGCTCAGCGTCGTGCAGTCGATGAGCGAGGCGATGGCGGAGATGGGCTGCCCGTCCGTTATTTCACAAATTAAAATTTACTACAATCCGGCAAACGGCGCTTCCATGGGAAGGCTGCTGGAGAAATATCCAGATGGGCAATAAGAAATCGATTTGGTCGAAAATATGGCAGCCGGCAGCGCTGCTGATCGTGCTGATTGCCTGTTGGCAGGCAGCTGCATCACTTGGATTATTTCAACAATGGCTCATTCCTTCTCCGATATCGATCGTGAAGGGAGCTATCGCGATTTGGCCGAGGTTAATGATGCATACGGGAGCAACAGTGCAGCTGACACTTATCGGCTTTTTAGGAGGATCGGCGGTGGGCTTAATGCTCGCCGCTTTGCTGCATTTAATTCCTGGTGTTCGATCGGCGGTATATCCACTGCTCGTGCTGTCGCAAAACGTTCCCATCATTGCGATCGCTCCTATTTTGACGATGCTGCTAGGCTATGGCATGCTGCCAAAGGCGCTGCTGGTCATCATGGTATGTTTTTTCCCCATCACGGTTGCCATGCTGAGCGGGCTTATGAATACCGATGCACAGCTTCGCAACTATTTGCAAATGATCGGTATTCGCAAATGGCAGCTGTTTTGGAAACTAGAGCTTCCGCATGCGATTGTACATTTATTTTCAGGCTTGAAGATTGCGGCTTCATATAGTGTGTTAAGTGCGGTTGTTGCCGAATGGCTTGGTACAAACAAGGGTCTTGGCTCATTTATGCTTATTTCGTCCAAAGGTTTTATGCCAGATCGTGTATTTGCGGCAGTTGCCATCATCGTTGCGCTGAGCTTGACTTTATTTGGTTTAGTAACGTTAGCGGAGCGTCTTGTCATACGTTGGCGCCCTGAGAAAGAGGTGAGCTGACAGTGGTCAATCGTGCTGAGCATCATTCAGTGACGCTTCAAACGCAAAATATTCGAATGAAGTTTGGCAAAGGACAGATGAGCAAAGAAGTGCTTGGCGGGTTATCCATTTCAATAGCAGATGGGGAGTTCGTATCGATTGTAGGGCCGTCCGGCAGCGGTAAAACAACCTTGTTTCAAATTATCGGCGGTTTGGAACGTCCTACGGAAGGCGAAATTTGGATCGATGGCAAGCAAACGACGGGCGAACGCGGACATATTTCCTATATGCCGCAGCAATCGTCGCTGCTTCCATGGCAAACCGTTGCCGGCAATATAGAGTTGTCTCTTACGATCTCTGGCGTTGATAAAAAACTCGCGAAGGCGAGGACAAAGGAATGGCTCGAGCGAATCGGGCTGCAGGAATATGCGGATTCTTATCCGCATGTGCTCTCTGGAGGAATGCAGCAGCGGGTTTCTTTCCTCCGGGTACTGCTTGCTCCGCAGAATCTCATGCTGCTGGATGAACCGTTTGGCGCACTGGACGCCTTAACGCGGCAGCAAATGCAGCAGTGGCTTATGTCGATCTGGGAGCTGAACCGAAGATCGGTACTGCTCGTTACCCATAGTATTGAAGAGGCTTTGTTTCTATCGGATCGGATTATTGTGCTGTCATCATCGCCGGCGGTGGTGCTGGAGGAATTTCAAGTGCCATTCGAGCGTCCGCGTCATGAGTCTTTATGGACAGACCCACGGTTTTATGCGATGAAGCAGCGTATTTATGATCTGCTTAAGACAGGTGCGAAGGAAGGAAACGTATAGATGGCGATACAAACAAGCAATGATCCGCGCGAAGGGCAATTGTACTCGGAATCTCCTCAGCAGGAAGGCACATGCATAGACGCGCATATTCATATTGATTTGTATGAAGCAGAGCAGCGTGATGAGCTTCTAGAGCGTGCGTTCGCAGAAGGTGTAGCAGCTGTGATTGCCGTATCTATGCATTTGGAATCGTCTATTGTGAACCGTGACATTGCCCTGCGTTACGCAGGGCGTGTGCATCCTGCTTATGGTTTCCACCCAGAGCAGCCCATACCTGCCGATAAGGAGCTTGATGAGCTATTCAATTGGATTCGTTTGCGTCATGAAGCAGGGGAACGGTTTGCAATTGGCGAAGTAGGGCTGCCGTATTATACGCGAACAGAAGCGCAGCAAGCTGGGGGAAATATCGTTTTTGATGAGAATCCATACCTGCAACTGCTGGATCGGTTTGCTGCGCTGGCCACCGAACTTGATCGTCCGATTGTATTGCATGCAGTATATGAGGACGCCGGCAAAGCTTGCGACATTTTGGAGCGGCATGGTGTTCGCAGAGCGCATTTTCATTGGTTCAAGGGCGATGCTGAGGTTATCCGGCGAATGGTGGCAAGCGGCTACATGGTGTCGATAACGCCAGACGTCGCTTACGAGGCAGAAATACAGCAGCTTGTAAGAGAGTATCCCATTGAGCTGCTGATGGTGGAGACGGATGGGCCATGGCCGTTTGAGGAAGTCTATGCGGGTCAGCCGACGCGGCCTGCAATGGCTGCAGATGCAGCAAAGCGTATTGCGAAAATAAAGCAGCTGCCAGCTGAGCAGATTGCGGAAATAATGCTAGTCAATACTCGCCGCTTTTATGGACTCCTATAGTATTCCATTCATACAGAAAAGGCCGCTCCATCAGAATGAATAATCTGAGGATGCGGCCCTTTTATATTTAAAATACAAAAAAACATAGTGGTAGAGACGACCTTTCATACCACTTTGTCCATTGCCACTTGCGCTTTCACAGCATACAAAGATAAGGACAGGGTAATAGATGGCAAGCCAAAGTGGACAGCAGAAAGGAGGCAGACGATGGCACAGCTGACGAAACAACAATTTATTGAACAATTAGCTCCGACGGTTATAAGAATAAGGCGAGAAGGATCAACGATGTTTCCATCCGTACGTTTAGCGCAAAATGTACTTGAAACCGGCGGTGTTATTCACCCGTGGTACAACTTAGGCGGTATCAAGGTGGGCAGTGGACAGACGAATGCATATTGGCACGGAGAAGCGGTCGTTAAAGGAACATGGGAGGTCGTCGATGGCCGAAGCGAGAGTACGCGCGCTGCTTTCCGAGCCTATGAGAGCGTCTATCATTTTTATAAGGATCTGGATTTGCTGCTGGCTACTTCGCGTTATGAGCGTGTTCGCAAGGCAGTGACGCCAGAACAGCAAGCTGACATGCTGTACGCATGCGGCTATGCGACAGATCCAGCTTATCCAGCCAAATTAAAAGCCATTATTTCGCAGTATGGGTTGAAAAAATATGATGCTTTAGGAAGCACGCCGCTGCCTAAGCCAGAGAAGCTGAAGGATGCAGAGCTTGTTGTCGTTTTGTACAAGGGAGAGGTTATTTCAGATGGTTACTTGCTCAAGGGTACAACTTGGGTACCGGCAAGGCTGCTTGGTGAAGCGCTCGGAGCGAAGATTGATTGGACGGGGAAAAAGGTTACTGTAAACAGCAAAGAGCTCGACTCGATTTTGTCCGAAGCAACAGGTTATGTACAAATAAGAGATCTGTCCGCAGAGCTTGGGTTAACCGCTAGTTGGGAACCGGCTGCGCGAGTCATTTTGCTATCGCAGGTGAAAGCAGGCAGTTAGTTAAGTGATTTAAGCTTCTGCCATCCTCTACAAAATAAGTAAGAAGCCAGCGGATCATCCGTTGGCTTCTCTTTTTGTGGTGCCGTTTAGAAATCATGCTATGGAATGAGCAGTTTATTTGCCTTTCTTGGATGCAGCCCAAAAAGCGAGTACGACAAGGGGGATAAAAATGTACCACGGAATGGTAATTGTACCGCCAACAATAACAGCGAGCACCATCACGATCAAGACACCGAGAATAATGTAAAGACAGCCTCTGCCGAACGTTTCCATCATTAATCGCCTCCTAAAGCTTAGGTTTTGCCGAGGCAAAACCTCCTTCGCAAGCAGTCACTTCTTGAGAGTATATTCGGTAATAACGTTTTTATGGTTGATATGGTTCCAAAAATTGAAGGGACAAAGAGGCTGCTGCATGAAATCAAACGGCCCAAAACAAACAAAAAAATGACCCGCATCGCTGCGGGCCGGTGTCCTAGATCTATATATCAACAGTGGGGTTGATGTCTCTAAGTATAAAAAACGAACCTTAACGCAGCATTAAAAATGTTTGTCGGTTTGTTTACAATAGCGTTCGTTACGAATGGCTGGAATCGTCCAATAGGTGGCTATTCTCCAGATCCATTCCATCGGTCCCATTTTGAAAAAGGAGAGCCAGATCATACTGAATATCATTTGGATAATATAAATGCCGATGCAAAGCAGTGTCGTTTGAATAGGGCTAAGCATACCGTTTAAATTAAAAAATGCTGCCGCCATAAGCACGATAATCGTTTGCCCTAAATAGTTGGTTAAAGCCATTTGGCCATAGGCGCTTAAAGGTTTGAGCAGCGTGCGAATAAAGGGATGCTGAACAGCCCGTACAAGAGTAGTGACATAAAATAAAGCGACAAGAAGACCTATAAATGCGGCTGCTCCTTGGTAAATTTGCATGGCTATCATTTCAGATGAAGAGCTGCCTTCTTCAATGACCATAACATTTTGCTCGGGTAGTATACGGTACTGGATAAAGATACCAATAGCGGCCATTGCAAAAGAGATCCAATGCAGCTTGCGGATCGCAGATTTTGACTCTGCAAGACGTTGAAACACCTTATATTGTCCAGCTGCAAGCCCAAGCAGAAACAAGGGTAGAATAAGCAATAGTTTGCCTCCTAGAAAGGCGGCAGGAAGAATAAGCGCTAAAGCGATAATCAAATTGATTTTTGGTTTAAGCTTGTAGAAAGGAAGAAGGATAAAGCCGGCAATTGCGTAAAGAAACAAGGCTTCTCCAGGATGGAATTTCTGATGAACAAATCCTATGGCTAGCAAAAAAATAAGCCGGCGAATAAATAAAGGGTAGCCGTTATTGCCTTTCTCGATCGCTCTAGATAGAAATAAATAAAAGCCTACGCCGAATAAAAAGGTGAATATGACATAGAAACGCGATTCTACCGTCAAATCTAGGATACGAGACATATACCAATTAGCAGTCCCCGCTTCAGCTGGCGCTACGTTAAGAAGGGGCAAAATATTGACAAGCAGAATGCCAATTAAAGCAAAACCTCGCAAATAATCAAGCGTTTCAATTCGTTTGTTTTCAGAAATAGGGTTCAAGCAGCATACACTCCTAATCTTTACTTTGAATATAAAATGGTTTGGACTTTATTTTAAAAGGAATCTTTCCCTGTGAAGATTACAACAATAATTACAGCAGCGACAGTTCTTATCGTTTTTAACCATTGATTCATAAGTGGTTGCCTCCTCTGATGTTCAATAATCTATTTCCTATCATAAAGAAAAAAACGATAGGCAGCCATCGATTAGAGTGACATTAAAGGTGACAAGATTGTAAGATGCACTATAGGTAGAAACAGAAATAGGACGGAGCAGATTAAGCAGCTGCTCCGTCCTATTTTTAAGTAAACTGACTAATGTATCTGGTTATGGTCTGGCACAAAACGTCCATGCTCCGGAACCGCAATTTCTTTAAATTTTTTCGTAAGAAGCTTGAGATTATCAGACAAGGTTGCGCCAAACATCGGTTCCCCGTGACCGGTAATCGCCAAATTCGGATTCAGATCTTTGAGATTTCTAACGGATTGCTCGGCGGCTTTCCAATTAGTCGTAAAGTATTTAGGGGGACCGCTAATTTCCTGCTCCTGTGTGATGACCTTATATAGCGATTCCTGCTTAACTGTTGCAAATGCGTCACCTGCAATCAAAGTGCCATCCTCAGGACGGAAAAATGAAGTATGTCCTGGTGTATGCCCCGGCGTATGAATATACTTCCAGCCTGGCATTCCCGGCAAACTGCCGTCTGTTGGAAAGGGATGAACTTTGTCGTCGAGGTGAATTCCTTTATGGGGGAAGAAGGTAGAAAGCTCAGACAAGAGACCGCCATGTACAGAGGAGTCCGCGGGCGGATAATCGGATTCTCCATTCAAATAGGGCAGCTCCAGCTTGTGCGCGTACACGGGCACATTCCAGTGTTCAATTAATTCAATAATGGCACCAACATGATCGAAATGGCCATGAGTAAGCAGAATCGCTTGAGGAGCGGAATCAAAGCGTTCCTCTGCTTCTTTAATAATTTTATGGGCGGATCCTGGCATGCCTGCATCAATAAGAGCCCAGCCCGCTTCTGGTTTCTTTGGATCACCTACAAAACAAATATTGACGAATTGGATTGAGTAACAATAAACATCAGGCCGATAAGCAAGTCCATTTCCACTAGCAGAAGTCGTTATCGGCACAAAAGAATGCTCGAATGAGCTCTCCAACGTAAAACGCCTCCTTTTTCATCATTCTCTTATATAAACTGTCCAAATGACTATTGGTTATGCTTTTGGCTTAAGCAGATCATTATTCTAAGAATGAAATAAGCAAGTCCATTTCCACTAGCAGAAGTCGTTATCGGCACAAAAGAATGCTCGAATGAGCTCTCCAACGTAAAACGCCTCCTTTTTCATCATTCTCTTGTATAAACTGTCCAAATGACTATTGGTTATGCTTTTGGCTTAAGCAGATCATTATTTTTAGAATGAAATAATAGCAATTGGTACAAATTAAGGTGCATTATTTCTAGGAGGTGATGGTCATGGAGAAAACGTATGATTTACCCAAATTTCCGGAGTCTTACTGGTCAGAAACGTCGAGCCGGCAATCTTCATACGCCATACTTGAAGAGAATATAGAAGTTGATATTGCCGTCGTTGGAGGCGGGATTTCGGGTGTAACAGCTGCTTATTTATTAGCTCAGGAAGGGTTTAAAGTTGCCCTTATAGAAGCGGGTCAGCTTCTTAATGGAACAACGGCGCATACCACTGCGAAGATAACAGCGCAGCATGATCTTATTTATGATGAACTTATGCAGAAAGCTGGAGCGGAAAAGGCAGCATTATATTACAAAGCGAACAATGATGCCCTTCAATTCATTAAGGAAACGATCAAGCTGCATAAAATGGAATGCGGATATTCCGTACAGGATGCGTATGTTTATACCGATTCAGAGGCATACATAACTAAGCTTGAGAACGAGATGTCTGCTTATTCGTCGATCGGCATTCCTGGCTCTTTCACGAATCAAATCCCTTTGCAGATCCCAGTCAAAGCGGCTGTCATCATGCAGGATCAAGCGCAGTTTCATCCATTGCAATATTTGTATGAGCTTGTACGGAAGTTCGTAGAAGCAGGTGGATTTATTTATGAGAATACGACAGCTATTGATGTAGAAACAGGCCCATTGCCGGAAGTGATTACAAGCAAAGGATACCGAATTAAATGTAAGCATGTCGTTTCTTGTACTCATTTTCCATTCTTTGATGGGCATGGGTTTTATTTCTCAAGAATGCATGCAGATCGTTCCTATGTACTCGGCATTCATGTCGAGGATGACATTAAAGGCGGCATGTACATAAGCGCTGAGGACCCGAAGCGCTCGATTCGCTATGTGGAAACGTCGAAAAACACAAGGCTGCTTCTCATTGGAGGTCAAAGCCATAAAACAGGTCAAGGGATTTGTACAATTAATTATTATGAGGAGCTGAAAAGATACGCGGAGCAGCATTTTCGGGTAAAGGAAATTGCGTATCGTTGGTCGGCCCAGGATCTTGTTACTGGTGATAAGATCCCGTATATTGGCCGAATAACGGAATCTTCCACTAATGTTTTTGTTGCGACAGGCTATCGTAAATGGGGCATGACGAATGGCACAGCCGCCGCTTTGCTTATTAGAGATTTAATTATGAAGAAGGATAATGCATATGAGGAGCTTTATGCGCCTTCACGCTCGATGTCGCTCGGAACGATCGCGAATCTTATTGTAGATAACGCCGATGTGGCGAAGCATCTTATCGCGGGCAAGCTCGAAATGGCTCATAAGCGTCCGGAGGATTTGGCACTGGATGAAGGCAGTGTCGTGCTTTTGCATGGAAAAAGAGCAGGAGCTTACAAATCAGAGGATGGAAAATTATTTCTCGTAGACACAACCTGCACACATATGGGCTGTGAAGTGGAATGGAATAATGGGGATCGCACATGGGATTGTCCTTGTCATGGCTCTAGATTTGCGATTAATGGCGATGTGATGGAGGGGCCTGCAGAAGAGCCTTTAAAAACCTTGCATCTTCGGCATTAAAAATGAACCCTGATACGTCAAACCATTCCAAATAAGAAAGGAGTACATCTGTGAAAAAAAAGTGGGACTTAGCAGCTTTAGCATCCATTCCATTAATTATGACGCTCGCTAACTCAATGTTGATTCCCGTATTGCCCTTAATGAAGAAAAAACTGAATATCTCATCTGTGCAGTCGAGCTTAATCATAACGGTTTATGCTGCAGTCTCGATTATTTGTATTCCAATCGCTGGGTATCTGTCAGATCGTTACGGACGGAAAATAGTCATTATTATAGGCTTGTCCATTGCAGCGATTGGAGGACTGATATCAGGCTTAGCTGCTTGGTTGATGCATTCCCACGTTTATGCGGTCATTTTGGCAGGAAGATTTATACAAGGGATTGGGGCTGCAGGTGCTTTTCCAATTGTCCTTCCGTTAGTAGGTGACATGTTCGAGAGTGAGGAGGAAGTTAGCAGTGGGCTTGGGATGATTGAGACCTCCAATACATTTGGAAAAGTGCTCAGTCCGGTATTAGGTTCGGCGCTTGCCCTAGTTATATGGTACTTGCCTCTTGCTGTTATTCCGTTCATATCATTAATTTCAATCATTGGGGTTATTTTCCTCGTAAAGGAGCCTAAATCAAAGCAAAAGAAAAAAGAAGAGAGCAGTTTAAAAAAGTTTTTTCAATCCATTAAATCGATACTCGCTGAGAAGGGGCACTGGCTTTATGCAACCTTTGCCATCGGTGGTCTTGCAATGTTCATTATGTTCGGATTTCTATATTACTTGTCATCGGTCTTAGAGGACCATTACAAAATCGAAGGCATTTGGAAAGGATTGCTGCTAGCCATTCCTTTAAGCGCCATATGCCTTGCTTCGTTCATCACTGGAAAAATTGTAGGGGAAAACAAAGCGAAAATGAAGTGGTTTATTGTCATCGGCACTGCTGTACTTGCGGGGATGATGCTGGTTTGTGGAATCATCAATACAAAAGGGATATTTTTTCTAATTACCTTTATGTTTATAAGCGGAGCTGGTATTGGATTAGCCTTGCCGAGCTTGGACGCTTTAATAACGGAAGGGATAGAGAAAAAACAGCGAGGCACCATTACCTCGCTGTATAGCAGCACGCGTTTTATAGGCGTAGCCGTAGGTCCATTGATTGCATCAGTATTGCTGAAAAACGAAGCATTGCTATTTTATTTGTTTGCGGGATTTGCATTGCTTTGCTCCATACTAGCCTTGCTGACGATTAAGCCAAGCAAGCAGAAATCGGCTTCGTGAGAAGGATTATATATGATCAGCTGCACGAAGCATTTCGAGGATGGGTTAGCTGCATGCTATCCCATCTTTATCACGATCCAATTTCAAGGAGTATCCGGGGTCTCCTTTATGTAAAGGCGCGGCCCCAGCTGCTTTAGCAGCTGCACAATTGGCATAATAAACGGTTTCTTCTGTTGGCTTCGGCTGCTCCATCGCTTCATCCATAACGAATAATACACGCGTTCCGTCCTCTAAATCAGTCAAAAGATTTCCAATCCACGAACCAGCGCCGCGATTATCCTTAGGAGAAACATAAGCGATATCCGCACCAGCACCGCCTTCTTTGCACATGGCCATCGGCCATTCATCTCGATCATAGCCCTTTTTGGTTGGAATCCCCCGTAACGAGGCTTCACGATTAGCGTTAGCGCCATCTCGATCGATCGTACAAACCGCTGAAGCACCTGCACGAATGGCTGCTGCAATATGCGCCATCGTCTCTGGATAACGATCAGTAGGCAAATGGATCGTCATTCCATACTCTGAAGCAGTGGAAGCCGGGTTTGAATCAGAACTGATAATGAATTGTCCGCATCCTGTGAGGATAAGCGTAAGGGTGAGTAATGCGGCTAACAATGATCTCATGATGTGTCTCCATTTCTAGTCATTTGAAACCATCATACAATACAGCTTGCAGTCGCGGATAGGATGAGGTTTACAATACTGTGCAAAAACGGATAATTTCGAATATAAAATGAATGTAACGGAGAAAAAAAGAAGACCTATCGAGTAGGTCTTCGGAGGAAGTGTATGAGGATAATATAGAAGCTCAGTGTTTAGAGGGTTATCTGCCGTAACCGCCGAATGCACCACAAGTGCAAGCGATAATAACCAACAAGATGAAAAGGACCAGAATCGTACCAGTGTTAGTGAAAGCACCGCCAACGTGACCGGACATTTTTCATAGCACCTCCTTTGAATTGAAGATTCTATAGGTTATGCTCCACTTTTTCTTTTTGATTGGGTGTTTGTCATAGAGACATTATATATATATGTCACTAGCCTATGAGAGCCTTTTGTGATGGAGAATTTGGTGATTTATTAGGAATTCAGCATATGGGATACGCTTTATTTTAAAACGTGTGCAGAAGGATTAGAGATATCCTTATTTTCAATGAGCTGCAATAAAAGGTCAAAAAATTGTTGACGCTGCTCAGTGGAGAAGTTGCTTAATAATTGCTCTGCAATTTCCGATTGAAATGCTAGAACTTGACTTATATTGGCTTGCGCGAGTTCTGTGAGCTCCAACAGCGTAGCTCGACGATCAGTCGGATCGGGGATTCGGATAAGAAGTTTATCCCGTTCCAGAGCATCAACAAAATCAGTAACGGTACGCGCTTTAATGCCTAGTTCAGAGGCTAGTTCATTCATGCGAATTTTCCCGGCTTTGTAGACGACAGATAGAAGGCGCAGCCTTGGGCCGGTAATTTGATAAGGCATGTTAAGCGCGGATAATTGTGTTTCAAATTCTCTTTGAATATAGTGTGTTGTCCTCATTAATACATGAATGATGTCTATAGGTACGGGATTGTCCGAGTGCGTAAACATAAGTGCCTCCTTGTTCGACGTATAATCGGTATCGCCGAGCTGTTTATTTTCTATTTTAGCTGATTGTTTTCAAGTTGCAAAACTTCGCATACGTTATTAGCTAATACCAGCTATATCAGTATTTCATATCTTGACACCTCTCATATTAGTGTGTATCCTCAGTAATATATTATAGTGAGGATACTCACTAAAATGAAGGGCAATTTTTAATAGGATCAAAATGATAATTATTGGAGGGAATGGTATGGTTGGTTCGGAATTTAAAAATGGGGACAAGCTGCTGCGAGTACTCGTTGTTACTTTAATATTCTCAGTAATGAACGGCACGATGTTTAATGTGGCTCTTCCGGCAATCGGTGAGGAGTTTAATCTGATTCCTTCACAAGTGAGCTGGATTATGACGTCGTATATGGTGTTATATGCGATTGGATCAATCGTGTTTGGAAAACTAGCGGACAAATATCGTTTAAAGGATTTGCTGACGTATGGACTAATCGTGTTTGCTCTCGGCTCGCTCATCGGCTTGCTTGCTACCGAGTATTGGATGATTATTGCCGGTCGCATTCTGCAAGCAGCTGGCGCCTCGGTGCTTCCAGCTACGGCTATGATTATACCCATTCGATATTTCTCGCCTGAAAACAGGGGGAGGGCACTAGGAACCTCAGCAATTGGGCTTGCATTAGGAAGTGCTATGGGGCCAGTAGTAGCAGGATTAATTACAAGTGTAGGAAACTGGAGGCTCTTGTTTGTCATATCGCTGCTTCCGTTACTCACACTTCCTTTCTTTCGTAAATATTTGGATCATTCGAAAGGCACTGCGGGGAAAATAGATTTTATTGGCGGTGGCTTGCTTGCTGCGGCGGTTGCGCTCTTCTTGCTTGCGATTACGCAGAGCAGCGGCTTACTCTTCGCAGCAGGGATTGTACTGCTCGTTTTCTTTATTATCCGAATAAGAACTACGGATAATCCCTTTATTCAGCCAAGGCTATTCCGCAACAAAAATTACTCTATAGGGTTGTTTATAGCTTTCATAACGACAGCGATGAGCTTTAGTTTAACATTTATGTCACCGCAATTTTTAACAGCATTAAATCATTTATCGCCTAGCAGCATTGGTTTTGTCCTGTTTCCAGCAGCGATTGCTTCCGCAATCATGGGACGCAGGGGCGGCAAATTGGCTGACGAACGCGGCAACTTTACACTCGTTTCTATCGCAGCTTTGTTAATTTTCTCATGCTTCGTGCTTTTATCTACATTTATTGGAGTGTCTCCGTACGTGATAGCGCTCATTCTCATAGCGGGCAATGTTGGACAAACCTTCATGCAAATTGCGATGTCGAATACGATATCTCGGACGTTACCGAAAGAAGAGACGGGTGTAGGCATGGGATTGTTGTCGATGATCAACTTTATCTCTGGTGCCATTGCGATGAGCTTAATTGGCAAATTGCTTGATAAAGGTTCATCTTCCTTTCACTTAAATCCGGTTGTGACGAATCCAACAGCGTATGTGTACAGTAATATTTTTGTTGTACTAAGTATTGTAATTGTTGTTGCAATCGTTATATATCGCCTGCAGTTTGGAGCAGCTAAAGCTGTTGCACGAGCTAATCAATAATGTATATCCTTGTTAATTGAAATACAACAAATGCTGCTGCGCCAAACATTAATAGTCGACCTGTATATTTTGTAATTTTCTCTGCGACCTGTTCTGCTTCTTTCATCTTGGGAGATTCTTCTCCATAGGATCGTTTCTTTAAGGAGAGTAATACAAATACAAGGAGCATGAGCCCGAAGAAAAGATATTTTGCTAGCGTAGTATCAAACAACGAAATGAATAAATGAAGCAAAGCCGTCCATGGATTGAATTCGCTGGAGAAAAACAGGAGCATCACCTTCTTTACCTAATTATTGGGATTATACCATTTGAATAGTGGATGATTATAGGTTTTTTTGAGAATGCTCGATGCACAGTCTAACAAAATAAAGTAACAGCATTCATAAGAAAAAGGGGTGCTCGCCAAGTAGGTTTGCCTACTAGGGGAGCACCCCTTTTGTTCGATTTATAATGGCATTGTCCATACAATTTCAGCGATTCGAACGCAAGCCTGACGGCTGTGTAATTGCAGGAGCACATGGTCTGGTTTTACGTCAATGATAGATCCTTCGATTGCTCCCCTCGTTGTTTCGAGTAATACGCAGCGACCAGTTAAGCGCATGAGGGCTTCTACTACATAAGGATCAATGGCCGATACGGTTTGGATTTGAACAGGATTACTCTGAACTGGACTGACGTTGCTTGGTTGATACAAATTATCCACTCCTTAAATATAGGTTCTAACCCATCATATGCAGATGCTTAGTGCATGGAGTGGGCTAAAGCCCTGTATCATTATTCGATTCGTTTGACATGCATATAAGTAATAAATTGGGTATAACATACTATTTTTAAAAAACCGATAATACTAAAATATGAGAACTACAGTAGATACAGGGGGAAAAAGATTGAGAATTACAAAGGAATCACTGGCTGAAAGAATTAATTTAATATCGGAGAGAGCAAAAGAGTACGATAATATTGGCGTCTTGATCATAAGTAAATGCCAATCGCTGTACGAGGAGTTAGATAAGATTAAAGAAACGGATTCTGCATAGCTAGAAAGAAAATTAACATTGTTTAAATTCAATCTTGATAAAATGGACATTATTTTAGCAGACCATAAAAGCGGGAAAAACCTAGCATATGGCAGCTTATCTACACGTTTAAACTTAAATGTAACCTACATATTATTAGTTTTCTGTATACTAATATACTCGGGTCTTTTTGTATTTATCGATTCCTATAATAGTGCTGATCCTATGCAAAATATAAATGTTTATGTAACAAATTATTTGAAATATTTTCTCGTTAGCGTTATGGGGGCGCTATTATACTTCATAACGGATTCCATGGTCGTTTACAGTAAAAGCATGACTAGAATACTCGTAGCGATGTTTATACCCGTGCTGTTTTTAGGAGTACTATTTACGCCAGGCGAAACTCAAAACTTGGATTTGAGCAGTACAAACGTGATGTTATTTTTATTTGGTTACTCCTCCAATTTAATTTCTATTTTGCTGAATAAAGCAATCAAAAAAGTTGAACAGTTGTTTAATGTTCAACAATAAATGAAAAGAGGACGTTTCATAAGTAGTTATGTTCGCTGTTGCCATAGCTTGATTTGAACAAAAAAGCTGGATAACATTAAAAAATAGCGTTGCTGGCGGTTATGCCTGCACCGCTATTTCCTATTGTGGTATATAGCTGCTTGTATAAGTGGAATATGTGCAATCGAAGGCCGCATCAGTCTTAGATTTACTTTTGCAAACTGCGAAGCAGGAACTGAACTCTGCCTGCACCGCTGGTTATTCTTTATCTAACCCTTTTATCCAAACCTGACGGCAATCACGTTAGGATTCACTCATTCGTCTCACTGATCTCACCGAAATCGCATAACTTCCTAAGCTCACATCTATCTCTAACGAACTGTATCCTGCTTATTAAGCATAAAACTGCCTTTCTGAAGTTTTAACGAACTGTATAGACGTTATAGCTTGCTGAAGAGGGTGTTAAGCGTTATTTTTCTCGAAATAACGTCTCGGGAGTTCGTTAAAATTTTAATCCCTTATAAATGGGTTAAATAAGAGCTGCTAGGTTCGTTAGCTATAGGTCTAGTAGGAGAGAGCATTGTTGGAAGCAGTGAAATCAAAGAAAAGCCTTATCAACCAAACAAAGTAAGGGCTGTTCCAAACGTAGATAGATCTACTTCTGAGCAAGCCCTCTTTGTTTAGGTTGCGTAACGAAGATTTTTTGCTGACGATTACTACATTATCGGGTATTGAAGAACTAACCTTAATCATCACCATAAGTATCGTTCACTATTTTTTCTTGCTTTTCTTATTAAAACTCCACAGGTGATTGAGCCATTATGTAATTAAAAGGCGTGTAGTTATTGCTAGGTAATTGTTTGTTTAATATCATTTTAGTAATTACAGTTCCAATTAAGAGTAACAACAGTAACTCTGAATATGATCAAGAGACCTGAGTCCATGAGTGATCACATCCTTAGATTAATTTTATAAATCAATGTACTGCTCCTTATTAAAGACAGGTAATACCTAAACCGAAATCATTTTCAGCATAAAAAATGTAAATATGAGCACTATAATTATTGGGCAATAAAGGACTATAACAATAATTATTGGAGGTTTATTCAATGAGCGTGAAAAAGGATGCTGATGATTTTCTAGAAAATCAACAATTGCAGCAAGCACAGCAAGAGGTTCAGGTGGCGCATCAATTGATGCAAGTAGAGAGTCAAGAATTACTAGAAGCGGAACAGCTCCTGCAAACGGAGATTCAACATGTTTTGCAGGCTCAACAACAAGTGAAACAAGAACAACAAGATATTCAAGCAGCACAACAATTACTACAACAAGCACAAGCTGCTGCTATCGCTTCTCAAAACAATCCACTTCAAGACTCCTAAGAGCTAAAGTGTTGAAACGCAATGGCAATGAAATAAGTGAAGATGAAAAGCCTTCGGATAAATCTGTAGGCTCTTTCATGTGTTCCTGATCAAGATTCGTGTGATTCGTGTGGTAGGGGACATATGTAGGAATTTCTACTTCTATTTCTATTTCTACTCATAACAATGCCTTCTCTCGACAAATTCTTTGATAATTCCACTAAATTTTAACATACCAAACAAAGTATGAATACACAATTTGAGCAAAAAATAAGCTGATATTATTGGATTGATGTAGAGTCAGAAATTGAGACTTCATCTAAAGTGTTACATCGTTAGAACCGGAATGAGCAAAAACTAAAAAAAGGGCCCTGATGAAGAGCCAATTCATAAATCAAATCATAAATAAAAATCATGCTATCCGCGTTGTAACAGTAAATAGCCGGATACAGCTGTTGTTCTCTTGCTAACAACTACAATAAAGCCGTTCTTCTTCAAGCATTTTATTGCAGGGATAAGGAGCGAGCCTGAAGTTAGTTTGCTTTCACAAGGTTTAGCACTGCCGATGACACGGGAAGCAGTAATTTTGCGAGCAGAACCGGGGATAAGCGGGTTTCTTGTCCAGGATACTAATACTAAATCAGGTTCTAAAGGAATACCTACAGAAGACATATCTATCACCTCGCTTTCACTAGACTCTATATCAAATGCTGGAGGATGATAGATTGTGACTTAAATGATGCCTTTTTTTGAGATACATGAAATGATAGTTTGATTAGTAGAATTTTAATAATAAAGTAAATCAGAAAAGAGCCATCAGGATGTTTCCTTGCGACTTTGCGCATAAGTCACTGTAAACAGGTATTAAAAACGTCAAATTCCTAAGTAAATTAAGTTTAGCTGGTTATCGTAAACTTTTAAAACGATTACATAATATATTTCATTCAAGGGAGATAGTACTATATCATTAATTAAATATTGCCTTTTATTTGTTCGACATAGCAAAACGTAAAATTTGGAATTTGTTTAGGGTACCCCACTTATTAATTTCATTATACAGGTGAAAGAAAGGTGTAAAGAGTGTAGAATATGCTCAATAGATTTCCTCTTTTAAGTGAGGTGAGGAATTACGATGTTAACGATTGAACGTTATTTAACGCTGTACGGGCGGTTTGCGAGTGAGCTTGGAGCTGGGGCAGCGGCGGAGGCATCACTTGAGAAAATAGCTGAGGCGCTGTATTGTACGGAACGAAATGCCAAGCTTGTCCTCCGCAAACTGTCAGAGGAAGGCTTCATCGAGTGGAAGGCAGGAAGAGGCAGGGGCAACCGATCACAGATTACTTTCCGGAAAGACCGGGAGAAGCTGCTTCTGGATCTGTCACGACAATATGCCGAAGACGGTGATTATAATAAGGCTTTTCATCTTCTCCAGAACTTTGGGGAAGGAACGGCGGCCAATGAGAAATTTATGGAGTGGATGAGAGGCAGCTTTGGCTTCCACAAACAGCAGGGGAAACTGGCCGATGTGCTGCGCCTTCCTATTACAAGGACGATCATGACTTTTGATCCGGCAGAATGTATCTTTTCATTTGATGCGCATATCATTCAGCAGATTTGTGACAGACTTGTTGTGCTGGAGGAGAATACGGGCCGGATATTGCCCGGTATCGCCCATGAGTGGGAATGCAATGAGGATGCTACAGTATGGACTTTTCATCTGAGGAAAAGCGTATTATTCCATGACGGAACTGAACTTACTGCAGCTGATGTTGTTTTTACGATAGAACGTCTGAGAAGCGGAAAACTGAATAGCTGGATTATGCGGTCGCTGGACAGAGTCGAAGCCATATCAGAACGGATTGTACGCATTCAATTGCATAAACCCAACTGGTTATTTCTCAAATATGCCTGCTCCGTTGTAATGTCAATATTGCCTTCAGGGCTGCTGGGGCAAAGCGAAGAGATGTTCTGGAAGCGTCCCATTGGCACAGGCCCTTTCCAGATTGAAGAGTGGAACAGTGGAAGGCTGCTGCTTGAAGCAAATGTACAATATTTTCAATCACGTCCTCATTTGGACCAGGTCGAAATCGTACATGTACCGCAGCATGAAGCTCTTAAGGCCAATGTGGCAAGTTGGAAGCAGCTGATCTGTGATCCGAAGCAGCAGGCTGTGATGGAAGAGGACGGCTGGATCAAGCTTGAATCCAAGAATGTCTGTACGAGTATGCTGAGCTTTAACATGCAGAGAGCAGGGCTTCAGCAGTCGGAGATGTTCCGCACTATTTTAGATCAGCTGCTTGACCGGAATCGAATGATTCGCGAACTTGGAGGCTACCGGTATATGCCGGCCAAAGGTTTTTTCCCTAAATCAGAACCTTTTGAAGGAATAAGGGAAACAGGTTGTGATGAGGAGCTGCGCAAGCAGATTATCCGATACGGATTCGATCAATCGCCGATTACGTTATGTTCGCATACGAGTAATGAGGCTGATGCCCGATGGATTCAGAAGCAGTGTACCGACTATGGCATTAAGATGCAAGTTCGTGTTGAGTCACCGGAGAATGTGCTGGACGAGGTTGATATGACGCTGTATTCGCTCGTATTTCCTGAGGATGAGGTTAGTTTGATCGAGAGCTGTGAACAGGAAGACAGCTTCTTGAAGAGACTGATGACGCCGGAACTGTCGGTTTGGACACTTGATCGATTTGATGAAGCGCTTGCTTGCAGGAATTCGCCAGACCGAATGGCTATTTACACAGAAATTGAAGAGAGAATTCGGGAGGAGTACCAGGTCTTATTCTTGCTTCATAGTAAATTTTATACCGACTACCATCCTTCTTTAAAAGGAGTTCGGATCAATTCGCTCGGCTGGATTGATTTCAAACACATTTGGCGTGCCTAACAATTGGTTCCTCTTTTTACATCTTTAAAATGATGCATGAGATTTAGAAAATCCTCCTCGAAAGCCATTCAGAGGAGGTTTTTTTCATTGCTTGGATCTAATTAACTAAAGGACTCAGCAGTCTTTATAAAAGTTTCTTGCTTATATTCTACTGGTCTTTCTTGAATACTTTAAAAATTATAAGATGTTAAAAGTGCATCGAACAATTTGAGTACTGCTTAAGGGGAATCGCGCGAATTATTTGCCGTTAGACCCATTAGGGTGAGCCTTACCCTAAATAAGAAAAAAGCATTTCCTGGATATTTCATTATTTTAAAAATCCTTGTATCTTTTTATAAATTGGGTTGTCTTATATTGAGAGGCGTATCGATATGACAAGGGGGATGGGGCTGAAGGAACTGCGGATAGTGTAACTAAACGGAATTGATAATACACGGTTGGTCGAGACCCTAATTTGAAGTCAATTAAAGCCCTAGGCTGTGAGCTAAAATCGATAGGATTTCGACAACTAGTTGCGATTCTTGTCTCACAAACAGGGAGAAGTCTCCATAATAGTAGGGAGGCTTTTTTCCTGTTTTTACATGTGATTTGGATTTTCAATATCGTTATAAATGATGGCGTTTATTACATTTGTGCAAAGTCTTCTGGCTGCATAGCATCCCATTCATCGCTTCGATATGCTTTACCATTATATCTTACATAATACAGCATATTCAGGTTTTTAATTTCTTGTTTTAATACTTTCTTATCAAATGGTCCATTTCCGAAAATTTCATTTAAATCTTCATTCAATAAATTCAAAATTTCATCCGGCATCATGGCGTTACTGTTATCGATAAGCTCTACCCCTGAGTACTCCAAGTTCATTTTAATTTTAAACCCCGAACTGACAATCCCTTTTATTAATAATGTGGAGTTACTTTTTGGTTTTTGTTTAATTTCATCAAAAAACACGGAACAATTAATACCTTCTGGAATCAAGGGAACACCTCATATCTAATTTTACTCCTTAACAGGAGTCTATTAGTATTGTACACCTAATTTATTTATTTCTCTCTCTTATTTAAGATTCTTCTTTATTATTTTAAAATCAAAGCATTGCTAGGCATGGTTATATCATTAATATTGACTAGTTACCATTTAACTGGAAGAGAAGAGGTTGGCAAAAGGATCACAACGGCCAACGAGAGATGGGTTAAAAATGAAAGAGGAAAGTTGAATCTCAACAGGATGAGTTAGAACTGATATTAATTATTTGGAATTGGGATCATGGGGCTTTATACAAAAAATAGGGCCCCCTTTTCATGGAAGAGGAGATCTTCCCCTTTCGGTTAGATAGCGAGTAGCCTATAAAGAATATAAAATAAGATTATTCAGACCTTTCACATGTCCGAAATGGTACGAAATAAGGCAAGGTTTTTCTCATTTGTTCTATTTATTCGTAATGCCATGGTAGTATAAAAAATTTTCTTAATTTCAAAGCAGAAGGCTGGCGCAAGCTGGCCGTAGCGCTAAGAGCATCTAAATAGAAAATAGCCCAGCAACCAAGTTGAACTGTGACCCATAAGAAGGACACTTTGAAAAAAGTGCCCTCTTATGGGTCACAGTTCAGACTGGTGAGCTGTTTTTTATTTGTGGTATGGTTAGCGTAATATAAATATGGGCTAGCTCAAGGTTGATTTTAGACCATCCTAAGCCAGCTATCTCACCTCGGCGCATGCCATAGGTGGGTGGCACAATAATGATCTGTTTTAAACCAAAAATGAGGAGAGTGTATTTAAATGACAATGGATCTTAATAAAATGGTGAATAACGCTTTAATGTGAATGATAAAGGTAGGCTATGTGTATGAAGTGTTTAAAAAGGCGAGGGTCATGAGGAGGTATTGCATGCATCCAGCAAAAAGATATTACGATTTGGGATATCGTTTTAACGAGTAGGTGATGATTTGGTTTGTGCGGCTTACGGATCGGAGTAGAATCCTATCATGATTAAAGATGACGAGGAAGATTTTAATAATCAAGAATGAACATTGAAAACCATTAGAATAACAAATTATAAATAATGTAACATCCGAAGGCAGTAAGTCCTAAAGCGATTAATTTAAATGCTGGCTGTAATTTGTAAAATAACATGGCGTTATCCCTTCATTTCATGGATTATATTACGTTTAGTGTAACACGGATTTTAATTTGGTTTCAATTAACCGTTTGAATATCGAGGATCATGAAGAGGTTTCACATAAAAACTTTTAAGGAGCAAATGAAACGTTACGAATGATATACCATAATCCAAATAAGTATGCGTAAAAAAGAACGATAAATACTCCTAATATGATTATTATTACTTTCATTACTTTCTGCATCATGGATCACTCCTTTTGATCCCATGATACAGAAATTTTTAGTAAGGAGTGAGTACCAACTTTAAATAGTACCGCATGAAAACAGAATAACTTGTTGAGGTTATACGGGATAATTAATTACGTTAAGAAGGCCACCTACGAGAAATATAACTCCCATAATCAAAATTACTAAACCGCGGTCTCGGTTAAAAGTCTGTTGGCTGTCACTCGTTTCAGAATCGTCACCAATCCGCCTAAATAACCAAGAATTAGGTTTTTTTATCGAATATATCCCGAGTGTTAAAATAGCAATACCAAGAATTAATATGAACATTATACCAACTCCCTTAATGACAAATACGAAATGATTTATTATTAGTTCCGATTTGAATATTGAAAATCATGAGAGATGAACAAAGATGAACGACATGGGTAAACCATTAACAACATTATACTTCTTTCTGGTAAGGTTGAGTGCATAGATGAGTTAGAAGCTGTTACAGTTTATCTTACTGGAATCGAAACTGTATCTACAGCAAATTAATGTAAATACTTATGGCGTTGGAAGCAGAAAAACTGATTAGAAGAGTTCGAAATTTTACATCGAAAGTCCTATTTTCGTGATACATTGTAAGAAATTTGAAGCAACATCAATAAATAAAATGGGGTGGAGAGGTGTTCTCATTGGAGTGAGGGTGAGCTTGTGATCGAAGCTTAACAAGAAGAATTGCAGATAAAGCTAATCGTTTGGAACTGGGATCGACCTGTGATTGGAAAAATAACAAAGATGGACTCGCGAACAAAGTCGGCTTATGTAGTAAATCATGGGAATGTGATTAAAGTTCCGTAGATGGATATAATGAAGTTATAGTCGGCAGGCAGTTAATTATATAGAAGAAGCCGAAAAGCCCTTATAAATAATAAGGGCTTTTTCTTATCTTTATGTACAATAAACAAGGGTGTAAAAAAGTGTATCCTTGTTATTCAAGACTTTAACGGGTTTATGTAAATCATTAAAATGATCGAGGTAGTTCTTAATGGTGTCCCGGAAGGGATTCGAAAACGTATAGTAAGTAAGGTTATAAAAAATGGAGTATTCCAGACAGAAAGCGACTTATTTTGTTAGATAGTAGTGAAATGTATCTCAACAATAATTTTGGTGGACAATTGGTGGACAGGAATATAGATTGCATTCAATTTAACTCAAATAAACCTTGATATAACAAGGATTTAAACAAAAAAATCGGGCGCCCCTTTCGGAGCGCCCTTTTCATGGGAGAGGAGAAACCGGACGAAGAGCTTATGGGGAAACGTAAGTCTTCTCCGCGGTTGTCTACGACATCTTGCGACGCCGATAAATTTATTTTGTCCTTATTACTTGTAAATATACTTGTTCAAAATGAAAAAAATATCGGCGTACAGATATAGGTCAGCGGCGTCCACAATTTTCGAGATGCAACTGCTTTATTATGAACGGGATTCTATGGTACGATAGGCGGGAATGAGATAGAAGGGGGCAATTGCAAGTGAGAGTCATTGCGGGCGAGGCCAAGGGCCGCACGCTTAAGGCTGTGCCTGGTATGAATACGAGACCGACAACGGATAAGGTTAAGGAAGCTATTTTTAGCATGATCGGACCTTACTTTGACGGAGGAATAGCGCTGGATCTGTTCGCAGGTACAGGTGGATTAGGTATCGAGGCTTGGAGCAGAGGCATAGAACATACTGTTTTTGTTGATCGGGAAAGAATAAGCATTGATACGATTCGTCAAAATGTTGAAACGGCGAAGATGGGAAGCGCTGCTGAAATTTATAAAAATGATGCGGAGCGCGCATTGAAAGCGCTAGCGAAGCGGGAGCAAAAGTTCCGGCTTGTTTTTCTTGATCCGCCATACAAAATGATTACGATGGATAGTCTTATGACGCAGCTTGCCCATAATCAGATGCTTGAGCCTGATGCGATTATCGTAGTCGAGCATGATGCAGCTCACCGTTACCCTGAGAAGCTGGAATATTTTGACCAACTGAAGCATGCGAAATACGGGGATATTGCCGTTTCTATATATCAATATTACAGCGATGACAGACATCAAGACGGGAGTGAATCCGATGTTAACGAATAAACAAGAGCGCGTTGCTGTATATCCAGGCACGTTTGACCCTGTAACTTATGGCCATTTGGATATTATTCGAAGGTCTGCCAAACAATTTGATCGGCTAATCGTTGCCGTATTGAACAATTCGAGTAAAAATCCTTTGTTCAGCGTGGAGGAGCGCAAAGCGCTGCTTACAGAAGTGACGCGCGATATTCCAAATGTGGAAATTGACAGCTTCCGGGATTTGCTCGTTCGATTTATGAAAACACGGCAAGCTAATGTTATTATTAGAGGCATTCGTTCGGTAACTGATTTTGAATACGAGCTGCAGCTCGCTTCAACTAATCATTTGCTTGATGATGAAATAGATACGATGTTTATGATGACGAATCCGAAGTATTCCTACTTAAGCTCAAGCATCGTCAAAGAGATCGCACAATTTCACGGCGCAGTGCATGAGCTGGTACCGCCGATTGTGGAGAAGCAGCTAAGAGAGAAATATAATTCGAAAATTTAAATAAATGTTTGAAAAAGCCATCGTTTATCTTATTTTGGATTATATCGATTTACCTGTTCTCCGGAATGGCAGAAGAATGAGGGATACAAGCAGTCCCAAAAGAGTAAGTAGGATGCAGGCTGACAGGGAGAACTGCCATAAAAATGGAAAATCATTTGCATTTATAATAGCAGCGACAGTGTGTTGCATAGGGTAAGGATCAGATGACGCCAACGTTGGCGTTGCCCCAGGTGCGAGTATCGGACGAAGTATAGAAGTGAGCGGCTTCCACAGGATGATCATAAATACCCAGGCATGGAGAGCGTGAACGATTCTCCATAATGCGAATGGGAGCAGCTTAAGGTCCGTCCCTGTAATGGAGTATCCAGCTTGTAAAATGCCGCTTAGTCCGCTCCATGCAAGCACAGTTGCGATAGCAGCAGCATTTCCGAGCATACCGGCTCCGGGAGCATCCCAGATCGCAGCCGCATAAGCACCCATATGACCTTCAAAAAAAGCCTGGCTAATAAAGTTTAGCCCAGCCTTATCCAGCCAAGGAGAGAGCAGCGGCTCTGATAATTTTGCAAGCACAGCTGCAAAAATCATAAATCCGCCGATCATCATAAGCCTCTGAACGCTTGCTGCAACAGAGTCTCCAAGCGCTTTGCCGAAGCTGCGGCCATCCTGCTCTCTTCCGAGGCGAAATGCCTCTGCTGCACGATGAAGGATGGTGCTGCGATGCTCCGCGTCATTGGCTGTTGCTGATTGTTTTTGACCTAGTTTCTGACCTGGCTGTTCCTGATCTGACCGCTCCTGACCAGGCTTCTCTTTACGGCTGAACAGCGTCATTATAAACATGACCCATAGCGCGGATATCCATACGGCTGCAGCAATAATGGCCCCTACAATGGGCTTGTGCAGAAAGCCTGCGCCGATAACGACAAGCATAAATAATGGGTTTGGCATATGAGCGAGGGCAAGCAGACGCTGGCCCTGTTGTTTTGTCACGATGTTTCTTTTGCGTAAGGAAGCTGTCGCTTCTGCTCCCGCGGGATAACCTCCCATCCAACCAAGCACTATCGTAAGCGCGGCTTCACCTGGCAGTTTAAACAGTCTGCTCATCAGCGGCTGGAGCAGAGAGCCTAGCGCATGTGTGAGCCCAAAGGCTGCAATAAGCTCAAACAATACGAGAAACGGCAATAAACCGGGGAATACAATATTCCACCAGACGGTGAGTCCTTGAAGCGAGGCTTGAAACGCAGCATCTGGCTGAATGATGATGGCAACAACGAGCAATATGGACAGGAACGCTAACATAACTGTTTTAGCCAATGCTACTCCACTCCTTTAATCTGCTGCAAACATAGAAATGATGCGACACGCCTAAAGGCAGGGCTAGGGCATCATGAGATGGACAATCATATACGTTAAATAGTACGCGTATAAAGTCATGGATAGACCATTTGGAGCAGCTTGTCTGCCTCAGAATAGTTAATGCTATATTTGACTGGCAAATTGGAAGTTTGAACGGGGTGTGCGATTGCAAAAACAACGATCAGATTTTCGCAGAATAGCAACGATCGCTGTATCGACAGCGGCTTTGATGTGGGTATTGTTATATGCTCCAACGCCCTATGTTGTTTATGAGCCGGGGATAGCTGTACCTGTTAAACCGATGGTAACGATTGAAAAGGGAGATGCTTTAGGAAAAGGCGACTTTTTGCTGACAGCAGTGAAAATGACGGAGCCTAATTTCTTGCGGACTATTCAATCGATGTGGAATTCGAATATGGATGTTCATCTCAAACGAGATGTGCTGCAAGGATACACAAAAGAAGAGTATGCACAAAGGCTAAGCATCATCATGCAGGGCTCGCAAAACAATGCGATTGAAGCTGCATATCATTATGCAGAATTACCCTATGCAAGCAAGCTGAACAGCGTTGTTATTACGGAAGTAAATCCTATCGATCACCCTATGAAAAGTTCATTCAAAGCAGGAGATAAGCTTTTAGGCATTCATGGCGAAAAACCGCCGAGCAGCTTGGCGGATTTGTTTGAGACGCTGAGAGGGTATGATAAGCAGCAAAATGTTTTATTTGATGTGGAGCGCAAAGGGCATCAACTACAGGTCTCTTACTCATCGGATACATTAAAATCTGTCTCGACTAACGAGCAGCTCTTGAGTGTTCTGGGCATCGTAAACTTGACGGAACAACGCGGCTTGGACCCATCGGATCACAATAACCGCATCAGTATAAAAGTAGGCGATATAGGGGGGCCATCGGCCGGTCTCGTTTTTGCTTTGCAATCCCTGGATCTGCTAACGAATGGTGATTTGTCGGGAGGTCATCGCATTGCGGCGACAGGCACGATTACTCCACTCGGAGAAGTCGGAGCTATCGGCGGAATAAAGCAAAAAGTTGTCATTGCAAGCGAGGAAGGCGCGAAGCTGTTTCTTGTTCCTTCTGATAACTATAAGGATGCCGAGGCGAAAGCAAAAGCGCTTAACGCCTCGATGAAGGTGGTCAGCGTAAGTACGCTGAAGGAAGCTGTGGAGCAAGTAAAAGTTTATCTCACTGGGAACGAAAGGTAACTTTCATTTAATTAATTCGATTAGGGATCGATGGTTACGGGTCTTTCCGTAAAATCACGGAATAACGATTGAGGGGCATGAATGCCCGGTACGCCTAGTGAATAGACACTGCTCGCTTGTGTATCAAGCTCCAAATAACGGAAGGGCTTTGGTGCTCTTGCTGCGCTTTGCAGCACAGGCAATTTGGCACAATTTCGCATGCGTCGCAATAAAAGCTTGCCTTTTTCCGTAAAACCAAGCACTCTTATATATTCAACACCCGAAGCAAGCTTATCCGGTGTGAAATCAGATTTCTGATGTCCAAGCAGAATGGCAAGAAGTGAACGCTGCAGCTTCGTTCTCGTATAGCGCTTCGTTTTTAAAGCTTCTAGAAGGTCATCGAACTGGCGCGAGGGCAGCTTGGGAAGGGTATTCAAAATGCGATGCTCCAATCCTTCTGTCATCTCATGCAGGTTCGAAAGTTCATATGACGAGTGAGTTACAATCGCGTGAAGCAGCGCATTCGTAAAAGGCTCCCAGCTGATCGGGCAACGTCCGCTAGCCCATTCCTGCTGCAAGATTCGCGTTGTGGATTCCGGTACATAAGCGCGCGCTTCCTCAAGAGATCGTTTCTCGAGCAGCAGCTTGCGGATTGCGGTCGCGCTTGCGATTTGGCTGTCGGTTGCGGTTTCTTGATTGTACTGCGCTTTCTCACGAGTGATAGTGTGCGGCTCCATTTTGCCGCCTAGCCGTTTCAGCGCAAGCAAATAATGGAGCGCTAATGTATGATTAGGAAGCGCGAATGGAAAATTAGCGGCAGAGGAATAGCCATGATCCGATAAGTAGGTGGTAATGGCGCTGCTGTACGCGTTCGGATAACTAATTCCCGTTTGAAGCAGCTGCTTCAATAAAGCTTTAAAGGCTGGCGGCTCGTTTGTAATGAGCTCTGCAGCCTGTAGCAGCGGCTCAAGCTCACCGTTTTCCGTTCCGAAGCAGAAGCTTTCAACGACGCCTGTCGCCTCTAATAAGGACACAGCGCCATAGGCGAACCACTCTGCGGCCTGTGTTGCGTAAGCAACCGGCAATTCAATGACAAGATCGCAGCCGCCTTCAAGCGCCATACGTGTTCTAGCCCATTTATCCAGCAGGGCGGGCTCGCCGCGTTGCAGGAAATGGCCGCTCATAACGGCAACGACGGCGTCAGATTGCGTTATTTTGCGCGATTGTTGCAAATGATACAAATGTCCGTTGTGAAATGGATTATACTCGACAATGAGCCCGACGGTGCGCATTCGCTTGATCCTCTCTCTGTTAAATGTTGGTCGTTTCACTATAGCATAGAGAGGGAGCACAATCACGGTCTGCATCAAGTGTTATTGAAAAACCGTGTGAAAATGTTGACAAAACAGTAGTCTGATAGATATAATAATCTTTGTTTGTTTGGGGTGATCTGATGCAGTTTCATATTCAAGAAACAATGTCCAAAGGGTTGAAAACTACAATCGACGAACAGCTCGATGTTAGTGACCTTTTTAAAGGACGCCAAGATGTTTATCGTACGGGACCTCTCCATGTATCGCTTCAGGTAACTGGGCACGAAGAGTTTATCGAAGTGGATGGCAAGCTTGCCATCGATCTCGAGCTTGCCTGCTCACGCTGCCTTGAACCGGTAAAGGATCATACGGTTATTCGATTCTCTGAAGTATTTAAGCGGGCTACGTCTGACGAAGACCGTGATGAGGATATGGAAGAGGAAGAGAGTGATTTCATTGAAGTAAATGCGGACAGACTGGACTTGAAGCCTTATGTGGAAGAAGCACTTCAACTGTTCATGCCTTTTGCACCGCTTTGCAGCAATGATTGTAAAGGTCTCTGTCAGACTTGCGGACAGAACTTAAATGAGCACAAATGCAGCTGCTCCACGGAGAAGGTTGATATCCGTTTTGCAGCGCTAAAGGATCTATTTAAGGAATAAGAGTAGTGCTGATTGAATTTTTGAAGGAGGTGTTAAATATGGCAGTACCTCAGCGTAGAACATCCAAGACTCGCCGTGATAAACGTCGTACGCATTTCAAACTTGCAGTACCGGGCATGGTGAAGTGTGAGCAATGCGGCGAGCTGAAATTGGCTCACCACGTATGCAAAGTTTGTGGATATTACAAAACAAAAGAGATCATTTCCCAATAAGAAATGATGTCTGGGATAGCACTTCATCCAAGTGATGAAGTGCTATTTTTTTGCTCATATCGATTCGTATGACGCTTGGGTATGGATGAAAAAGTAGTTATATTTTTATGCAACATTGCGCTCGAGCGTATTTTTTTATATACTTAATTAGTACCAGGTGATAATATCAAGCAACATACATATACTAATCGTACTGATGCCTCACAAGGCCGCGGAACAGATATAAGATTGTCTATCATTCACTATTTGGTAAAAGGTGGTGCCGAACATCGAACGAATGCCCAAACGGCAGCGGCATCAGCAGCTTGCCCGACACATTGATGAAAATCCTTTTATAACGGATCGGGAACTGACTAGGTTGCTCAAAGTAAGCATCCAGACGATACGCCTTGACCGGATGGAGCTTGGTATACCAGAACTTAGAGAACGTCTGAAGCTGATGGCAGAACGTTCATACGACTCCGTTCGATCGCTCGCATTGCACGAGGTGATTGGTGATATTGTCGATTTGGAATTAGACAAGAGCGGCATCTCGGTATTCGAGATTCGTGAAGAACATGTATTTTCCAGAACGGGCATTGCACGCGGTCATCACGTATTTGCACAAGCAAATTCACTTGCCGTTGCTATTATAGATGATGAAATTGCACTTACCGTAACAGCGGACATTAGATTCATTCGACCTGTTAAGCTTGGGGAGAAATGTATTGCCAAGGCTTATGTTCGTTCCATTTCGGGCGAGCGAAGCAAGGCGAAGGTAGAGCTGTTCACATATGTCGGAGACGAAATGGTGTTCCAGGGTAACTTTGTTATTTATCGGTCCGCGGGAGACACAGATGCTGAAGGAGGAGACGTACGTGCGGATCGCTATTGATGCTATGGGGGGAGACAATGCCCCTGGCTTAATTGTGCAAGGAGCGCTTGACGCGGCGGCGCAGTGGCCCGATACAGAGCTGCTGCTCGTTGGTGAAACGTCTGTTATTGAACCGCTCATGAAAGGGCAGAAGCCCGCTAATATAACCATTTGCCATGCTGATGAGGTCATTGGTCCAGATGATGAGCCTGTTAAAGCGGTACGCCGCAAAAAAGGAGCATCTATGGTCGTTGCTGGACAGCTCGTTCGTGAAAAGCAGGCAGATGCTATGCTGTCAGCAGGCAATACTGGCGCTTTGATGGCGACTGGACTTCTTGTCGTCGGTCGAATGGATGGAATCGAACGGCCCGCGCTCGCTCCTATGATGCCTACGATGGATGATGTCGGCATTCTTACGCTTGATTTGGGAGCGAATATGGATGCAAAGCCGGAGCATCTGCTGCAATATGCAATTATGGGAAGCATTTATCGTGCAAAGGTTCACGGACTGGAGAAGCCGAGAGTTGGGCTTCTGAACGTGGGAACTGAAGCGATGAAGGGCAATGAGATGGCTAAAGCGGCTTACGCTTTGCTTGAGCAAGCTCCAGTGAATTTTATCGGCAATGTTGAAGCAAGGGATGTTCTAAATCGAAATTGCGATGTCCTTGTTTGCGACGGTTTTGCCGGCAATATTATGTTGAAAGCCATGGAAGGCGCCGCGGGTACGATTTTTGATTCGCTTAAGGACGCTTTCGGTCAAACGCTGTTAACTAAGCTTGCTGCGGCTATCATGCTTCCTAAGCTGCGTGTGCTTAAGAAGAGAATGGACTATAAGGAGCATGGCGGTGCACCTTTGCTTGGACTGAATGGCCTTGTAGTAAAATGCCACGGCTCCTCGGATGCCCTCGCTGTGAAAAATGCCGTAAGACAGGCTCGCAGCGCCATTCAAGGACAATTGATTGAAACAATCGCATCAGAAATCAACGGGAAGTGAGTGTGCGAAATGGGTTTACATCCTGTCGGAATAATTGGTACTGGTAAATACGTGCCAGAACGTATTTTATCGAACAAAGAGCTAGAAGCAATGGTTGAAACAAATGATGAATGGATAGTTACTCGCACAGGCATTAAAGAACGCCGCCTAGCGTCAGCAGAAGAAGCAACATCCGATCTTGCACTGCATGCATCGCGTGAAGCGATTGCTGCTGCTGGCCTTACGGCAGAAGATATCGATCTCATTATAGTTGCTACAATTACGCCTGATATGTTTTTTCCTTCGACTGCCTGCTTGCTTCAAGATAAGCTGGGAGCAAAGCAAGCGGCTGCGTTCGACTTGTCGGCTGCTTGCTCCGGGTTTATATATGGACTAGCGACAGGAACGAGTATGATCGCCAGCGGCATGTACAAGCATGTGCTTGTTGTAGGCGCTGAGACGCTATCGCGAATTACTGATTACACGGATCGCAACACATGCATTTTGTTCGGTGACGGTGCAGGAGCAGTTGTACTTGGACCGGTTGAAGAAGGCCGCGGCTTCCAATCGTTTGTGCTTGGCGCAGACGGAAGCGGTGGAGACTTGCTGAAGGTTCATGGAGGCGGATCACGCGTTCCAGCATCGGAAGAAAGTATCCAGTCGAAGCAGCATTTCATTCATATGGCTGGCAATGATGTATTCAAGTTTGCAGTTAGAATTATGGGCAGCGTGGCTGAAGAGGCTTTGCAGAAAGCTGGCCTAAACAAAGAAGATATTGATCTTCTTATTCCTCATCAAGCGAATATTCGGATTATCCAGTCCGCTTTAAACAGACTAAGCTTGTCGGAAGATAAAGCGATGGTCAATTTGGACAAATACGGTAATATGTCATCGGCATCCATTCCAGTTGCACTGGCTGAAGCCGTTGAGCAGGGTCGTGTCAGTGAAGGAGACCGCCTTGTGCTTGTAGGTTTCGGCGGCGGCTTGACATGGGGAGCTTCCGTTCTGGTATGGTAGTATGAGCGTTGCAGCTTTTTGAAAAAATAAGACGTTATAAGTTTTCCTCTTATGACGAGCTTACATATCACCGCGAAACGAGCTATACTGTCTGATGCAGTTCGAGCCGTATACGTGTGTAAGGGGGAAACGTTATGAGTAAAATAGCATTTGTTTTTCCGGGGCAAGGCGCACAAGCTGTCGGAATGGGCAAGGACGCCTATGATGCGTTTGATCGTTCCCGTGCGATTTTTGAACAAGCGGATGAGGCATTGGGCTTCTCATTAAGCCAGATTATTTTTGAGGGACCAGAAGATATCCTTAAACAAACTGCGAATACACAGCCAGCACTGCTTACCGTTAGCGTTGCGCTATTGGAAGCGCTGGAAGGCCGGGGGCTGAAGCCGGATTATGTTGCTGGACACAGCCTTGGGGAGTATAGCGCGCTTGTCGCTGCTGGAGTCCTATCCTTTGAAGATGCAGTTCGTACTGTCCGTGCTCGCGGTCAATTTATGGAGCAAGCTGTTCCTAGCGGCCAAGGCGCAATGGCAGCAGTGCTCGGCGCTGAACGCGATACGCTCGCAGCGCTTTGTGCGGCAATTACAGCTGAAGGCTCGGCTGTTGAGATTGCAAATGTGAATTGTCCAGGTCAAATTGTGGTGTCTGGTACTGCAGCAGGTGTTGATGCTGTTGTCCAGCGCGGCAAAGAAGAGGCTGGAGCAAAACGGGTTATTCCTCTTGAAGTAAGCGGTCCATTCCATTCATCCCTAATGAAGCCTGCAGCTGTAAATCTTCAAGCGACATTAGCTGATATAGCGATGAAGGATGCTAAAGTTCCTGTTGTGGCGAATGTCACTGCCAATGCGGTAACATCGGCGGATGAGATACGTGGTCTGCTCGTAGAACAGGTGTGCTCACCTGTCCTTTGGGAAGATAGCGTACGTTATTTAGTCGAGCAAGGCGTTGATACATTTGTGGAAATCGGGTCGGGAACGGTGCTTGCCGGCCTCATCAAAAAAGTCGACAAAAATCTACGCGTCATCTCGATTAACAGCATCAGTGCGCTTGAAGCGCTGCAGGTGAATGAACAATAGGATGGAGGGGATTCGATGTTTGCTAGCTTGGAAGGAAAAAAAGCACTCGTAACAGGCGCATCGCGGGGCATTGGCAGATCGATTGCTATTGCCCTCGCCGAGGCAGGCGCGGATGTTGCCATTAACTACTCAGGCAGCGAAGCGGCAGCAGCTGAAACGGCGCAAGCTGTAGAAGCACTCGGTAGACGCGCTATTGTAATAAAAGCTAATGTTGGCAAAGTAGATGAATTTGAAGCGATGGTCAAGGAAGTCATCGAGCAATTCGGCGCGGTTGACATATTAGTGAATAATGCGGGCATTACAAGAGATAATTTAATCATGCGTATGAAGGAAGACGAGTTTGACCAAGTCATTGAAACCAACTTAAAAGGGGTTTTCAATGGCATTAAAGCGGTCACTCGCTCTATGATGAAACAACGCTCCGGCCGAATCATCAACATTTCTTCTGTTGTTGGTGTGCTCGGAAACCCTGGGCAGGCTAACTATGTCGCAGCCAAAGCTGGTGTCATTGGTCTTACTAAGGCTAGTGCCCGCGAGCTTGCGTCACGCGGCATTACAGTTAACTGTGTAGCCCCAGGATTTATTCAAACCGAAATGACGGACAAGCTGCCGGAAGAAATGCGCCAATCTTTATCTGGCCAAATTCCGCTTGCCCGTCTCGGAGATCCGAGCGACATCGCAAACGCAGTCCGTTTTCTTGCTTCGGATGCTTCAGCCTATATGACTGGACAGACGATTCATGTGGACGGCGGCATGTATATGTAACACCAGATAATTCAGCAATAATGAATTAAAACGGTTACGTATGGCATTTTATCTTTAATTCTCGTATAATACCATGGAGGAGGTGAACCGGATGTCCGAAGTAGTAGATCGCGTAAAACGTATCGTCATCGACCGACTAGGCGTAGACGAAGCGGAAGTTACACTTGAAGCTTCATTTAAAGATGACCTCGGCGCTGACTCTCTTGATGTCGTTGAATTGGTCATGGAGCTAGAAGACGAGTTTGATATGGAAATTTCTGATGAAGATGCTGAGACTATCACCACTGTGGGAGAAGTAGTTAAATACATACAATCTCATACGTAAGAAGGACAAGTCCCGTTTTTAATAAACGGGACTTCTCTCCATCTAGGCAGTTTCATGCATTACACTTAAGCAAGCAAGGCAGCTTTTATATAAAGAAGCGTGAATGGCTTTATGTGCATCTCATTTATACCTCCTTATATTTCAAGCGTAAAGGTTTCGCCGTTTGGTACGGCTAGGCTTGTATTTACGGAGAAATATAAGCAGGGTATACGCAATATAGCAACATTGACCGATTAACAAAGGTGACGCAGCTTGCGCATCAAATTTGCTGGACATAGAGGTGAATCGAATGAAACAAAGAGTTGTTGTTACGGGTATGGGGGTTATTACCTCACTCGGTTCCGATTTGGAAGAGTTCTGGGGTAACTTGCTGGACGGAAAATCAGGTGTATCGGTTGTTGAAGCTTTCGATTTCTCTGAGTATCCTACGCGCATTGCCGCAGAAGTTAAAAATTTCAATCCCGAAGATTACGGTTTAGATAAAAAAGAAGCACGCAGAATGGATCGTTTCGTACAATTCGCTGCAGTAGCTAGTCAATTGGCAGTTAAAGATGCTGATTTGCAAATTGGTACAAATGCTGACCCTGAGCGTGTTGGCGTTATGGTCGGTTCCGGTATCGGCGGACTTGGCACTTGGGAAGACCAGCACAATATTTTGCTGGAGAAAGGCCCTAAGCGCGTCAGCCCATTCTTTATTCCGATGATGATCGCGAACATGGCTTCTGGACAAGTATCCATGCTTACTGGTGCGAAAGGTCCAAATAGTACGGCGGTAACCGCTTGTGCTACGGGCACTCATTCCATCGGCGATTCTTTCAAATTGATTCAACGCGGCGACGCTGACGTGATGATTGCTGGCGGAGCAGAAGCGACGATCAGACCGACTGGCATGGCAGGCTTCTGCTCAATGCGTGCGATGTCCGTTCGCAATGAAGAGCCTGAAAAAGCAAGTCGTCCGTTCGACGTTGACCGTGATGGTTTCGTAATGGGCGAAGGCGCTGGTGTACTCGTGCTTGAATCACTTGAGCATGCGCAGGCACGCGGTGCAAAAATTTATGCTGAAGTTATCGGTTATGGTATGAGCGGTGACGCTCATCACATGACTGAGCCAGATCCAGATGGTGCAGCTCGCTGCATGGTGAAAGCATTTAAGGATGCTGGAATTGATCCTTCTGAGATCGACTACATCAATGCGCACGGCACTTCGACACCTGTCGGTGATCGCTCAGAGACAAAAGCGATCAAAAAAGCGCTCGGCGACCATGCTTATAAAGTAGCGGTCAGCTCAACGAAATCGATGACAGGTCATTTGCTAGGTGCTGCTGGCGGCGTAGAAGCCGTAATTCTCGGCTTGACTATCAAAAGCGGAATCATCGCTCCGACTATTAATTTAGACAATCAAGATCCGGAGTGCGATCTTGATTATGTACCTAATAAACCGCGTGAAGCGAATGTAAGGATAGCATTGTCCAACTCATTCGGATTCGGCGGTCACAATGCATCGATCGTGATGAAAGTTTATGAAGCGTGATTCCTTCTATGAGCTGCAGCAGCGGCTACAGCTCAGTTTTAAGCGGACAAAGCTGCTGAGGCAAGCTTTCACTCATACTTCTTATGTAAATGAACACAAGCGCGGGTCAGCTCAGGATAATGAGCGTTTGGAATTTTTGGGAGATGCGGTGCTTCAATTACTCGTTTCTGAGTACTTGTTTGCAACGTATCCGCAGCGGCCTGAGGGCGAGCTCACGAGAATGCGTGCGTCAATCGTCTGCGAGCCATCTTTAGCCCAATTTGCTGAACGCTTGGAGCTCGGTTCGCATGTGCTTCTCGGACGCGGTGAAGAGCAGCTAGGCGGTCGGCAAAGGCAAGCATTGCTAGCTGATTTGTTCGAGTCGTTTGTCGGTGCCATTTTCCTTGACGCAGGAATTGAGGAAACGAGAGCTTTTCTTAATGAGCATATGTTTCCTTTTGTTGAGTCAAACGACTATGGTCTTCTTGTTAAAGACTCCAAGTCGAAGCTGCAGGAACGATCGCAGCATCATGGGCTTGGTGCGGTGGAATACCGAATCATTGAAGAACGTGGACCTGCGCATGACCGTGAATTTGTCGTTGAAGTATATCTCGGTGAAGAGCGTTTTGGCGTCGGCAGCGGGAGGACGAAGAAGGAAGCGGAGCAGCGTGCTGCAGCTGAAGCATGGCGCACGCTATCGCAGGAACAAGGCTAATCAGCATAGAGAGTTTCCGGAAGGTCTTCTGACCTGCCGGGCGCTCTCTTTTTTTATGAACGTTTATTATGTGGCCCTGATAAAAAGGAAGAGCGGATTAACCAGCTGAAATAAGGTGATAAACGCAGCATTTGGTTGCTTTTAGTAGCTTAAATGGTTATCAAGGCCCATAAGATGTGGTACAATGAGGGGTGAGGTGAAAACCAAGACATGTTTCTGAAACGGATTGAATTATCAGGCTTTAAGTCTTTCGCTGATCGGACCGAAATGGAGTTTGTAACCGGTATTACTGCGGTTGTAGGGCCGAACGGCAGCGGAAAAAGCAACATCTCGGACGGCATACGCTGGGTGCTCGGCGAGCAAAGCGCAAAGTGCCTCCGCGGCGGCAAGATGGAAGATATTATTTTTGCCGGAAGCGATGCTAGGAAAGCTGTCAATTACAGCGAGGTATCCCTTACTCTTGATAACTCGGATGGGGCATTGCCGCTCGAGTATAACGAGGTAACAGTGACACGGCGTGTACATCGCAGCGGAGATAGCGAATATTTAATAAACAAGCAGCCATGCAGGCTAAAAGATATTACCGAGCTATTTATGGATACCGGTATCGGTAAAGAAGCTTATTCCATCATTGGACAAGGCCGAATTGAAGAAATTTTAAGCACGCGCTCGGAGGATCGTCGCGGAATATTTGAAGAAGCCTCCGGCATCGTCAAATACAAGTCGCGTAAGCGCGAAGCGCAGAGAAAGCTTGATGAAACTGAGCAGAATCTGCTTCGCATTCATGATTTGGTGACGGAGCTCGAAGATCAGGTTGGCCCGCTTCGCAAGCAATCGGAGAAAGCCATTCACTTCAAAGCGCTCAAGGAACAGCTGAAAACGAAGGAAATCTCTATGTACGTACATAACATCGAACAGATTCACGGTTCATGGACGGAGGCAAACGGCAAGCTTGAGCGTTTGCAGCAGGAGCAGCTTCAGCTATCTACGGTTGTCAGCAAGCATGATGCACATTTGGAGAAGGATCGTCAGCAGCTGCGGGAGCTTGAGCTCGAGCTTGATCAGCTTCATGAAGCGATGCTGCAAATTAGTGAGGATTTCGAGAAATGTGAAGGATACGGCGAGGTATTGAAGGAACGCAAGCGCAACTTGGAGCAAAATAAACGTCAGCTTGAAGAGTCAATCGCTGCACAGGACGCTCGCATTGTCAGCATGACGCAGGAAGAAGCGGAATTTCGCAGCCGCGCAGCTGCGTTGCAGCTGCAGCTAGCAGATTTGCGCTCGAAAATAGCCGATGAAGAAGCGCGTCTGGTAGGCGTTGCAGGCGGAGCAGTCGTTGATGCGGAAGAAACACTCAAAAGCGAGCTATTGGAAGTGCTCAGCTCGATGGCGCAGCACCGCAACGAAATTCGTTATGCTTCGCAGCAGCAAGAAGCATTGCAGCGACGGATGGAGCGAATTAGCGAGGATGAGACCAAATGGCTGGAGCAGCAGGAAAAATTGGACGAGCGACGCTCTGCACTTGCGGCTGCGCTTGAATCTACGCTGGCGCGACTAGAGCAGGCAAGAAACAAAACGCTTTCGGAATCTGAACAAACGAGAAAGATTTCTCAAAGTTTGGAAGAGGTCACTTTAGCTATGCGAAAGTGGGAGCAGAAGTTAGACAGCCATGTTTCTAGGCGCGATACCATGAAAGAAATGCAGGACGCGCTTGATGGCTTTATGCAGGGCGTAAAGGAAGTTCTCAAAGCTTCCAGACGCGGCAATAGCGGAATCAGCGGTGTTCATGGCGCGGTTGCGGAGCTTGTTCGTGTTCCTGAACGCATTGAGACTGCCGTTGAGACTGCACTGGGCGGGGCCTTGCAGCATGTGGTCATGGAGGATGAGAAAACGGCTCGCGCAGCTATCGCATTCTTGAAGCAGCGTCAGCTAGGACGAGCTACCTTCCTGCCGCTCGATGTCATACGTGGCAGACAAGTTCCTGAGCATGACAAGCGTATAGCCGAATCCATTGAGGGCTTCGTAGGCGTTGCTGCTGATTTGGTAAGCTCGGATGACCGCTATTCAGCGATTGTGAACAGTTTGCTTGGCAATGTATTGCTAGCAGAAACGCTGGAGCAAGCTAACCGGATTGCATCGAAATGTCAATATCGATACCGCGTCGTCACGCTTGAAGGTGATATTGTCAATGCTGGCGGTTCAATGACGGGGGGCAGCTTGCAGAAGAAAGGTGCTAGCCTGCTTGGTCGTCAACGACAAATCGACTCGCTTGATCAAGAGATTGCAGATGCTCGCAAGATGGTAGAGCAGCTTCGTAATAAGCTAAGCGATTTGCGCAAAGAACATTCTATTCGCACGCATAATATTGAGGAGCTGCGTGCAGAAGGCGAGAAAAGCCGTATTGAAGAGCAGCAAATTAGAGCTGAGCTTCAGCAGCTTCACAATGAGGCGAAGCATCTCGACGAACAGCGTCAGCTGTATTCAGCGGATCGGAACACTCATTTGTCCGAGCAGAAAGATGTTCAGGCAGCAGCCAAAGCTGCAGAGCTCCGTTTAGAACAATTGGTTGTAGATGAAGCGAGGCTGCAGGAAGCGATTCGTATGGCAGAAGAGCGGCGTAAAGCTAGCGAATTTGCGAAGGAAGAGCTGCAAGGCCAGCTTACCGATATTAAGATCGCTGCCGCGAAGACTGATCAAGAGAAATTATCGTTCGAAGATCAATCGGCGAGAGTGCGTGCGGAAATTGGCCGAGCAAAGCAAGAGCTTGGAAGCTTGCGCTCCTTGTCCGTTCAGCAAGAGGAAGAAATCGCAAGGCATGCCGATGAAACGGTACAGCAGATTGAACAGCTCAATCACCTGCGTTTGAAGAAGCAGGAATGTGCAGAGCAAACGGATTTCAAACGATCAGCACGCGCTAAGCGTATTGCCGAGCTCGATTTGGGCGAGAGTGAAACGAAGGAGCAGCGCGGACAACTTCGGACGGTTGAAGAGCAGATGAGGCAGACCGAAATTGCTGCTAACCGTCTAGACGTGGAGCTTGATAATTTGCTTCGGAAGCTCAGTGAGGAATATGAGCTTAGCTATGAGCTCGCTAAGGAGCAATACCCTATACCTGAGGATGTTCTCGGTACACAAAATGAGGTTAGAGACGTTAAACGTCAGATAACCGCTCTTGGTGAAGTGAACTTAGGTGCAATCGAGGAGTATGAGCGAGTCAGCGAACGTTTTGAGTTTTTGTCCGAGCAGAAGGATGATTTGATCGACGCAAAAACGACGTTGTACCAGGTCATTCGCGAGATGGACGATGAGATGTCCAAACGATTCAAAGCGACGTTTGAAGCGATTCGCAGTCATTTTGTTATCGTATTCGCGAAGCTGTTCGGTGGTGGCCGGGCTGATCTTGTGCTCGTTGAGCCAGATCGTGTTCTTGATACAGGAATCGACATTGTCGCTCAGCCGCCAGGCAAAAAACTTCAAAATCTACAGCTGCTCTCTGGTGGAGAAAGAGCTTTGACCGCAATCGCTTTGTTATTTGCGATTTTACAGGTGAAACCCGTTCCGTTCTGCGTGCTTGATGAGGTTGAAGCTGCGCTTGATGAGGCAAACGTATCACGCTTTGCTCAATATTTGCGTGAGTTTTCAGAGCTTACGCAGTTTATCGTCGTTACTCATCGTAAAGGCACGATGGAGGAAGCGGATGTGCTATATGGTGTTACGATGGAGGAAGGCGGCGTATCGAAGCTCGTTTCTGTACGCTTAGAGGATGAAGAGCCGGTATCCGCATAACTTATAGAAAAAACGGCAACGTGAGGATGGGGAGTTGGAACGATGAGTTTTTTTAAGAAGCTGAAGGAAAGCATCGCTACAAAGACAGAAGCGGTGACAAATATTTTCAAAGAAGGCTTATCGAAGACGCGTACGGCTTTTGTTGAGAAGGTAGAAGAGCTTATCACACGCCGCAAAAAAATCGATGAGCAGTTTTATGAAGAACTAGAGGAAATATTAATTGGCGCCGATGTTGGTGTGAATACCGTTATGCAGCTTATTGACGATCTGCGGGTCGAAGTGAAAAAACGGAAGATCGAGGATGCTTCGGATTTGCAGCCGATCCTATCTGAGAAGTTGATTCAGCTCATGAAGGGTGACGATCATTCCGGCTTGCGGATGGCACCGAGCGGCATCACTGTTATTTTGTTCGTTGGCGTAAATGGCGTTGGCAAGACGACGACCATTGGCAAGCTTGCTCATAAATTTAAGAGCGAAGGCAAGAGTGTGCTTATGGCAGCCGGCGATACGTTCCGCGCAGGAGCTATTGAGCAGCTGGAGGTATGGGGACAGCGTGTTGGTGTCGATGTCATTAAGCAGCAATCAGGAGCTGACCCTGCAGCAGTGATGTTCGATGCGGTGCAAGCTGCAAAGCAGCGCGGCGTAGACGTTCTGTTATGCGATACGGCTGGCAGGCTGCAAAACAAAACGAATTTGATGGAAGAGCTGAACAAGATTTTCCGCGTGATTCAGCGCGAGCTTCCTGACGCTCCTCATGAGGTTCTTCTTGTGCTTGATGCAACGACTGGCCAAAACGCACTTAGCCAAGCAAAATTGTTTGGTGAGAAAAGCGGCGTAACCGGTCTCGTGCTGACAAAGCTTGATGGCACAGCTAAAGGCGGAATCGTAATTGCTATTCGTAATGAGTTAAGCCTCCCGGTTAAGCTTGTAGGTCTTGGCGAAAAAATGGGCGATTTGCAGCAATTCGATTCAGAGCAATTTATTCATGCTTTGTTTGCTGGATTAATCCAGCGTGAAGATGATTCTGAAGCTGAAAAAACGTTGGAGTAAGCGGCGATTAACGATGGTTTGGAGCAGTTAAAACAGCTCGTAAAGGTGACAAGGGAAAATACTTGACAGCAGCCTATAGTGTCATGTATTATAAAAGACGTTGCTGGTGTAAAGGTATTTACCTTGTCGGCAGAACAAGCAAATAACAGGAGGGGCTGAGGGGATGAAAGCAAATGAACCAGATGCCTTGTCCAAGACAACCCGAATAAACTTGTTGTTCGACTTTTACGAGCCGCTCTTGACAGAAAAGCAGCGGACGTTTCTCAAATATTATTTTCACGACGACTTCACACTTGGGGAAATTGCTGGCGAGTTTGGAATTAGCAGACAAGCGGTATATGAGCACATCAAGCGTGCAGAACAAGTGCTAGAAAGTTATGAAGGCAAGCTAGGCTTGCTTATAAGACATGAATCCTTTCAACAATTAACTGTGCAGCTTGTAAACAGCGTTAACGAGCTTTCCATTGCAGAGCAGGACAAGCAGGCGCTTATGAGTGTTATTGCACAATTTAAATTAGCCGAATAAAACATGAAGAATGGAGGTGACGGTACATGGCAGCATTTGAGAGCTTATCGAGTCGGCTTCAAAATGTGTTCAGCAAGCTGAGGGGCAAGGGCAAGGTTTCCGAGGATGATGTTAGCGAAGCAATGCGTGAAGTACGTTTGGCGCTTCTAGAGGCAGACGTTAACTTTAAAGTCGTAAAGGACTTTATTGCGAAGGTGAAGGAACGGGCTATTGGCCTCGATGTATCCAAGAGCTTCACGCCCGGCATGGTCGTCATCGATATCGTAAATAAAGAGCTGACCGAGCTGATGGGCGGCACGCAGAGCAAGCTGGTTAAGGCTAATAAGCCTCCGACAGTCATTATGATGGCGGGTTTGCAAGGTGCGGGTAAGACAACAACTTCAGGCAAGCTGGCAAAATTGCTTCAGAAGAGCAACAATAAGCCGCTTCTTATCGCTTGTGATATTTATCGTCCTGCAGCCATTAAGCAACTTCAAGTGCTTGGTGAACAAATCAATGCGCCGGTCTTCTCCTTGGGTGATCAGACATCACCTGTAGAGATTGCGCGTGCTGGACTACAGCATGCCAAAGAGAACGGCAATGACTATGTCATCATTGATACCGCCGGTCGTTTACATATCGACGAAGAGCTGATGGAAGAGCTTAAGCAAATTCATCAGGTTACAAAGCCGGATGAGGTTCTCCTCGTTGTTGATGCAATGACAGGACAAGATGCTGTAAACGTTGCACAGAGCTTTCATGAACAGCTCGCATTAACAGGTGTTGTACTAACAAAGCTCGATGGCGATACTCGCGGTGGCGCGGCGCTGTCGGTAAAAGCAGTTACAGGCTGTCCGATTAAATTCGCAGCAATGGGTGAGAAGATCGACTCCTTGGAGCCGTTCCATCCAGAGCGTATGGCTTCTCGTATTCTCGGCATGGGCGATATGCTATCGCTTATTGAGAAGGCGCAGTCGAATATTGATGCAGATAAAGCGAAGGAAATGGAACGTAAAATGCGTACAGCAGAGTTTACGTTCGACGATTTTCTTGAGCAGATGGAGCAGGTTCGCAATTTGGGGCCGCTTGATCAAATTATGGATATGCTGCCCGGCATGAACAAGATGAAGGGCATGAAGGATATGAAGGTCGATGAGAAACAAATCGGCCGCGTCGAGGCGATTGTCCGCTCCATGACGAAAGAGGAGAAGCAAAAGCCAGAGCTGCTTAATCACAGTCGCCGCAAGCGTGTTGCTGCAGGCAGCGGAACAACGATCGTTGAGGTAAACCGCCTCATTAAGCAGTTTGACGATATGAAAAAAATGATGAAGCAATTCTCATCGATGATGGGACCGAAAGGACCTAAGGGCGGCAAGAAGGGCCTGAAAGGTATGCTCGGCAAAAATATGAAGTTCCCGTTTTAATGGTTGTTTACTCTTTGAAGGAGGTGAATTTTTAATGGCAGTACGTATTCGTTTGAAAAGAATTGGTGCTCACAAAGCTCCTTTCTACCGCGTAGTAGTTTCGGATTCCCGTTCGCCGCGTGATGGTCGTTTTATCGAAGAAATCGGTACTTATAACCCGGTTGCACAACCGGCTCAAGTTAAGATTGATGAAGAGAAAGCGCTAAAATGGTTGCAAACTGGAGCGCAAGCTTCTGATACCGTTCGTGACTTGCTTTCCAAAGCTGGTGTTCTTAAAAAGTTCCATGAGCTTAAGCAACAGAAATAACTGTTGAATAGCGGAGGGCCTTGAGATGAAAGAATTGATTCTTGTCATAGCGAAGGCATTGGTTGATCATCCTGAACAGGTGCAAATCAATGTGAAGGATGATGACCGTGGCACGATATACGAGCTTTCGGTTCACCCCGAGGATATCGGTAAAATCATCGGTAAACAGGGACGCATAGCGAAAGCGATTCGCACGGTAGTGACTTCTGCTTCCGTGAAATCGCAAAAGCGTGTCATCGTCGACATTATGTCATGATGTACGTATAAAGAGAAGGTTGGGATGAATGTCCTAACCTTCTTTTCAATATGTACACTTATCCATGGATGTCGCTAATCATTACGGCTTCGTTCTTCAACATGGAACGAAGCCGTTTTTGCATGTATAATAAGGCTATACACATATGAAGGGCTGGTTCTAATGAACGAAAAATGGTTTACAGTCGGGAAAGTCGTTAATACGCACGGTATCCGCGGAGAGCTGAAAATTCTTTCGCAAACGGATTTTGCAGAGGATAGATTTGCTTCTGGAAACAAGCTGCTTATGGTGAACGAGGAAAGCGGAGCTTCACTGGAAGTTAAAGTAATCAGCTCACGCGCGAACAAAAACGTATACATATTGAAGCTGGAAGGCTTCACTGATATTAATGCGGTTGAGAAATATAAAGGCTGGGTACTGAAAATTTCAGCCGACCAGCAGCTTGAGCTTGAAGAAGGCGAATATTATTATCACGAAATTATAGGCTGCCGCGTCGTTACCGAGGAAGGCGAGGAGCTGGGCACGATTTCGGAAATTCTAAGCCCAGGAGCAAATGACGTATGGGTAGTGGATCGTCCGAAAGGCTCGGGGAAGCAATTGCTTTTGCCTGTTATTGATGATGTCTTAGTCAATGTCGACACAAAAGAGAAAATCGTGACGGTCCATTTGATGGAAGGATTGATTTAACCGATGAAAATAGATGTGCTGACGCTGTTTCCCGAAATGTTCGACGGCGTGTTCAATTCGAGCATTTTAGGAAAAGCGAAAGAGAAGGGGATCGTATCCCCTCAAGCAATCAACTTCCGTGCTTATTCAGGCAATAAGCATAACACGGTTGATGATTATCCATACGGCGGCGGTGGCGGCATGGTCTTGAAGCCAGATCCGGTCTTTGCTGCAGTAGAGGATCTAAAGCTGGATGACAATATAAAGCCGCGTGTTATTCTTCTATGCCCACAAGGAGCACAGTTTACGCAGAAGAAGGCTGAAGAGCTTGCAAAGGAACAGCATTTGGTTCTTATTTGCGGTCACTATGAAGGTTATGATGAGCGTATACGCGAGCATCTTGTAACAGACGAGCTGTCGATTGGTGATTACGTGCTTACGGGTGGAGAAATACCTGCAATGGTGCTCATCGATAGCGTTGTTAGATTACTGCCAGGAGTGCTTGGCAATGAAACTTCTGCCGTTACAGATTCATATAGCACAGGTTTGCTTGAGCATCCCCATTACACTCGGCCTGCGTCGTTCCGCGGCTGGGATGTCCCGGATGTTCTTATATCTGGTCATCATGCGAATATTGAGGTGTGGCGTCGTGAGCAGTCGCTGCTGCGGACGCTGCAGCGCCGTCCTGACCTTCTGAAGAGCGCCCCGCTTACGGACAAGGAACGCAAATGGGTGGCTTCACAGTTAAAGCAGGAGCCTAATAAGACAGGCAAATAGTACGACCCTAGCTAATAAACAAAGCCGCAACGAATTTCGTTGCGGCTTTGTTTATTTAGAAGTATTTGATGATTATGGCGTGTAAAAATTTTGGGTATAGTAGACGTTATAGGTTCCGCCTAATGCAACACCTGTACCTAGTCGCTCAAGCTTGCTGTTTAATAGTGCTTCACGATGGCCTTCTGTTGAATTGACCCAGCCATAGTGAGCAAAAATGCTATTTTTGTATCCGGCAGCTATGTTTTCAGCAGCGGAGTGATACTTAACGCCATTTGCTTTCATTCGGTCAAAGGGAGACGAGCCGTCTGGATTCGTATGGTCAAAAAATTTACGTGCACTCATATCGTTGCTGTGACCATGCGCAGAGGCAGCAGCGAGCTTGTCCCATTGCAGCAGAGGTATTTTGCGAACAGCGCGCTCAGCGTTAGTAAGATCAAAGAGCTGTTGTTCATATGCGTCTGCCAGCTTGGATGTATTGGCTGATTTTAACGCTGTGGATTTGGAAACGGCTTGATCCATTTGCATGACACCAGCTATTTTGTTTCCATCACGTCGGTCAATGAAGAGAACGGTATGTACTTTTTTTGTAGTGTAAGCATAATAATCGTTATTTGTCTCGACATTGGTTGCTTCGCCAACCAGCTTTTTGGCATTACCAATCGTTTGACCGATCTGGATGCCCGACTTCATCGCCCAGCTATCTTTGCCATTGGAGAAAAGTGCGATTACCCGATCATTTTGGATGCCGAACATCATGTAGTTGGTATAGCTGCTATTATAAACGTACCAGGAGAAACCATATTCGCTTGGATCAATTCTTGACGGTTTTCCGAGCGTTTGTTGAAGCTTTTGCAGCGAATCGTTTAACGTTATTTCATGAAGGCGATCAACGGTGTTAATAATTTTAGCATCGGACAACGCTTTTGAGTGAAGTTTGAGGTTATAGAAGAAGGTAAGCGCCTCAGCGCGTGTAAGTTTTCCATCTGGTATGAAGCCGCTAACGGTGGCAGAGGTGCGTCCGTTCGATATTTTCTCATCAAGCAGCCACTGAATTGCGCTTTGCTCTGTAAATTCCTTTCCATTTGCCGCGGAAGCTAGAAGCAACGCAGCTTGTCCACGTCGGAATTCGACATTTTGTGAAGCGTTATTGATAGGCCAGCCCAAATTATTCGCATAATCGTAATAAGGCTTGGTCCAATTGCTGGCGCTGGAAGATGATGTTGTGACTAATCCATAGGCTCTCAATAACATAGCAAGAAACTCAGCTTCATTAACAACCTTGTTTGGCTTGAAGGAATTATCCCCATAACCTTGAGCTAATTTCTGATCAACAGCCCAAGAAATATAGGAGCCAGCCCAGTGTCCATTCGTATCTTTAAAAGCCAAGGATTCAGCAGAGGTTTGCAATGGTGCAGAAATGGTTAATATTAATAGTACAGATGCGATTCCCCCTTTTGTTTTGTTACAAAAAGATTGTTTATTATGGTGCAATTTTGTCACCTCTTCATGTCGGTGTTTGTCATCATTTAGTATACATGATTTATGAATAAAAAAATCGTGTTGTATTATTGGGCTAGCTATGGTAAAATTTCTAATGTTGTTCGTAAAGTCGGACGGTCCGCTATCAGCGATGAACCGATTCAGAGGAATCCGGTGAGCTTATAAGAACGTCTATGGTGGAAGGAGTGAATCAAATGAATCTTTTGCAAACAATCGCGCAAGAAAATCTGCGCCAAGGTCTACCGAACTTTCGTCCAGGTGACACGCTAAAAGTTCATGTAAAAGTTATCGAGGGAACTCGTGAGCGTATCCAATTGTTCGAAGGCGTTGTAATCAAACGTCGCGGCGGTGGAATCAGCGAAACTTTTACAGTGCGTAAAATTTCCTACGGTGTTGGTGTGGAAAGAACTTTCCCGCTTAACTCGCCTAAAATCGAAAAAATCGAAGTGGCTCGCCGTGGTAAAGTACGTCGCGCGAAATTGTACTACCTACGTAGTCTTCGCGGAAAAGCTGCTCGTATTAAAGAAATTCGTTAAGAACAAACGACAAGAGGGGCTTGCGCAAACAAGCTCCTTTTCGTTTTTTCTCAAAGGTCATTTACATATTACAGCATATGGGAAGAAGGCGGACTGAATGGACTCACAGCAGCGAAATGACGGGCTGGACAATGGCAATGATCATGAAATGAAAAATACGCAGGAACATGCGGACATTGAGCAGAATTTACCAAACCGTGCAGCAGCCCATGCATCCGGCTCAGGAAAACAGGGCGGAGCTTATAAAGAAGTCGTAGAATGGATCAAGGCTTTAGTCATTGCGGTCGTTCTCGTATTTCTCATTCGTCAATTTTTGTTTTCACCATTCATCGTCGACGGACCTTCCATGAAGCCTAATTTCGAGACCGGCGAACGGTTAATAGTAAATAAAATTTTGTATACGATACGCGAACCGAAATTTGGTGAGGTCGTAGTGTTTGATGTTCCAGAGCAAGGCCGAAAATTTATAAAACGAGTGATTGGCGTACCGGGTGATAAAATTCGACTTGAAGGCGATGACCTTTATATTAATGATAAAAAAATAGACGAGCCTTATTTAAAAGAAGCAATTGCGGCAGCACATGCCGAAGGCAAGTTATACAACGAAAAAGGAATAAATTCCGATGTATCTGAAATCACTGTTCCTGAGGACACGATTTTTGCACTTGGCGACAATCGCAGCGATAGTACAGATAGCAGGGTTATCGGATTTGTATCGGATAAAGAGGTTGTTGGACGTGCCGATATTATTTTTTGGCCGCTGAACAAACTAGAGTTTATAAAGCACTGGACTAAATGAGGTGAGTAAATGACCATTCAATGGTTTCCGGGTCATATGACGCGGGCGAAACGGCAAATACAAGACAAGCTCAAACTAATCGATCTTGCCATCGAACTATTGGATGCACGGGTTCCACTATCTAGCCGTAATCCGATGATTGAGGAAATTTTGAACGGCAAGCCAAGATTGATCGTATTAAACAAATCCGACTTGGCTGATCCAAAAACGACAGAGCAATGGATGGCTTATTTCCGTAATGAAGGCCATGAATCGATCGCAATTGATTCCTCAACAGGCACAAAGGTAAATGAGGTTCCGCTCAAGGCAAAGCAAATTTTGCATGAGAAAATTGCACGTCAAATTGCAAAAGGCATAAATCCGCGTGCAATTCGCGGACTTATTGTAGGTATACCGAATGTCGGGAAATCCACGTTGATCAACAAGCTCGCTGGACGCGCTATTGCTTTAACCGGCGACCGTCCTGGCGTTACGAAGGGACAACAATGGATTAAGATTGGAACTGAAATGGAATTGCTCGATACACCGGGCATATTGTGGCCAAAGTTTGAAGACGAGCTCGTCGGATACAGGCTTGCTATGACAGGTGCCATTAGAGAGCAAATTTTGAACGTTGACGATATTGCCTTTTTTGCAATGCGTGAGCTGGTAGATCGTTACTGGCCTAACATGAAAGAGCGTTATGAGCTTGATACGCCACCTAAGGACGCTACGGATTCAGATGAAATCGTGCGTGTGATGGAAGATATCGGACGTCGGAGAGGCTGCCTTGTTAGCGGTGGACACGTCGATTTGGAGAAAACATCCGGAATCATTTTGCGTGATTTGCGCTCAGGCAAGCTAGGAAGAATTACGCTCGAAGCGCCACCTTATTGATGTGAAACGGGGGAACGTAACGTGCTGCAATATGAACAGTCGTTATGGGAAGAAGGATTTAAAGCGATTGCTGGTGTAGATGAGGTTGGCCGAGGCTGCTTGTTCGGAGACGTCGTGGCAGCTGCCGTTATTTTACCGCCAGGGCTTGTGATTGAAGGGGTTAACGACTCCAAGAAGCTTTCCGAGAAAAAGCGTGACCAGCTGTATGATATTATTTTGCAGGAATGTGTAGCGTGGTCGGCTGCTCGTGTTGATGCTGAAACGGTTGATCGAATCAATATTAAGCAGGCAGCTAGGCTTGCAATGAAAATTGCAGTGGAATCGTTACAGGTTCCTTCTGACTATTTGCTTGTTGATGCGGAGAAGGTCGATGTTAGTCTGCCGCAGCTCTCGATCATTAAAGGGGATGCTACAAGCCAATCGATCGCTGCAGCCTCTATCGTTGCCAAGGTTACGCGCGATAGGCTTTGTGTGACCGAATGGGAGCAGGAATATCCAGCTTATGGCATTGCTATACACAAGGGATATGCAACGAAGCTTCATCGGGAGCGATTGCTAGCTAATGGACCAAGTCCTCTGCATCGCAGATCGTTTCTCGGCAATTTATTTACAGAGGAGCAGCTGCTTCTCTTCTAGCTGCATCTCGCAGCACATATTATATGACGCTCGATTGATTGTGCGAGGCAAAAGATGCCTAGTGTAATTATCGGGCGTTATTTTGTTTTTGTGCTGTTTTTTGGGGAGAACGGCTACAAGCTTTGCTCATTTTGACCGATATAAGGCTTATAGGTTTAATGAAGTCGTACATGCATATGTAAAGAGCTCGCTTAAGTGCAAAGAGCAAACGCATAGAATGGCGCTGGAGCAACGGAGGCGAATGAACAAATGAATATAAGTCAAATGATGCGAAGCTTCTTAGGAGAGGCTTCTAGTGCGGATACACGAGCTGTGGAGCTTAAAGTTGGACAAGTGGTAAGAGGCGTCATCTTGCAGGTGATGGAAAATAACGAAGCGCTCGTACAAATTAACGGTGTACAAGTGCGTGCGAAGCTAGAGCTGCCGCTTCAAGTGGGACAATCAGCAATGCTCCAAGTGCAGCCTCAATCAAGCGGAGCGCTTGTAATGCTTAAACAGGTTGAACCTGGTCAAGTGGGATTGCCTGATGATACGTTCAAGGAATGGGCTAAACAGCTGGCGTTGCCAGAGCAGAAATGGGCAGCGCAGATCGTAAAGGATTTGCGGAAGGAAGGCGTGATTCTGAACCGCGATGTTGCGCAAGCCTTTCAACAGGCTGCATCCGCGATGCCGGCTGGTGGAGATGCGGAGCAATGGATGCAGTCCGCTGCCGCAACCTTTAAAAGAGGGCTGCCTATGACTGGTGCTACTGTAGGTGCGATGCAGCAGGTTATGTTCGGGCGCAGCACGCATGAGCTGCTTGAGACGTTGCAGCAGCAAATTACTTCATTCACGAGTGTTTCGGATGAAGGGACAGTTGAAACAAAAGCCGCAACTCAAGCAGCTGCACGTGTGCAAGCGCTTCTGACGGAAGGGCTCGAGCTGCTTCGTGGAGTGACGGCTGAGTCTGGTGCAGCAAGATCAGGAGAAGCCGTTACAAAGGACATTCCGACTGCAAAGCAATTAAACGCGCAAATCGTCAAAACGGACTTGCCGCAGGCAACAGCAGCACCTGTCGCTATGTCTGAGGACGAAGCTCCGGATCAACAAGCTAATCCTCATGCGGCTAGAGCATTAGCCAGTCAGTCAAGTCAGCCCAACTGGCTGGGACAGATGATGAAATGGATGGGCGTCGATCATGAGCTTCAGCTTGCCAAAGTTTTTACAGCGGATACTCAATTGAGTCAGCAAGCGCCGGCTTCTCAGCCAGCAACAACGGAAACTGCTGCGAAGCCGGCGACTGTAACGTATGCTTCAGCACCACCGCTGCAGACTCCTATCGTCGAGGCTAACAACAAAGAAGCTGCTCCAACCGTAATGCTGGCAAAAGCAGCAGAGTTTGAAACCGCTGATTCTCAGCAAGCAAGGCTGCCGGATCAAAAGCATATGGTTGAACGAGCAGCCTTAGCGGTTCTTTCGACCGTTGCAGACAGCATTCCAATGACAGATTCTTCTCCGCCTGCTCAGCAGGAATCATTGAAAAGTGCCTTGCTAGCTCTTGTTTCATCGGATCATACACCTCCTGCTCTCAAAGAGACAGCGCAGCAGCTTGTACAGCAAATAACAGGCCAGCAGCTTTTGCTTACTCCTGAGCGGAACAGCTCCGTTCTCACGCATGTGACGATGTTTATTCCAATCAATAACGCAGACGGCAAACAAACCGCTTCGGTTCACATTCAGACAAGAAGAGGACGAAAAGGAGAGCTTGACGCTTCGAATTGCAGATTGCTCTTTAATTTGTCGATGAATACGCTGGGCGATACGATGGTTGATGTAAATGTGATGGACAAAATTGTAAGTTTAAACTTGTGGAATGATCATCCTGCAATCTCATCGCTTGCAGAAGGATCTCGAAATGAAATTGCTGCCAGCCTTCAGCAAGCAGGTTATCAGCTGCTTTCACTGCGAACAACTCCGCTTCCCAAAGCGGGGGAATCGAAGGTGGAAGCAGCATCAGCAGCAGTTAAGAACCAGCAAATGACGGATATGAGCGCCTTTGCAGCCAATCGTTACAAAGGAGTCGATTATCGTATATGAGCAGCGATCAGAGTGAAAATCAGCCACAAACGAAAGTCAGGAAAGCAGTCGCTTTAAAATACGAGCCAGGCGAGCGCACTGCTCCGGTTATGGTTGCTAAAGGGAAAGGGCATTTAGCGGATCTCATCCTTGAGAAAGCGAAGGAAAATGGCATTCCTGTTCAAGAGGATTCCTCATTAGTAGAAGTGCTCTCTAAGCTTGATATCGATCAAGAAATCCCGGGTGAGCTGTATACGCTCGTCGCAGAAATTTTAAGCTTTGTTTATCGTTCTGACCGAAAAGCGAGGGAAATGATAGATGGGTGATGATGAGGGAAGAGCGAATGGGACGCGGAAACTAGATAATAGGAAAGCTACGGGTCAGCTTGGCGAGGAAGCAGCTTGTTTGTATTTAATAGAAGCTAATTATAATATTCTCACGCGGAATTGGCGATGTAGAATAGGAGAAATTGATATTATTGCTGAACATTCTGATAGATTTGTATTTGTAGAGGTGCGTACGAGAAAAGAAGGCGGCAAATACGGCACAGCCGCGGAGTCGGTGGATTATCGCAAGCAACAGAAGGTTAGGGAAGCGGCTCAAGTTTATTTACGCAGTGTCGGGCGCTCAGATGCATCCATTCGCTTTGATGTAGTTGCGATAACGTTGAGCCGTGCAGATGAGATCGTCACTTCTTTTAAGCATTTTGAGGCAGCGTTCTAAAAGGGTAACAAATTGGACTTTCTCTGACGGGAGCTAACCTACAGAGAAAGTTTTTTTATTATGAAAGCGGCTTATCAAGCCCGCGATATTGAATAGCTTCCGCGATATGCATTGTATCGACTGCGTCGCTTGCTTCAAGATCGGCTATGGTGCGTGCCAGCTTCAGCATTCTATCGTATGCCCGCATACTGATTCCAAGCGCTTCAAAAGCACTTTCCAGCAGGCTTGCGGCTTCTGGCTTTATATTTACAGACCTTCGAAGGGCAGCGCCGTTTAATGATCCAATAGGATTGAGACTGATGCCTGCTGTGCGATCTTGTTTAAAGGCATATGCACCCAGCACTAGCTGCTTCATTTGGGCAGTATTAAGTGATGGGCCAGTTGAAGCATGCTCTAGAGAAATAGGTCTTGGCACTTCTAGCTGTAAATCTATTCGATCAAGCAATGGCCCTGATATTTTAGATCGATAACGGCTAATGAGTGTAGCGCTGCAAGTGCAGCGTTTGTCGCCATACTCATGCCCATAATAGCCGCATGGACATGGATTAAAGGAGGCAGCCAGCATAATGCTGGCTGGAAACTGGAATACAGCTTTGGAGCGGGAAATGGTTACTATACGATCCTCCAGCGGCTGTCTCAAAACCTCAAGCACCTGTCTCGGAAATTCTGGCAATTCATCAAGAAACAACACGCCGCGATGAGCGAGTGTAACTTCTCCCGGCTTCGGGATAGAGCCGCCGCCGATCAGTCCGCCGGACGATATGGTATGATGCGGAGCGCGAAATGGTGGATGAGTAATAAGGCCGTGGGAGCTATCCAGCAGCTTGCCAGCTACACTATATATTTTCGTAACCTCCAGCGCTTCTTGTTCAGTCAATAAGGGCAATATCCCCGGAAGACGCCGAATCATCATCGTTTTACCCGTGCCAGGAGGTCCGCTGAGCAAAATATTGTGTTTGCCAGCCGCGGCTATAAGCATAGCTCGTTTGGCTTGATGCTGACCGATAACATCTCCATAATCACCAATTTCATCTTGCTTATCTAGATATGCTTTGTTTTCACTTTGACTAAAGCTGGAATCGTTTCTATGATCGACACGAATATCGTTCCAGTCGGATTGTTTCTTTTTGATTAAATCAAGCTCTTTCAGGTGGCTTAACGCAAACAATTCCATATCAGAAATCCAGATGGCTTCCTTGACGTTCGCTACAGGCAGTAAGACACGCGTAAAGCCAAGTCGTTTCGCTTGTTCAATCATGGCAAGTACACCGGCTACCGGACGGACATTGCCGTTAAGTGAGAGCTCTCCAAGAAGAAGCGTATTCTCAAAAGGGGCAACGCTAATTTGTCCGCTTGCAGTTAAGATGCCCGCCGCAATGGCTAAATCAAAGGATGTGCCTTCCTTGCGCAAGTCGGCAGGAGCTAGATTAACCGTAATTCTGTCCATAGGAAAAGTAAAACCACTATTTTTTAGAGCGGCTCGAACACGTTCAACAGATTCGCGAACAGCAGGATCAGGCAAACCCACTACGTTGATTTGAGGCAGGCCGCTGGAAATATCAACCTCAACTGAAATGCTTTTACCATCTACTCCATAAACGCTTGCGCTCTGAATTAAACTAAACACGACAAAAAGCACCCCCATATGTGTGAATGAAGGTGCTTCCTTACGATTCCGTTCCATCGTTATGAATTTGCCAATATCATAATTTAGTTATCTTCGCATTGTCAATATTTAAAATGTTTCGGGTATGATTTTTAGGATTGGGTCATACTAAATGGCGTGGTATTTTCCCTTATAAAACGAGCATTTCAGCTGGTTTTATCGCTTTAATCTCATTTTGAGATGAAACCCATATCAAAAAAGCCGTATTAATTATGTGTGAAAGTAAGGTAACTGGCGGGGAAAGGTGCTACAATAATAGAGGTTTGTGTACATATGACTGATTTCAGTCTGTGAAATGGAGGATTTCAACAATGAATATCCATGAATATCAAGGGAAAGCGGTCCTTAAACAGTATGGTGTCGTCGTACCTGAAGGTAAAGTAGCCTTCACTGTAGACGAAGCTGTTGAAGCGGCTAAATCGCTCGGAACAAAGGTTGTTGTCGTGAAAGCACAAATTCACGCTGGCGGCCGTGGTAAAGCGGGCGGAGTTAAAGTAGCAAAAAATCTTGATGAAGTGCGCGCTTATGCTAGTGAGATTCTAGGTAAAGTGCTTGTTACGCATCAAACAGGTCCAGAAGGCAAGGAAGTCAAACGTCTTCTGATCGAAGAAGGCTGCGACATTAAGAAAGAATATTATATCGGCGTAGTATTAGACCGTGGTACAGGTCGTGTCGTTATGATGGCTTCGGAAGAGGGCGGCACTGAGATTGAAGAAGTTGCTGAACACTCCCCGGAGAAAATCATTAAGGAGATCGTTGATCCTGCTGTTGGCTTGCAAGCGTTCCAAGCGCGCAAACTAGCTTATGCAATCAACATTCCTAATGAGCTTGTTAACAAAGCAGTTAAGTTCATGATTTCTCTTTACACCGCTTTTGTTGAGAAAGATGCATCCATTGCAGAAATCAATCCGCTTGTTGTAACTGGCGACGGACAAGTTATTGCTCTTGATGCTAAATTGAACTTCGACTCAAACGCTCTTTATCGTCACAAAGATATCGTTGAGCTTCGCGATTTGGAAGAAGAAGACGCAAAAGAAATTGAAGCGTCCAAATACGACCTTAGCTACATCGCTCTTGACGGCAACATCGGTTGCTTGGTCAACGGTGCAGGCCTAGCGATGGCAACAATGGATATTATCAAATATTACGGCGGCGACCCTGCCAACTTCCTAGACGTAGGGGGCGGTGCTACAGCTGAGAAGGTAACAGAAGCGTTCAAAATCATTTTGTCTGATGAAAAAGTTAAAGGTATTTTCGTTAACATTTTCGGCGGCATTATGCGTTGTGACGTAATTGCAAATGGCGTTGTCGAAGCAGCGAAGCAAGTCGGTCTTGACCGTCCGCTCGTTGTTCGTCTAGAAGGTACTAACGTAGACCTCGGCAAAACTATTTTGAAAGAATCGGGATTGAACATCGTGGCTGCGGATTCCATGGCGGACGGCGCGCAGAAGATTGTCGCTCTCGTGAAATAAGATAACTTGCTGTGTGGCATAGGCCGCATACGAATTCATTCAGGGGATGTGAGTTAAGAGTGAGCATTTTGGTTAATAAAGATACAAAAGTCATTACCCAAGGTATTACAGGAGCAACTGGCTTGTTCCATACCAAAGGCGGATTGGAATACGGTACGCAAATGGTCGGCGGCGTAACACCTGGTAAAGGTGGCACAAACGTTGATATTACACTTGATAACGGCACGCTCGTATCATTGCCTGTTTTCAACACGGTTGCTCAAGCAAAAGCTGCTACTGGCGCTAATGCTTCAGTTATCTATGTACCACCTGCATTTGCTGCAGATGCAATCATGGAAGCGGTTGACGCTGAGCTTGATCTTGTTATCTGTATTACAGAAGGCATTCCCGTGCTTGATATGGTAAAAGTTAAACGTTACATGGACGGCAGCAAAACCGTTCTTATCGGACCTAACTGCCCAGGCGTAATTACGCCGGATGAATGCAAAATCGGCATTATGCCTGGTTACATTCATACAGCTGGACATGTTGGCGTAATTTCTCGCTCAGGAACATTGACTTATGAAGCGGTTCATCAATTGACGACTCGTGGAATTGGACAATCTTCTGCAGTAGGAATCGGCGGCGACCCGGTTAAGGGCTCTGAGTTTATCGATATCTTGAATCTTTTCAATGAAGATCCAGATACCTACGCGGTAATCATGATTGGTGAAATCGGCGGTACAGCAGAGGAAGAAGCTGCTGAGTGGATTAAAGCAAACATGAAAAAACCAGTTGTCGGCTTCATTGGCGGCGCAACAGCGCCTCCGGGCAAACGGATGGGACATGCTGGCGCAATCATTTCCGGTGGTAAAGGAACAGCTGCTGAAAAAATCGCAACGCTTGAAGCTTGCGGCATTAAAGTAGCTCCAACACCATCTGAGATGGGTTCAACGCTTGTGAGTGTTCTTGAAGAGCAAGGCCTTCTTGAAAAATGTATCACTCGCAAATAATTATATAGTTTGATCTAAGGTAAGCAACCTTTCAACGACCCGATAACGGGAGTTGGAAGGTTGCTTTTTTTTTTGCGGATTGCCATTATTTTATCGGCTGACTTGCATTCTTATGCTATCTACCGCACAATAGATAAGTATGTAGGCCAGCCCGAGTAGAGAAGGGGCTTGGTACTGATGACTAAAAAACAAGATATTCGTAGACAAATGGTTATTGCCTTTCACGAAATTCCTGGCATAGGATGGCATGCAATTCAGAAGGCTGTTCACCATGAATTTTGGAATAAACGATCATGGAGCATAGAAGATTTACTTGCTATAGGCCTGCATCGTGGTCAAGCGAAAGCAGCGGCTGAACGTTATGCAGAGCGGCCATGGATTTTGACAGAAGATCCGTCAGAAGCAGTTGCTGCAGTAAATGCAATCGCATTAACGCCTTATGATACCGAATATCCGAAAATTTTAAGAGAGATTGCACAGCCGCCTTGGGTCTTGTATGCTAGAGGACGTCTTGAGCTGCTGCAGCGTCCAGCAATTGCAGTAGTAGGTACAAGAGTGCCGACCGCATATGGCAGGCAATCAGCGACTACGCTGGCACAGGAGCTTTCCTCTGCAGGCTTGACGGTGGTTAGCGGCCTAGCCAAAGGTGTCGATAGCAAAGCTCATGAAGCAGCGTTGTACGGAGCGGGAGGAACGATTGCTGTTCTTCCTACGCCTATTGATAAGTGTTATCCAACTGAGAATCTATCATTGTTTCACAAAATTGCCGAGCATGGCTTGCTCGTCTCAGAAACGCCGATCGGTACTCCGCTGCATCCTGGACAATTTCCACAGCGCAATCGTATTATTGCGGCATTATCTGTAGGAACGGTTATTGTGGAAGGCGCAACGAAGAGCGGCTCTCTGATAACAGCACAGCATGCGATGGACATGTCTCGGGAGTTGTTTGCTGTACCCGGTCCAAACTCATCGCCAAAGAGTGAGGGGCCAAATGCGCTCATCAAACGCGGAGAAGCAAAGCTTATTAGCTGCGTTGAAGATATTATCGATGAGCTGAATTGGCTGCCGGAAGCGCTTAAAGCTTACAAGGAAGCAGATGCAGCGAGCAAGTCCGAACAGGAATTAAATAAGCCAGAGCTCACGCCTGAGGAGAGTAAATTGATTGCTTTTTTGCGAGATCAGCCCTTATCTATTAATGAGTTGCACGAGCTCTCCGCCTTCCCGTTTGGACATTTGAACGCACTTCTGCTAAATTTATGTATAAAACGCAAAATTGAATTGCAGCCCGGATCAATATATATTGCTTTATAGCTTGCAATGGAGAGAGGAGGCGCCTTACATGGCAGATTCTTTAGTTATCGTCGAATCACCCGCGAAAGCCAAAACGATTGGTAAATATCTTGGTAGTAAATATATCGTTAAAGCTTCTATGGGACATATTCGCGATTTGCCCAAAAGCCAGATCGGCGTCGAGGTTGAAAATGATTTTAATCCTAAATACATAACCATACGCGGCAAAGGCAGCATTCTCAAGGAATTGAAGGATGCCAGCAAAAAAGTAAAACATGTCTTTCTAGCAGCCGATCCGGATCGCGAAGGTGAAGCGATTGCTTGGCATTTGGCGCATTATTTGGAGCTGGATGAGACTGATACTTGCCGCGTTGTATTTAATGAAATTACGAAACAGGCCGTGAAGGATGCTTTTAAGACACCGCGAAAGATTAATATGGATTTAGTTAACGCGCAGCAGGCGAGACGGATTTTGGACCGATTGGTTGGTTACAAGATTAGTCCGCTCCTTTGGAAAAAAGTGAAGAAGGGCTTGTCTGCCGGCAGGGTTCAATCGGTTGCCGTTAAGCTCATCATCGATCGTGAGAACGAAATCGATGCATTCATCCCTGAGGAATACTGGTCCATCACTGCGAAGCTGACTCATGCAGGAATTCCTTTTGATGCGAAATATCATTCCATTCTTGGAGAAAAACGTGAGTTAGGCAAGGAAGCTGACGTTGAGGAAGTTCTCCAAGCGATGAAGGGCAGCAAGCTCACAGTCTCTGACGTGAGAGAGAAGGAGCGTCTACGCAATCCAGCGCCTCCATTTATAACGAGCTCCCTTCAACAGGAAGCGGCAAGGAAACTTGGCTTCCGGGCTTCTAAGACGATGTCAGTAGCACAGCAGCTGTATGAAGGCGTTGAGCTGGGTAAAGAAGGAACAGTCGGTTTAATTACTTATATGAGAACCGATTCTACGCGCATCTCGCCTATCGCTCAAGAAGAAGCGAAAGAATTCATATCTGAGAAGTATGGCGAAGCTTTTGTGCCTGAACAACCACGCATTTACACAAAGAAAAACAGCAACGCTCAAGACGCGCATGAAGCGATTCGGCCAACGTCCATATTAAGAGATCCCGAATCAATGAAACCGTTCTTGAGTCGTGATCAGCTGCGACTGTATAAGCTCGTATGGGAACGTTTCGTATCGAGTCAGATGCAGTCGGCAGTGCTCGACACGATGACTGTGGATTTGCAGGCAGGCGATACAACGTTTAGAGCTACTGGTTCTAAAGTGAAATTTGCCGGCTTTATGAAGGTATATGTGGAAGGCAACGATGACGGCACGGTTGAAGAGCATAAGTTCTTGCCGCCGCTAGCCGCTGGAGATGTCATTCAATCAGAATCGATAGATCCAAAACAGCATTTTACGCAGCCGCCGCCACGTTTTTCGGAGGCACGACTAGTAAAGACGCTTGAGGAGCTCGGTATAGGTCGTCCAAGTACGTATGCGCCGACACTGGAAACGATTCAGAAGCGCGGATACATTGCAATGGAAGAGAAAAAATTCATGCCAACTGAGCTTGGAGATCTTGTCATTCAGCTCATGGAAGAGTTTTTCCCTGAAATTTTGGATGCGGAGTTTACAGCGAACATGGAAGGCAACCTCGACCATGTGGAAGAAGGTACAGAGGATTGGGTAAAGGTGCTCGCTACATTTTACGAATCCTTTGAGAAAAGATTAGAAGTTGCCGAAGATGAAATGAAGGAAATTGAAATTCAAGACGAAGTGTCTGATGAGCTTTGTGAGAAGTGCGGACGCCACCTTGTCTATAAGATGGGCCGATTTGGCAAGTTTCTTGCGTGCTCGGGCTTCCCGGATTGCCGTAACACGAAACCGATCGTCAAGGATATCGGTGTGACATGTCCGAAATGCGCAGAAGGCAAAATCATTGAGCGTCGGAGCAAAAAGGGACGTATATTTTATGGCTGTGATCAATATCCCGGCTGTGATTATGTGTCATGGGATAAACCGACGAACAAACCTTGCCCGCAATGCGGCGAGTCCAAGCTTGTTGAAAAGCGCAATCGCAGCGGAGCAAAGCTGCTTTGCCCAACATGTGATTATTCCGAAGAGGTATTGGATGAAGACGAGCAAGGTACTGATACGGATTAATTAAGCATGAGCTAGCATTAGCAACCATACTACAGAATCGAATGACAACCGCCATACCCGTCCTCCCTTCACAAAGGGGGGACACCGTTGTTAAACGGGCTATTAAGCTGCTGTAATCGATTTATAATGGTTTCAATCATTCTGATGATTCAAATGGCTTAAATCGCTCAAATCGCGCCTAAGCTTCTACTATTTTTTAGTCATGTGATAAAAAAGTTTGCGCAAGCTGAACTCGTATCACGAACTGATGGATGAGATCTATGTTAGCGCAAGCTGGAAGCGTGTCACGAAGTGACGGAAGCGATCTTACGGCATTGGGATGGATAACCGACTGTTTAACACAGAGGTTAGTCCAATTGCAGGTGTCCAGAGGACGCAGTCCTTGGGGCCCTCCCTTGGAAGGGAGGGTTTGGGTGGGTTCGAAAAGCTTGTGGGAGTTTTAAGTTTTAAAAGGATTTGAAGTTTTAAAAGGTTTGATGTTTAAAAAGGAATTGAATGTTTTAAAATGCTTGTAAAACTGTTATAAAATTGTTGTAAAAATGTTTTAAAATACAAAAAGTGTTTTAAAAGTTTTGTAAAGCATGAAAGGCTCTAAAAGCTCTTTCATCCTTCAAAAAGCTTATAAAGTTTTAAAGTTGAAAAACTTCACAACATTCAAAATGTTTGAAATTATTGGAAGGTTCGAAATTATTAATTTACAATAAAAAAACCTTTGAAGGCAAGGTAGTAGCGCCAAAGGTCAACCTACGTGAACTATATCTGAAAGGATTGAATATATTTTGTCACAACCACAAAAAGTAACCGTCATCGGAGCAGGACTAGCAGGCAGCGAGGCAGCATGGCAAATTGCATCACAAGGAGTACCTGTCGTTTTGTATGAAATGCGTCCAGTCACAAAAACACCTGCTCATCATACGAATCAATTTGCAGAGCTTGTATGCAGCAATAGCTTACGTTCTAATGGTCTTGCAAATGCTGTTGGAGTTTTAAAGGAAGAGATGCGCCGACTAGACTCGCTTATTTTGAGCTGTGCTGATCAGCACGCTGTACCTGCGGGAGGAGCGCTGGCGGTTGACCGCGACGGTTTCTCTGGTGAAGTTACTCGCAGACTGCATGAGCATCCACTTGTTGAAGTACGGAATGAAGAGGTAACAGAAATTCCGAAGGATGGAATTGTTGTTATTGCTACAGGCCCACTGACAGCACCGGGCTTGTCTTCACAAATTCAAGAGCTGCTGGGCGAAGAGTATTTTTATTTCTATGATGCTGCAGCGCCAATCGTTGAAAAAGATTCGATCGATATGAGCAAGGTTTATTTAGCTTCCCGTTACGATAAAGGTGAGGCTGCTTATTTGAACTGTCCAATGACAGAAGAAGAATTTGAAATTTTCCACGAAGCACTGACAACAGCTGAGAAAGCAGAAGTAAAAGATTTTGAGAAGGAAGTCTACTTTGAAGGCTGTATGCCGATCGAGATTATGGCAAGCAGAGGCAAACAAACCGTATTGTTTGGACCTATGAAGCCAGTTGGACTTGTAAATCCGCACACGGGTGAGCTGCCACATGCTGTAATTCAGCTTCGTCAGGATAACGCTGCTGGAACATTATACAACCTAGTTGGATTCCAGACTCATCTCAAATGGGGAGAGCAAAAACGCGTCTTCTCATTAATACCAGGTCTGGAAAATGCTGAGTTTGTTCGTTTCGGCGTTATGCATCGTAATACGTTTATCAATTCACCTCGTTTGCTTAAGCCTACCTATCAGCTTAACAACCGCGAGACCTTATTTTTTGCAGGCCAGATGACCGGTGTTGAAGGTTATGTGGAATCTGCTGCTTCCGGCTTGATTGCTGGAATCAACGCTGCAAGATTAGCTCGAGATCTTGAACCACTCGTATTGCCGGAGCAAACTACGCTTGGCAGTATGGCTCATTATATTACAACAGCCGATTTCAAGCATTTCCAACCGATGAATGCTAATTTCGGTTTATTTCCACCGCTTGAGAAGAAGATCCGCAGCAAAAAAGAAAAGAACGAAATGATTGCGAATCGCGCTTTGGAAGGTATTGAGCAATTTAAAAAGGAACATTTGCAATAATATTGCGTAATGAAGGCATGGCAATTTAATTATTTGGAACCTTGAGGAGGCAAAGCAATGGAAATGCAATTTCACGCTACAACGATTTGCGCAGTTCGTCATGAGGGAAAAGGTGCAATTGCCGGGGATGGTCAGGTCACTTTTGGGAATAGCATGGTCATGAAAAACTCTGCTAAAAAAGTAAGAAGGCTTTATCGCGGTCAAGTCGTCGCAGGTTTTGCAGGATCAGTTGCAGATGCCATTACTTTGTTCGAGAAGTTTGAGGCAAAGCTGGAGGAGCATCACGGCAACTTGCAGCGCTCAGCTGTTGAGCTTGCCAAGGAATGGCGTTCAGACCGTGTCCTTCGTAGATTGGAAGCGATGATGCTCGTTATGGATAAAACCGGCTTGCTGCTTATTTCAGGCAACGGTGAGATCATTGAGCCAGATGACGGCATTCTAGCAATCGGCTCAGGCGGCAGCTTCGCATTATCGGCAGCAAGAGCGCTTCAGCGTCATGCACCTCAAATGGAAGCAAAGGATATCGCACGTTCATCGCTAGAAATAGCGGCAGAAATTTGTGTATTCACGAATCATAATATTATTGTTGAAGAGATCGTATAAATCGAGTAACAGGATTTTGGATAGAAGGCCAAACTTCGGAAAGTCTTAGCGAAGAATAGAAATCGGAGGGATTTTATAATGGGAAATGATGCACTGACGCCTCGTCAGATCGTAGCGGAGCTTGATAAGTATATTGTTGGGCAAAAACCAGCGAAACGTTCTGTAGCCATTGCGCTTCGCAATCGTTACCGGAGAAGTTTGCTCGATGAAACGCTGCGCGATGAAATCGTTCCGAAAAATATTTTGATGATCGGACCTACCGGAGTAGGTAAAACGGAAATCGCACGCCGCTTGGCAAAGCTGGTTAAGGCACCATTTGTGAAACTAGAAGCGACGAAATTTACTGAGGTCGGATATGTAGGCCGTGATGTTGAATCAATGGTCCGCGATCTAGTGGAAACAGCTATACGTATGGTGAAAACAGAAAAAACGGAAAAAGTAAAAGACAGAGCAGAAAAGCTAGCTAATGATCGCATCGTTTCTTTGCTTGCTCCGTCAACGGCTAAGGCTAAATCGCAAAAAAATCCATTTGAAATGTTGTTTGGCAATCAACAGCAATCAGAAGAGCAAAAGGAAGAGCCGGAAGTGGAAAATGCGCTCTTTCAAAAACGTTCGCAAATTAAAGAGCAGCTCGCGGCTGGCAAGCTGGAAAACGAAATCATTGAAATTGAGGTAGAGGACTCCTCACCTAATATGATGGATATGCTTTCAGGCCAGGGTCCAGAGGGCATGGGCATGAATATGCAGGAGCTGTTCGGTCAATTAATGCCGAAGAAGCCGAAGAAGCGCAAGCTGCCTGTAAAGGAAGCTCGCAAGGTGTTGACGCAGGAGGAAGCTAACAAAATAATCGATATGGATGATGTCATTACCGAATCGATTACAAGAGCTGAGCAATCTGGCATTATTTTCATAGATGAAATTGACAAAATTGCGAGCCCATCACGTGGATCTGGCCCAGATGTATCTAGGGAAGGTGTTCAACGTGATATTTTGCCTATCGTTGAAGGCTCTACTGTCATGACAAAATATGGTCCCGTTAAAACGGATTATGTGTTGTTTATCGCTGCTGGCGCGTTTCATGTTGCCAAACCTTCGGATTTGATACCAGAGCTTCAAGGTCGTTTCCCGATCCGGGTAGAGCTGACTAGTCTTAGCTTGGACGATTTTGTAAGTATTTTGAAAGAACCAAAAAATGCTTTAACGAAGCAGTATTCAGCTCTACTTGAAACGGAAGGCATTCAGATCGAATTTACGGATGAGGCGATTCGTGAGCTTGCGTCCATTGCCGCAGATGTTAACCGCAATACTGAAAATATTGGCGCGCGTCGCTTGCATACGATTTTGGAGAAGCTGCTGGAGGATCTATCTTTTGAAGCGCCTGAGCTGTCGCTCGAAAAAATGACGATTACGCCGGAATACGTTCGAGAAAAACTCGGAAGCATTGCGCAAAATCGCGATTTGAGTCAATATATACTGTAGTTGTTATGAGTTTTGGGAGGCATTAGAATGACTTTACTAACGAAGACTAGAACGCTGAACCGGTTGTTGCAACGCGCAGCTGGCAAAGCGCTGAGTTTCAGGGAAATGGCAGAAGTACTTTGTACAACGATTCAAACCAATGTGTTTGTCGTCAGCCGGAGAGGTAAAATACTTGGCTGCTCCGCAGTAGATGCGTTTGATCACGATTTCATGCGAACGTTATCAGCTGATGAGCTTCGTTTCCCGCAAGAGAGCAACGTTCGGTTTCTTGATATGCAGGAATCGATGACGAATGTGAAGCCAGATTCGGGAATTTACGAAACTTTTCCGCGGTTAGGTGATCAAGAAATTATGACGGTTGTACCTATTATTGGCGGAGGAGATCGTCTAGGTACGTTGGTCCTGACCCGTTTATCCGGTACTTTCGATGACGATGACCTTATTTTAGCTGAATATGGTTCAACGATTGTTGGCATGGAGATTTTACGGGAGCGCGCGGATGAGATTGAGCAAGAGGTTCGCAGTCGTGCAGTCGTTGCCGTTGCGGTCGGTTCGTTGTCATTTAGCGAATTAGAAGCGGTCGAGCATATTTTCGAGGAGCTTGATGGCAAGGAAGGTTTGCTTGTCGCATCGAAGATCGCTGACCGAGTAGGAATTACTCGTTCAGTTATTGTAAATGCGCTTAGGAAGCTGGAGAGTGCTGGTGTCATAGAAACAAGGTCATTAGGCATGAAAGGCACATACATTAAAATATTAAATCACCAATTATTGCAAGAATTAGATAAGATGAAGCGATAATTATAGGACGTTTAGACCATTTTTGCCCTATCTGATTTTAAAGATAGGGCTTTTTTCTTATTGTAATAATTTAGGAAATTGTTGAATATTATCATGTCGGCAAAAATCGACACATGTATCTCATTTTTTTAATATTTACTGTCGAACAAAGAAGGAATGAGCAGTAATCTGTTGAATACGTTAAGAAGATCCCCTATGTGAAAGTGGTGAAACTACGTGAATTTGTTGAATGGCGCAGCATTTGGAAGAATGGAAGGTGCGCTTCAAGCAGCTGAAATGCGGCAGCGCGTCATTTCTAACAATGTGGCAAACGGTGATACGCCGCATTTCAAACGGTCAGAGGTTTTGTTTGAGGAATTATTAGAGCAATCCATGGGAAATACGCAAGGGCAATTGATCGGCAAACGAACGAATCAAAAGCATATTGCTATTGGAGCAGGTTCTTCTAATGTACCTATACCCAAACTTATTACCGATGAAACAACTTCGATGAACAACAATGAAAATAATGTTGATGTCGATCGTGAGATGTCTTTGCTAGCTAAAAACCAATTAAGCTACAACTTTTATGTCCAACAGATTAATCATGAGGTAAGAATGATGCGCACAGCGATTGAAGGGAGAGCTTAACGATGAAATTGTCCACAGGGTTTGATATCAGCGCTTCGGCTCTATCAGCACAAAGACTGCGGATGGATGTAATTTCTTCTAATATAGCGAATGCTGAAACGACGAGAGGCAGTTTTGTAAATGGACAATTCCAGCCGTACAAGCGAAAGATGGTTGTCATTGAACCTCTGCAGCAGTCCTTCTCAAATGTGCTTTCTCAGCAAATGAATGAAAACTCCGCTGCTCAAGGAGTTAAAGTAACGAGAATTAAAGAGGATCAATCGCCAAACAAGCTCATTTATAATCCAACGCATCCTGATGCTGATGCAAACGGCTATGTAAATATGCCGAATGTGGATGTAACGAAGGAAATGGTAGATATGATTGCAGCTACAAGATCTTACGAAGCAAACGTAACCGCGCTAAACGCTACCAAATCAATGTTTATTAAGGCACTAGAAATAGGAAAGTAATTGATTAACAATTCCATATGAAGTATTGGGGGAGTAATGATGATACAAGCGATGTCGCTTAGCCCGGTTCAGCCAACCAAACTCATTGAAACTAAATCGGTTCAAGAAGCGACTCCGGCACAATTGACGCAATCATTTGGTCAATATCTAGAAACGGCAATTAATAATGTAAGTGATCAGGAAAAGAACGTTCATAAGCTTAACGACAAATACTTAATAGGTCAGGTTGACGTTTCAAAGGTTTTAATTGCTTCTGAGCAGGCGCAACTAAGTTTGCAGCTTACCTCACAAGTCCGCAACAAAATGGTCGAGGCATATCAAGAAATGATGCGGATGCAAATTTAACCATCATGAAGACCTAGCATAGTATTTGGGTGAGGTGAAAATGTGAACGAGAGAATCGCCCAGTTTCGAGGTAGGCTTACACAATTATGGAGCCAGACGGGCAGAAAACAAAAAATTTGGTTGGGGGCATCTATTAGTGGACTATTGTTAGCAATTATTTTGTTAACAATTGTATTTACGAGAACGGAATACGAAATTGCTTTTCAAGGTTTGGATACAACAGACGCAGCTGCTATTATGACTTACTTAGACGGAAGCGGAATACCTTACCAGCTCAGCAACAATGGGAAAAGCATTTCAGTACCGAGCACAGATGCAGCACGAATAAAAGTAGATGTAGGTTCTCAAGGTTTAGTTCAAAACGGTTCCATTGGTTTTGAAGCATTTAATGCAAGCTCAAGCCAGTTTGGCACAACCGAAAATGAATTCAATGTAAAATATTTGAATGCTTTGAACGGTGAAGTTCAACAGTTGCTGAATGCGATGCAAGGTGTGGACAGTTCGAAGGTTTTGGTTAACTTGCCAAAAGAAAGTGTATTTCTATCTGCAGAAGACGCGGAGCAAGCATCAGCATCGATTATGATGAAATTCGTGTCTGGCTATCGTCCAAGTCAGAAGGAAATCGACGGCTATTACAACCTGGTAAAAACAGCGGTTCCGGATTTGGCAATTAAGGATATTACGATCTCAAGTCCTCAAGGCGAATTAATCTACTCTGATGTTGCTGGCGGAATAGCTAATAATTCAGATGCGGTTGAGTCCCAATTCGTCATTCAGCGCAAATATGAGGCTGAGCTCAAGAAAAATATCCAGCAGTTTCTAGGAACAATCGTTGGAGCTGATAATTTAGTCGTTCAAGTTTCTAGCAGCATGAACTTCGATAAGAAGACATCGCAGGAATCTGTTGTGAAGCCGCTAGACAATAACAACAATAACGGCATTATCATTAGTGAACAGCTGAATAACAGTACTTCGACTGGCAATTCAGGAGACGCTGGCGGTGTTGCTGGAACTGGAGAAACTGACGTACCAGGCTACGAAGCGGCTGCGACGGGCAGCAATTCTTCAGAATCGAACTCGACCATTCGGAATTATGATGTGACTCGAATCAACAACAACATCGAATCCGGACCTTTTGTTTTAAAAGACCTTTCTATTAGTATCGGCATCGAACAGTCACAAATGAATGATGAAGCAAGCAGAACGGCCATTATGACATATTTGACTGCATTGGTGCGCGCACAACTAGCTGATTCTGGTCAAGATGTAACCAATGACGCATTGATAGAGAAAAAAGTTGCTCTTATTGCAAGAACATTTTCTGGAAGCAGTTCTGCTAAGGAATCGAGCCTACTATCAACACCTTGGATTATCGGAATTGGTGTTGCTGCTCTTGCTATCATTGGCGGACTCATCTACATGTTAGCACGCAGACGCAAGAAGGTTGCCGAGGAAGAAATCGAATTGGTTGCTCCAGCTAAAGTGGAATATCCAACTCTTGATTTGGAAAGTGTCAACAACGACAGTCAGGCTAGAAAAAATCTTGAAACACTTGCCAAACGAAAACCGGATGAGTTCGTTAACCTTCTTCGCACATGGCTTGTGGATGAATAGAGGTGGTTCATGTGTCAAAATCAATGCAAGGATTATCTGGTCGACAGAAAGCTGCCATTTTACTTATTACGCTTGGACCTGATGTATCCTCTCAAATATTCAAGCATTTAAGAGATGAAGAAATTGAACAGCTAACACTTGAAATCGCAAATGTCCGTAAAGTGGACAGTAGTGATCGTGAAACGATTTTAAGCGAGTTCCACCAAATCTGTATGGCTCAAGAGTATATCACGCAAGGCGGCATTTCTTATGCCAAAGACATTTTGGAGAAAGCGCTTGGTGAACAAAAAGCTCTTGAAGTTATTAACCGGTTAACGGCAACGCTTCAAGTAAGACCATTTGACTTCGCTAGAAAAGCGGAACCTACACAAATTTTGAACTTTATTCAAAATGAGAACTCGCAGACGATTGCTTTGGTATTATCGTATTTGCAATCGGAGCAGTCTTCGCACATTCTTTCATCGCTGCCGCAAGAGAAACAAGCAGAGGTTGCGAGGCGAATTGCTTTGATGGATAGCACATCGCCAGAAGTCATTTCGCAGGTAGAAAGAGTGCTTGAACAAAAACTGTCCGCAACCGTTACCCAGGATTACACGAATGCTGGCGGTATCGACTCTATCGTTCAAATATTGAATGGTGTCGATCGCGGGACGGAGCGTACGATTCTCGATGCGCTTGAAATTCAAGATCCAGAGCTTGCAGAAGAAATCAAAAAACGGATGTTCGTTTTCGAGGACATTGTCAATATCGACAATCGCTCCATTCAACGAATCATTCGCGATATCGAGAATTCCGATCTTCAGCTTGCGCTTAAAGTGGCAAGTGAAGAAGTTAGAGAAGCGATCTTCCGCAATATGTCGAAGCGTATGGCCGAAACATTCAAAGAAGAAATGGAATTTATGGGACCAGTGCGGCTTCGTGATGTTGAAGAAGCGCAAACACGCATTGTTGCTACGATTCGCAGATTAGAAGAGTCAGGTGAAATCATCATCGCCCGTGGTGGAGGAGACGATATCATTGTCTAATTTGATCAAATCTTCGAGTGTGATTACTCTTGATCAATTGAAGCAGCTCGAATGGCTGCATCAACGGAATCTTGAAATCAATGAATCGCTGGATCAGGAAGAGGATATGGAACCCGTTCCTGATGAAGAAACGATAACTTTGCGAGATCAAATATTAAATGATGCTCAGCTATATGCAGAAGAGAGACTGCGTGATGCAGCAGAAGAAAGTGAAAAGCTTCTTGCTGATACACAGCAGCAAATCGATGTATGGTGGCTTGAAAAACGTACAGAAGATGAATCAGCATCAGAAGCATCCAGGCAATCAGGCTATGAGCTTGGTTATGCCGAAGGAGCCGCGCAATCCGAAAAGGAAATGCGTGAGATCTGGGAGCAAAAGCTGGCTGAAGCATCGGATGTGCTAAAAACTGCATTTCAAATGAGAGAACAAATCATTCAGGAAGCAGAACCCTTTCTTGTTGAACTAAGCTGTGCGATTGCCGAAAAAATTATTGGGCAGCAGCTATCAACGGCTCCTGAAATGGCAATCGAGCTCATTCGCAAATCATTGTCTAGACGCAGAGAGCAAGGAGTTATTACTCTATGTGTTGCACCTGGACAGCTTGCATTCGTGCAAGCGGCTAGAGAAGAGCTTCATATGGCCATCGATTCTCAAGCGGAATTGCAAATTTTGCCTGACTCGACGGTTAAAGACAATGGTTGTGTCATTCGCTCTTCATTTGGCAGCATAGACGCTCGAATTGACACGCAGCTTGCTGAGATCAAAAAAGAATTAATACATCTTGCTCATCATAGTGGCGAAGAACGAGGTCAAGCCTATGATAGTGAATAATCTAGATGTGCTTAAGTATATCGAGCATTTGCAGCCGCTTGATCCCGTTCGGGTCAATGGCAAAGTTACTCAGGTCATCGGCCTAACCGTGGAGTCAGAAGGACCTGATGCGAGCATTGGCGATGTTTGCTTTATTTATCCTTCCAAAGGCGCAAAGCCTATCAAGGCAGAGGTCGTTGGTTTTCGTGATAATAAAGTAATATTAATGCCTCTCGGTGATCTTCAGTCCATTAGCCCGGGCTGTGATGTTGTAGGTACAGGCAAACCTTTGACTGTTCAAGTCGGATCAGAGCTGCTCGGTAAAGTGCTCGATGGGCTTGGAAATCCGCTGGATGGTTCATTTTTGCCAAGGCGTATGCCGCATTATTCTACTTATAATGAACCAAGCAATCCGCTTAAACGGCCACGCGTCGTTGAACCACTCGGTATCGGTGTAAGAGCGATCGATGGGCTTCTTACCGTCGGGCGTGGTCAGCGTGTAGGCATATTCGCCGGATCCGGTGTAGGGAAAAGTACACTGCTTGGTATGATTGCTCGCAATACTTCAGCTGATGTTAACGTAATTGCGTTGATCGGCGAGCGTGGTCGTGAAGTGCTTGAATTTATCGAGAAGGATCTTGGCCCAGAAGGCTTGTCCCGTTCGGTCGTTATTGTTGCAACTTCAGATCAACCAGCACTCATTCGCATGAAGGGCGCATTAATTGCGACATCCATTGCTGAATATTTCCGTGATCGCGGTCTGGACGTTATGTTGATGATGGATTCCGTTACAAGGTATGCAATGGCTCTTCGTGAAGTAGGTCTGGCTATTGGTGAACCGCCTGCTACTAGAGGTTACACACCTTCTGTATTCGCTGCACTGCCAAAGCTTCTGGAACGTGCAGGGACAGGGCCAACAGGCTCTATAACCGCCTTCTACACCGTTCTTGTTGATGGTGACGATATGAATGAACCTATCGCGGATGCTGTCCGCGGAATATTAGATGGTCATATCGTTTTAAGTCGTCAGCTAGCGCATAAGGGTCATTTTCCTGCCATCGATGTTTTAGCTTCTGTCAGCCGTGTTATGAAGGAAATTGTCACAGAAGAACAGCAAGATGCGGCGAATGAACTAAAAAAAATGCTAGCTACATATAAAGATTCGGAAGACCTGATCAATATAGGGGCGTACCAACGAGGATCAAATGTAGAAATTGATATGGCGCTAGAATTTATTGAACCGATTCAAAGCTACACAAAGCAAAAGACCAATGAAAAGGTGAGCTTAGAGGAAGCGCAAAGTCGTTTAATTAATGACTTCTACAGGAGTTGAATCACGAGATGGCATCGTTTCGTTATACTTTTCAAAAGGTTGTTGATTTAAAATCTAGTGAAAAAACACAGGCGGAATGGATTCTTTCATCGGCCATTGGTGCTCTAGCGGCTGAAGAATTGTCGTTAGAGCAATTGCGTGCGAAGCAGCAAGAATGGGAAAGCAAGCTGCTTGAATCTTCACAGACTGCTGTTCCTTTATCTGAGCTTCAAGTTATTCAGCACTATTTGGACTATTTGGTCACTTGCATTACAAGCAAATTGAAAGATGTGTTGCATGCACAGAAGGCGGTTGAGCAAAGCCGACTTAAGCTTTCAGACAAGATGAAAGATGAGAAAGTGTGGCTTAAAGCAAAAGATCATGCGCGTGATCGGTTCCAGTATGCGATGCAAATCAAAGAGCAGAACGAACTAGATGAGATGGCAAGCGTCCGTTTCATGATACCAACCCCATAAAGTGATGCGTGACACCGGCTAGAGGGAGTGAGTGGAATTGGCGGGTATGGATAATGAAAAGCAAGGATATAGCACGCTAGAGAGAATTATGTTTTTGATGACACCAATTTTATTCGCAATCGTATTGCTCGGTGTTTTGTACACCTTGTTCAATATTGATTTCCGCAATAAAATGCTGGAAGCCGGAAACTCAGTTCCCTTTCTAAAAGACGTGCTTCCCGAGCCAAAGGTTGCAGGCGGGCCTGGAAATGATGATGCTTTGAAGACAGCGAATATGTCAGCAAAAATAGCAGATTTGCAAACACAGCTTACTGCAATTGAAAGCGAACTGGCAGCTGCGAATCAAACGAAAGCGACGCTTGAGCAAGAAGTAAAGGACTTGGAAAGTGATAACATCCAGCTTAAAGGTGTAAACGATGATCAATTGCTTGAGGATGAGCAGTATCAAGCGAAAATTCAAGAACTGGCAAGCATGTTTTCTAAAATTACGCCAAGTAAAGCTGCTCCAATCTTGCAAAGTATGACTTTAGATGAAATGGTGCTCGTATTTGCAAATATGCGGCCTGATGATCGAGTGCGCATTATGGAGAAGATGAATCCTCAGACGGCAGCTGATGCAGCGATGAAGCTGAAGGATAACGTGCAGGCAAAGGATTTGCAAATTGCCGCGCTTCAAGCAAGACTTGATTCGCAGAAATCGCCAACAACGAAGCCTGCTTCCTCTGTTCTTGATCAAGAGCAATTAAGTGCAACGTTTACAGCTATGAATGCAAAGAGCGCTGCAGAGCTTCTAATCAAAATGATAGATGTGAGTCCAAGTAAAGTGCTTCGGATTTTAAATGCGGTGGATAATCAAACAAGATCATCCATTATTGCAGAAATGTCTGGAATTAATGAAACGACTACAGCAAAAATTGTAGCTAAATTAATGACAGGAAGTTAATGTCTGACCTTATGTTTTCCCTCTATTTGAAAGGAGGTGAGAAAAATGGAAATGAACATTTCACAAGTTGCTGTAGTACAACCGCAAGCACAAGGTACAACAACTGGACAAGCGAGCGGCAATACAAGCGGAGCAGCGTTTCAGAAAACGTTAGTGCAGCAAATTAATAGCGAAACTGCTGGCAGCAGCAGTCAGACACAAGCTGCACCTTTAGTTGCAAACGTATCTAAGGAAGCTATGGCTTTGGTGGATGGCGCTGCTGCAGCACCAACATTATCTGACCTCATGTCAATCATCGATGGTTTGCTAGCGCAATTGGATGCAACAAATGGTGAAGACGGCAAGGCTTCTCTTGAAGATGATCAGCAGCTCCAACAGTTGGAAGACGTGCTTGATCAAATGAATGCTTTGCTTGCTCTGCTTGGCATTCCAGTGCCTGTCATTCAGCAACCGATTGGTCAACCGACTAGCGGTGAGGAAGATTCCTCTATTTCATTAGAGGGGAAGAATGCAGTAAATATCAAATCAAGCCTGCAGGATACGTTGCTGCAAATGCAAGTGATGCTGCAGCAGGGAACAACAAAATTGGTTGGACAGCAAGAGCCAACGGTTTTGGTGGCACAACAGCTTAAGGCGTTAACAGCGATTTTGGAAGGCGAGCCGGTGGATACGACTAAGACTCATACGAAATCGACCGCTTTTACACAACAACTGTTTACGGCTCAAAATGTACAGCAAGCTGACGTTAGTACGCTATTGCAACGACTGTCACAGCAAACCGCCCATCCTGCATTATTAACAACTGCAGTTCAGGGTATGGAGCAGGCAATCGCATCAGATGTATCTGACTCTTCTATTGAATTGATTCCGCAAATGCAGCTTGGAACAAACAATCCGGATACAATGCGGACGTTTACTTCTCTTGTTGCTAATGCAGCAGCTACTTCATTTGTTGTCGCTGATGAATTTGCCCAATCCATGACAGGTATGATCGTACAGAAATTTGATCTTACCACATTGAATGGCGTTTCAGAAGCGAAGCTCATGTTATACCCAGAGCATTTAGGGCAAGTAGACGTTAAAATAACGATGCAAAATGGACTTCTAACCGCGATCTTCCAAACAGATACGGCAATGGCCAAGGACATGCTGGATAATCAAATGGCTCAACTGCGGTCAGCGCTTCAAGCACAAGGCCTTATGGTAGATAAGCTTGAGGTTTCGCAAGGTCAATCAGCTGCGCAGCTGTTTCAACAGCAGCATGGACAAGGAAGCAATCAGCAGCAGTCATCCAATCGTAATGCTGTGAACACTGACGATACTGTGAATGAGTCTCAATTTGAAACCGAAATGGTTCAACAAGCGACAATTCAGGGTCTTGGATTTGGCAGAGGCATCAACGTTAAAGCGTAGTGGAGTTAGTAGAGGGTTAGAGAGATCGGAGGTGATCGGAAATGGCAGATAGCGTTTCTACTCGCGTAGTTTGGCCGAATTACAGCAAAGAGAATGTACAAGCTGCAGCAAACAAAAAAAACACGGATACGCTTGGAAAAGATCAATTTCTAAGTATTCTCGTTACGCAGCTTCGCAACCAGGATCCCATGCAGCCGCTTCAGGATAAAGAGTTCATCGCTCAGATGGCGCAATTTACTTCTGTAGAGCAGCTGATGAATATGTCCACCGAGCTATCTTTAATGCGTCAAAACATTGGTTCAGCATCCAGCTTAATCGGTAAAACGATTGAATGGAATGAATATGATGATGCTGGTGCAATCAAGACCGCCAAAGGCGTAGTTGATTCCATTATTTCGAAGGATGGTCTCCTTTATGCAAGGGTAGGCGGAGCCGAGATTGCTCTTGATTATGTCAACTCTATCTCGGAAACAACGGGTGAAACACCAACGCCAGAGGATTCTACAGGGGAAGATAACGGCGTAGACAAGAATCCTTCGGATCCAGCTGGTGCTGAGGAAGGGGCTGATAAATAATGAGTGAAGGCATAAAAATCGGTCATATTTTCCCGGTTAAGTCGACACCTCTGCAGCCTAGTAAGACAGTTGTCAACCGTTCAGCTCAGCCATCTGAATTTCAAGAAATACTTAATGGCAAGGTTTTAAAGTTTAGTCATCATGCCGAGGTTAGAATGCAGCAGCGAGGCATTAACTTGCAACCAGAGTCATTAACCAAAATAATGAATGCGGTCGAAGAGGCTGCATCCAAAGGCGCTCAGGATTCATTAATCGTTTTCCGAGACATTGCCATGATTGTGAATGTCCCAAGCCGTACAGTTGTGACTGCAATGGATGGCGCGCAAATGCGAAGCAACGTATTTACGCAAATAGACAGCGCTATTATATTATCGTAAGGCTGGACCTATCAGGGAGCCTCAAGCTGTGGACCGATTGAAGCAGTTTATGATAGTGCTAACATTTTTTTGAAGCCCATAAGATTTTAATCCATTCCCTAGGAGGAATTACGAAAATGCTAAGATCGATGTATTCGGGCGTGTCCGGTATGCGCGGCTTCCAAACAAAGCTAGACGTTATTGGTAACAATATTGCGAACGTGAACACGGTTGGCTTTAAAGCAGGGCGCGTCATGTTCAAAGATATTTTGAGCCAAACGGTTGCGGGCGTTACCGCACCTGAGGAAGGCGTGCGCGGTGGCGTTAACGCAAAACAAATCGGACTCGGCGTGTCTATCGGCTCTATCGATACCGTACATACCGCAGGAAGCGCAATGACAACGAACCAACCGACAGACCTTCGTATTGACGGAGACGGATTTTTCGTAGTTAGAGCGAGCGAAGATTCTGAAATGCTTTTAACACGTGCGGGCAACTTTACGCTTGACTCGAATAGACAGCTTGTTACAGGCGATGGCTATTTCGTACTAAGCGTTGATCAAGAGCCTATCGTACTTGATGAGGCAATTACGGCGTTTTCCATTGGTCAAGACGGAACGATCATGGGTGTAACAGCGGATGGTACGGAAGCCGTTGCACAGCTTGGCGTAGCCAAAGTTGTAAATCCTAGTGGTCTTGAGAAACTGGGCGGCAATATGTACCGTGTTACAGCGAATGCTAATCCGGATGCTTCTATTGAGGATTTCATGACGTTCGCGACTGATCCTGAATTCGGTACAGGCGCAATCATTGCCGGTCAGCTGGAAATGTCTAACGTTGACTTAACTGCTGAATTTACAGAAATGATCGTTGCACAACGTGGTTTCCAAGCGAATTCACGTATTATCACAACTTCTGATGAAATTTTGCAAGAGGTAGTTAATCTAAAACGATAAGTAAGTCATAACGAGCGGGAGGCTTAACGCCTCCCCTAGGTGTGAGGGGGCAACTGATGATTACCGTAACGCGGTTGAACGGAACAAAGGTCACAATAAATGCTTTATTAATTGAAATGATTGAAGAATCAGCGGATACGGTGATTACACTTACGACGGGCAAGAAGCTGGTTGTAAAAGAAAAAACAACGGAACTGTTGCAGCTTAATGGGCAGTATCTTCGCACAATTGGCCTTATTGCGGCGGCCCAAAAGAGTGAGCAAACGGAGGGTCCATCGTCATGAAGAAAATGCTACCTTGGTTAATTACGATTTTGTTATCCATAACTTTAATCGCCATTGTTTCAATCATCTTGTTCAAGTCGTTTTTTACTGACCCTAAGGAGCAGGCGACGGAGACAAAAACGATTGAGGTTAAAGCTTTATCGGCTGATGAGCGTGTGGCCGTAACTTCTGAATTAAAGGAATTCAGAAGAAATCTGAAAGATCGTGAATATGTCGTTATTTTGAGTTTTGCTTTCCAGCTCGACAAGAAGAAAACAAAAGAAGATTTTGATAAACTGCTTGAGATTGAAGTTCGCCCAATTATTAACCGTGTTATTGCTGATATGACAGCAGATGAGCTGCAGGGTTCTCAAGGTGAAGACGCACTTGAGTCGAAGCTTCTCAACTTAATCAATCCTATTATTCCTAAAGGTAAGTTGATTAAGGTAGAAATCACAGACTTTACACTTGCTCCACTTTAACTGACTACGCAGACATTCCTCGAAGGAGGTGAGATATTTGGTTGATGTTTTATCGCAAAATGAAATTGATGCGCTACTAGCTGCCTTGGATTCCGGTGAAATGGATGCAGAGGATTTAAAGAAGGAAGAAACGACGCGAAAAGTCAGTGTGTATAATTTCAAACGCGCCGTACGTTTTTCGAAGGATCATATTAGAAGTTTGACGCGGATTCATGAAAACTTCGCACGGTATTTGACAACCTATTTCTCAGCACAACTTCGCACATTTGTTCAAATTAATGTCGTGCAGGTCGAGCAATTGCCTTACGATGAATTTATTCGTTCGATACCAAAGATGACGATATTGAACATTTTTGAAGCGGAGCCGCTGGAAGGTCGTATGGTGCTTGAAGTTCATCCAAACGTAGCGTACGCAATGCTGGATCGAATGTTAGGCGGACAAGGCATAGCGCCATCCAAAATCAACAACTTAACTGAAATTGAAACCATTATTATGGAGAAAATTTTCAGTCGAACGTTTGAAGGCTTGCAGGAGGCTTGGAAAACAGTAATCGATATTTCTCCTAGGCTGGAAGCATTGGAAACGAACCCGCAGTTCATGCAGATTGTATCGCCCAATGAAACGATCGCTCTCATTTCATTCAGCACCAAAATCGGCGATACGACGGGTATGATTAACCTTTGTATTCCGCATGTCGTTATTGAACCGATTATGTCCAGGCTGTCTGTTCATCACTGGTTTGTATCGCAGAAGAAAGCTCGCGCGCCAGAGGAAGTTGAAATATTGGAGCAGCGAGTAAATAAAGCGAAGCTTCCTATCGTAGCCGAGCTTGGCGAATCGTCGCTAACCATTCAAGAGTTTCTAGGACTGAATATTGGTGATGTTATTTCATTGAATAAATCAGTTAATGATGGTCTCAACATTAAAGTTGGAGACAAGCTTAAATTCATTGGCAGTGCAGGCTCTGTTAAGGATCGGCTAGCTGTTCAAGTAGATGAGATTGTCACTGAAGGAGTGGAAGAAGATTATGACGAGTAAGGACTATTTGTCACAAGAGGAAATTGATGCATTGCTACGTCAATCCTCCAGTGAGCCGGAACCGGAGCAGCACACTGAAGTCGGAACACAACTTTCAGACTTTTTATCCGATATGGAACAGTCTGCTCTGGGTGAGATTGGAAACATAACATTTGGCAGTGCGGCAACAGCATTGTCAACGTTGCTTGGCAAGAAAGTAGATATTACTACACCACAAGTTACTATTGTAAGAAAAGATGAGCTTGCTGACATTTTCCCTAAGCCTCATGTTGCAGTTAGTGTGCAATACGTAGACGGCTTTCAAGGCATTAATTCACTTGTCATAAAAACAAAAGATGCCCAAATCATTGCTGATTTGATGCTTGGCGGTGAAGGCACCAACATCACTGTAGAAGAGCTTAATGAAATTCACATTAGTGCAGTTCAAGAAGCGATGAATCAAATGATGGGATCATCTGCTACGTCGATGTCAACGATATTTAATCGTTTTGTCAATATTTCGCCGCCGGGCATTGACATTCTAGATGTTAATAACGGTGATGGCATGGAGCATTTGCCACCGGTAGATATGTTTATAAAAATATCATTCCGGCTTACGATTGGAGATCTCATAGATTCAACAATCATGCAGCTGCTGCCCATTCCGTTTGCGAAACAAATGGTTGATATATTAATGGGAGTGGTAGATGATCAGCCAGCTCAGCCTGCTGTTCCAGCGCCTCAAACGGCTGCAGCAGCGCCGGCAGCACAACAAGCTATGGCAATGCAAGAAACGGCTGCAGCAGCTCATTTGAACGCTGTGCCGCCGCAAATGAATATGGCTTCACAGGCGCCTCAAATGCCTTCTATGCCGTATCAAACACCTGCAGCTGGCTACGACATGTCGATGCAGCCGCCGGGGCCTCATACATATGGTCATGCAGCTAGTCGAAATGTTAATGTACAGCCTGTGCAATTTGCTAATTTTGGCAATGCGCCAATTATTCAGCCAGATGAGACAAACCTCAATTTACTTCTCGACATACCGCTTAAGGTCACGGTAGAATTAGGAAGGACCCAAAAGCAGATAAAAGATATTTTGGAGCTGTCGCAAGGTTCTATTATTGAGCTGGACAAGCTAGCTGGCGAACCAGTCGACATCCTAGTGAATAACAAGCTGATCGCAAAAGGCGAGGTTGTTGTCATAGATGAAAACTTTGGTGTTCGTGTAACGGATATCGTAAGCCAATGGGACCGCATTCAAAAATTACAATAGCATCCTAGGAGGATAAAAAGATGGCAAACCGCATTCTTATCGTAGACGACGCAGCTTTCATGCGCATGATGATTCGTGACATTTTATCAAAGAACGGCTACGAAGTCGTCGGTGAAGCCCAAGACGGCGCACAAGCAGTTGAGAAGTACAAGGAATTGAAACCTGATTTGACAACAATGGATATTACGATGCCTGAGATGGACGGAATCTCCGCTCTGAAAGAAATTAAAAAAATTGATAGCAATGCTAAAGTAATTATGTGTTCAGCAATGGGTCAGCAAGCAATGGTAATTGATGCGATTCAAGCAGGCGCAAAGGACTTCATCGTCAAACCGTTCCAAGCTGATCGTGTAATTGAAGCGATCAAGAAAACACTCGGATAACGGTTAGACATTATGTTTAACATAGCTTCGCGCATTTCAATGGTGTCTGCTCTTGGGATGGCGATTGGGCCACAATTTGCGGCTGCTGCGGCACAAGGCGGCAGCAGCGCAAACGATGAAGGACAAATGATGTTTACCGGAACAAATGATCTTGCGGGCAACATGATTTGGGTTATCGTATCGCTTGCCATCGTTATCGTATTAATTATTTTAGTCATTAAATGGTTGTCGCAGCGCAATCGCATGTGGGGAACGAATCGATCGCTTCGTTCACTCGGCGGTATTGCGCTAGGACAGAATAACTCATTACAGGTCGTCGAGATTGCAGGTCGGATTTATATCGTTGGCGTCGGCGAGAACATAACTCTAATTGACAAGCTAGATGATCCTGAGCAAGCAAGTGCTGTTATTTCAGCGCTGGAGCGGCAACAGGAATCGGCTTGGTCAAAGGATTTAGTCTCACAAATACTTAAGAAGTTCAAAGATCGCAACAATCCAAATGGCTCTGATCCTACGAACGAGCAGTGGAACAAGACGTCTTCCTTTCAGGATTTGTTGCAAAATAAGCTTAGTCAGCAAGCTGACCGCAAGCAGCAATTGGAATCGTTATTGCATGAATCTAAATCAAATGAACGGTTGATGGATGATGAAAAATAAGTGGTGGATATCAATCGTTGTTGTTCAATTGCTTGCGATGTTATTACATAATCAAGCATTTGCGGAGCCGTTACCCGACGTATCCATCAATATTGGCAACGGAAGCGGTGACACGCCCGATACTAGCGCATTATCCATTCTTCTATTAATTACAGTACTAAGTATCGCGCCAGCGATTATGGTACTAATGACAAGCTTTACTAGGATCGTTATCGTTCTAGGCTTTGTAAGAACATCGCTTGGAACACAGCAAATGCCGCCCAATCAAGTATTGATTGGACTGGCAATGTTCCTTACCTTCTTTATCATGGCTCCAACGTTCTCTCAAGTAAATGATGTTGCATTGCAGCCCTATTTAAAAGGTCAAATCTCTCAAACAGAAGCTTTTAAGGAAGCCTCCGTTCCGATGAAGAAGTTTATGTTCTCTCATACGAGGGAAAAGGACTTAATGCTTTTTATGAATTATACGAAAACAGAGAAGCCGGCTTCATTTGAAGAGATACCGATCACAGTACTAATACCTGCATACGCCATAAGCGAGTTGAAAACAGCTTTTATAATGGGATTTATGATATTCATTCCGTTTCTAGTCATCGATATGATTGTCGCAAGCACACTGATGGCAATGGGGATGATGATGCTGCCTCCTGTTATGATTTCCTTGCCGTTTAAGATACTGCTATTTGTATTAGTAGATGGATGGTATTTGATCGTAAAATCTTTGTTGTTAAGTTTCAACACGTGATACTAGCAGGGAGGGACTTTTGATGAGTACTGATTTCATAATCGGGTTGGCCAGCCAGGCCGTATTCGTTGTTTTGAAAGCCAGTGCACCAATGCTCGTTCTTGCTTTGGTCGTAGGGTTACTAGTCAGCATATTTCAAGCAACAACACAGATTCAGGAGCAGACGCTGGCATTTGTTCCGAAAATTGTAGCGGTTTTCGTGTCCATCATCATTTTTGGCCCATGGATTCTAAATACGGTTATCGACTTCACTTACAATCTGCTGAACAATCTTCATAATTACATCGGTTAGGTTGTGAGTGTATGAACGCGATCGTACAGGGTTTCCCTATTTTTTTGTTAATCTTTTGTCGAATAACTGCGTTTTTCGTCGTAGCGCCTGTTTTTTCGTCGCGAGGCGTACCGAATGTTTTCAAAATTGGGCTCGGATTTTTTATCTCGTTTATCGTTTTCTTAACGTACGGCGTGAAGCAGACGATGGTTCCGGACGCTGAATATATTTTGGTTCTGGTTCGAGAAATATTGGTCGGCGTACTGCTTGGGTATGTAGTCTACTTGTTCTTCACGGTCGTTCAGACCGCGGGAGCCTTAATGGATTTGCAGGTTGGTTTTGCAATGGCAAATATCGTAGATCCCCATACAGGTACGTCAGCCCCATTGCTCGGCAATTTTAAATACATGATGATCTTAGTTGTTTTCTTAATGATGAACGGTCATCATTTTTTATTAACAGGCCTTATGGACAGTTACGAATGGATGCCTTTGTCCAATGATTTATTTAGCCGAATAATGAGCGGCAGCATTACTGATTTTTTAACAAGAACATTCGCAAACACGTTTTTGCTGGCCATTCAAGTGTCAGCGCCATTAGTAGTAGCGATGTTTCTGACGGATGTTGGATTAGGCTTCTTAACCAAAACAGCTCCTCAGTTCAATGTTTTTGTAATCGGGATACCTCTAAAGCTAATTATAGGCATGATTTTGCTAGTGTTGTTAATGCCAAGTCTTGCTGGCATATTCGAAAGATTGTTTTCCATCATGTTTGATGCTTTGGAACAGTTATTCGGTATCGTGCAAGGACCGCCGCCTGACGTGAAATAGGAGGAAGCTTCCCATGCGAAATTACCGTCTAGAGCTTGATTTGCAGCTTTTCAGTCAAGAGAAGACTGAGGAAGCAACTCCGAAGAAAAAGGATGAAGCAAGAAAAAAGGGTCAAATTGCGAGATCGGCTGATTTACCGGGTTCATTAATATTAATTTTTGTTTTTATGAGCTTCATTATGATGGGCAATTATTTCAAGACACATATCATGATGCTCTTCGGCAATCTGTTTGAAGACTGGCTGTTGATGGATGTTACGACAGGCAACATTATGTCGCTCTTCAATGATGTGGCAATTGAAATGCTGCTGATCTTACTGCCAATCTTTGCGGTAACCGTTCTTGTCGGTGTCCTCGGCAACGTTGTACAGTACGGTTTTTTGCTAACCGGTGATCCTCTAAAAATGAAATTAAGCAAATTGAACCCGATCAACGGCTTTAAGCAAATTTTTTCAGCTAAAACAGTAGTCGAATTTTTGAAAAGTGTTTTAAAACTGCTTATTGTAGCGGTGCTTGTATATATGACCATATCCAAAGAATGGAACCGTATATTAGTGCTTGCTAGCTTGCCAATCCAACAAATATTTAGTTTTACCGCTGGTTTAACGATAAAACTAGGTATAGAAATTGGTGTGGTGCTCGCCGTACTCGCATTAGCAGATTTTTTCTATCAGCGTTATGAGCATAACAAAAGTTTGAGAATGTCTAAGCAGGATATTAAGGATGAATACAAAAAATCTGAAGGTGACCCGATCATTAAGAGCCGCATTCGTGAGCGTCAACGCAAAATGGCCATGCAGCGTATGATGCAAGAGGTTCCTAAAGCGGATGTCATCATTACCAACCCTACACACTTCGCTATTGCATTGAAATATGATGCAACCAAAATGGAAGCGCCAAGAATCATCGCCAAAGGCATGGATCATGTAGCGCTTCGCATTAGAGAAATAGCGAAAGAAAACGGTGTTGTGACAATGGAAAATAAACCGCTTGCCAGAGCGCTTTATGAACGAGCGGAGATTGGGGATGTCATACCTCCAGATCTGTTCCAAGCTGTGGCTGAGGTGCTCGCATATGTATATAAGATGAAAGGCCGATTGAAATCATAACACTACGGGAGGTGGAGGCGTCATGAAAGCAAAGGACTTTGTAATACTATTTGGCGTAATTGGAATTGTACTCATGATGATAATCCCGATCCCAGTCCTACTACTCGATATACTCATCATTTTAAACATTTCGATAGCATTGATGATATTACTTATTGCAATGAATACAAAGGAAGCTCTTGATTTCTCTATATTTCCGGCAATTCTACTAATCACTACCTTATTCCGACTTGCGCTGAACGTTTCTACTACTAGAAATATTTTGTCACATGCGGAAGCAGGGGAAGTCGTAGCTACGTTTGGCAGCTGGGTTGGCGGTGGAGAAATTGCAATTGGATTTATCGTCTTCCTCATTCTCGTAGTCGTGCAGTTCATCGTTATTACGAAAGGTTCTGAACGGGTAGCGGAAGTTGCAGCACGATTCACGCTCGACGCGATGCCGGGTAAACAAATGAGTATTGATGCAGATTTGAATGCTGGTTTGATTAATGAACATCAAGCGAAAGCACGTCGTTCCAAAATTGAACGTGAAGCGGACTTTTACGGGGCAATGGATGGTGCCAGCAAGTTTGTAAAGGGTGATGCAATTGCTTCCATTATCATTCTAGTCATCAACTTAGTTGGCGGATTTATCATTGGTATGGCGATTCATGGCTTGAGCTTTGGCGAGTCGCTTTCGACGTTCTCGATCCTTACGATTGGTGATGGTCTCGTCAGTCAAATACCTGCATTGCTTATTTCCACAGCTGCTGGTCTTATCGTAACTAGAGCGGCATCAGAGGGGAACTTGGCAGAGGATGTAACCGCTCAGCTATTCAAATACCCGAAGCTGCTATTTATTGCAGCTGGAACAATCGCTTTGCTAGGCCTTACACCAATCGGTCCATTAAGAACTTGGCCATTCGCTATTATGCTGGCCTTTGGCGGCTGGTATATGCAGAAAGCTATACATAAGCAACAAGAGCAAGAGGAAATGCTTGTCGAAGAACAGCAAATTGAAGAGGTTCGCAGTCCAGAGAGTGTAATTAGCCTCTTGCAGGTCGATCCGATTGAATTTGAGTTTGGTTATGGTCTTATCCCGCTTGCGGATACGCAGCAGGGAGGAGATTTGCTTGATCGAATCATCATGATACGCAGGCAATGTGCGCTGGAGCTTGGGCTCGTCGTACCAGTCATCCGGATCAGGGATAACATTCAACTGAAGCCAAATGAGTATGTCATCAAAATTAAAGGCAACACCGTCGCTCGCGGCGATTTGCTGCTTAATCATTATTTGGCCATGAGCCCTGGATTTGAGGACGATTCGGTCGTTGGTATTGAAACAACAGAGCCAGCCTTCGGATTGCCTGCAATTTGGATTGATGAGCAAATGAAGGAACGTGCCGAACTTTCCGGCTATACAGTCGTTGACCCGCCTTCAGTCGTTGCTACGCATTTAACTGAGATTATTAAACGACATGCACATGAGCTGATTGGACGTCAAGAAACGAAGCAGCTTGTAGAAAATGTAAAAGAGTCCTATCCTGCGCTTATTGATGAACTTATACCGTCTATTCTTACCATTGGCGACGTACAAAAAGTGTTGTCGAAGCTTCTAAGAGAAAAGGTGTCTATACGAGATCTAGTTACCATCTTTGAAGCATTAGCGGATCATGGAAACTATACGAAAGACCCTGATATATTGACAGAGTATGTACGACAGTCGCTATCAAGACAAATTACACAGCAGTTTTCATCTGGTAGCGATACGTTACGAGTGATAACAGTTGGACCGCAGCTTGAGAAAAAAATTGCTGAGTCTGTGCAGCAATCGGATCAAGGCAGCTATATTGCACTGGATCCCGTTTCCACTCAACAGATTTACCAGAAGCTCAATGAGCATGTAAATCGTCAGATTCAAGCTGGCCAACAGCCTGTTGTACTCGCATCACCTACCATTCGGATGTATTTGAGACAAATTGTGGAGAGAACGATGCAGGATGTACCCGTACTTTCTTACAGTGAGCTTGAACCAAATATTGAAGTTCAGAGTGTCGGGGTGGTGAATCTATGAGAGTAAAACGATATGTCGTCAGTGCATTGCCAGAAGCGGTCTCTCTGATTCGAAGCGAGCTTGGGAAAGATGCAGTTATATTGAATACGAAGGAAATTAAAGTTGGCGGCTTTATGGGGATGTTTCGTAAGAAAAAGATGGAGGTTATCGCCGCTATCGAATCGAATCAATCGAATCCCCAAGCAAAACCTCAGCGAAACCCGGATCCTCAAGTGGATGCGGTCGTTGAGCAAATTTTGCAAACGGCGCAGCGAACAGCAACGGCTGTAATGGAGCCTCCAAACGTTCAAGCAGTTTCTTCAGTACCGATTGCAGAGCCTCAGAAGGACAAAATAGAACGAGAGCAATTCATCATTGATGAGATTCGAGATTTAAGAGAATACATGTTAAAACTCTCGAAACAGCAAAACAATCTTATTTCTATGTCAGAGCACTTGATTGCACTGAGAGAACACTTGATAGAACAAGAAATGGAATTGCAGTGGATTGAGCGTTTGATACAAGCTATTTCTGACAAAGAATCCGAAGAAAAAATCGTTTTTTCAAAGGAACAAGTATGGGAGCATGCGGCAGAGCTGCTGCAAGAGTGGCTGCAACCCTACAGTGGCAGCAGTATTAGCAGTCATGTAAGAGTGGTTCATTTTGTTGGTCCAACCGGAGTTGGCAAGACGACGACTATTGCGAAGCTTGCAGCTGAACAAACAATCAAGCAGGGCAGGAAAGTGGGGTTCATTACTTCGGACACCTACCGAATTGCAGCCGTGGATCAGCTTAGGACTTATGCCAACATCTTGAACGTGCCGCTAGAGGTCGTTTTCTCGCAGATGGATTTGCCCCGTGCTTTCAAGCAGCTTGAAGAGCGAGAGCTCATTTATATGGATACAGCTGGAAGGAATTTTCGCAGCGAGCTTCATGTATCAGAGGTCAGCAGCTTGCTTCAAACGACCGAGGCTAACGAAACGGTGCTTGTGCTTAGCATGACTGGCAAGACGAAGGATATGTCAGCAGTAGCCAATCATTTTTGCAAATACGGCGTTCGAAAAGTGTTGTTTACAAAGCTTGATGAAACTTCGGTTTACGGAGCAATTTTTAATCTCATTATGAATTTTGAATTGCTTCCTACCTATATGGCGAGTGGACAGACCGTTCCAGACGATATCGAGAAGTTTCAAGTGGATTTATACGTTAAGCAGCTGCTCGGGAGCAACGGTTTATGATGGATCAAGCTGAAGCATTACGTAATTTAGTCAAGCAGCAGGAGCTTCAAGATGAAGGCCGCACGACTCGTGTAGTGACGGTAACGAGCGGAAAGGGCGGAGTTGGAAAGTCGAATTTCAGCTTGAATTTTGCATTAGCGCTCCAACGATTGGGTAAAAAAGTGCTCGTTTTTGATGCAGATATCGGAATGGCCAACATCGATGTGCTTATGGGCGTTTCGTCCACGTACAATTTGTATCATCTGCTCAAGCAGGAGAAAACAATTTGGGAAATCGTGCAGGAAGGCCCGGAAGGGCTGAACTTTATTGCAGGTGGTTCTGGTTTTAGAGATTTGATGGATTTGTCTACAGAGCAGCTTGACCGTTTCGCTGATGAGATTAGCAAGCTGCATGGCAGGTATGATGTGATCTTGTTTGATACTGGCGCAGGCCTATCGAAGGAAACGGTTAAATTTATAACTGCAGCGCAAGAAACAATCGTTGTGACAACGCCCGAACCTACTTCAATTACAGATGCTTACGCCTTAATTAAGATGGTTAAAGCGATGGAGGTGGATGTTCACTTCAAATTAATTGTCAATCGAGCCGCTGATTTCCGTGAAGGAAAACAAACCGCTGATAAAATTAGCATGGTTGCACACAGGTTTCTTCAATCCGATTTGCCTCATCTTGGTATTTTGCCGGATGACCCAAATGTGTCAAAAGCTGTGAAGCGTCAAGTGCCCTTTACTGTAGCCTATCCTGGAAGCGAAGCATCCGTTGCTATTGACCGGATCGCAAAGCAATTTCTTGAAATACCACAGAATACTGCAATTAACGGCGGTGTCAAAGGATTTCTGCATAAAATGTTCAGACTCTCAAGATAATCCTTTGGAAGTGAGGAGGAAATGGAATGGTTCCTTATCGCGTACTAGTTGTAGATGATTCCGCATTTATGCGAAAGATCATTAGTGATTTAATCATTCAAGATTCACAGTTTAAGATCGTAGCTACAGCTAAAAACGGTCATGAAGCAATAGAAGCGGTTCGTGAATGGAAACCGGATGTCGTTACCTTAGATCTTGAAATGCCGTTAATGAACGGAATTGACGCATTGCAGATTATTATGAAGGATCATCCAACTCCTGTCATTATGCTCTCGGGTATAAGTGAAGACAATACAAGAGAAACGATTAAAGCACTGCAATTTGGTGCATTCGACTTCATTAGAAAACCATCAGCAACGATCTCTAATGATATTCGCCAAGTTGGAGAGGTTCTGCTTGAGAAATTGCGTATCGCAGTATTAACGAAGCGTTATCAGCCAGTGATTACGATTAGCGAGAAACAAGAAACAAAAGCAGATGATAGCAGCTTGCCAAAAGCGAAAAAAGAAGTAGTTTCGAACAACATTTTACACCATGAGGAGCTGCCGTTTGAAGCATTGTCTACTCCTGCTAAAGATCGGAACAAATTGCCGTTCAAGAAAGCGGAAGATAAACAAGGGCAACAGCGCTCGGTTCCCCCTTTACATAATAAGCTTACAAGCAATATGCAAGATGAAGCAAAGCCTAACGATGCCAAATCTAAGATTGCACCTCGCAAATCAGTCGAAAAGGCACCGCAGGCTGAACCTAAATCTCATTTCTCTGAGCCACCTTCAACAAAAAAAGCAAAGACAGTCCAGACAGCTTCTACCTTTAAACATATCGTAGCCATTGGAACTTCGACAGGCGGTCCTAGAGCTTTGCATGAGGTAATCACTTCTTTGCCAGCTGATTTCCCAGCACCGGTGCTTATTGTTCAGCATATGCCTCCTAAGTTCACCAAATCGTTGGCACAGCGGCTAGACAGCTTTAGCGAGATTCATGTCGTAGAAGCAGAGCAGGGAGAGAAAGTAGTTGCTGGCGTTGCCTATATCGCACCTGGCGGCTTTCATATGGAGCTTGTCAAAGATGCTTCTAGCTACTCGATTGCGCTCACTGAACAGCCGCAGCGCAACGGACATCGTCCTTCTGTAGATGTATTGTTTGAATCCTTGGCTGAACATCGCGAACTGAAGCGTCATGCGGTCATAATGACAGGCATGGGCAGCGATGGGGCGAAGGGAATGAAGCTGTTATCCGAATGTGGAATTGAAACGACCATAGCAGAAGCTGAAGAAACCTGTGTCGTTTATGGAATGCCGAGATCGGCTGTTGAAGCTGGATGTGTGAGTAAAGTATTGCCACTGCAGCATATTGCATCGCAACTGAAGCAAGCAGTGCTGAAATAGATAGGCTAGAATGGCTTCACCATACTAACAGGAGGTGCTAGGAAATGGATATGAATGCCTATTTATCGATGTTTATCGATGAATCTAATGATCACCTGCAATCCTTGAATGAAAATTTGCTTCGTCTGGAAAGCGAGCCTGAGGAGCTTAGTATCGTTCAAAATATATTCCGTTCAGCGCATACGCTCAAAGGAATGTCAGCTACGATGGGTTTTGAAGATTTAGCAGCGCTGACGCATGAAATGGAAAATGTGCTTGACCTCGTTCGCAACAGCAAGTTAAAAATGGACAGCTTTATTTTTGACACTTTGTTTAAAGGGTTAGATGCGCTTGAAGCAATGGTTCAGGATATTGTGGACGGCGGTACAGGGAAAGCAGACGTTACCTCGATCGTTGAATCGCTGCAAATCATCTTGAAAAGTGATTATAGCGCAAGCAAAGCGACTCAGGCTCCAACCGTAGCGGCTAATGCACCAAGTGCTGCAGAATCAAGCGCATCAGGGACGATGCTGCTTGATGAGTTTCAATCTTCGATTTTGCTTCAATCGATAGAAACAGGACATAATGTTTTTCATATTCAAATCGCTATTCGCGATAATTGCTTGCTAAAAGCCGTTCGTGCTTATATGGTATTTGATTTGCTAGAGCGCAATGGTGAAGTTATTAAATCAGATCCATCTGTTCAAGACATTGAACAAGAAAAATTCAATTTCACTTTTACGGTATTTACGATTTCACGCTTGCAGCAGGAAGATCTTCAAGCGCAGCTGCTTAATATTTCAGAAATTGAATCCGCTGTTGTAACTTCTTTGGATGCAGAGTCATTAGCCGTGCTTGGCCAATCTAACGCAGCTGCGGCAGTAGAGGTTGTCGAAGTTGCTGAAACGGCTGCGCCGCAAACCGAAACAGCAGTTACATCTGTTGAAGCAGCAAAAGGACAAGCTCGATCGGCACCTGCTGCCAGCACACCAGCTAATGTGTCGAAGACGATTCGTGTAGACATTGAGAGGCTCGATACGCTCATGAACTTGTTTAGCGAATTGCTTATTGACCGTGTTAGGCTGGAACAGCTTTCTAGTGAAATCAAACGCAGTGATTTGACTGAAACTGTGGAACATATGGCACGCGTAAGTTCTGATCTTCAAAGTATTGTACTTAAGCTTCGCATGGTACCTGTGGATTCGGTATTCAATCGTTTCCCTCGTATGATTAGAGATTTAGCTAAATCGCTAGACAAAAAAATCGATCTTGTTATTACTGGAGCCGATACGGAACTTGACCGTACGGTTATCGACGAAATTGGAGATCCGCTTGTTCATCTATTGCGCAACTCGGTTGATCATGGAATCGAAACGGTGGAAGAGAGAATTGCAGCAGGCAAGCCAGAAACCGGTACGATTTTCTTGCGCGCGTTCCATAGCGGAAATCATGTCTTCATTGAAGTGGAAGAGGATGGCCGCGGTATACACCATGAACGAGTGCTAAAAACAGCCATTAAAAATGGCGTCGTCACGGCTGACGAAGCAAAACTGCTGACGCCGGATGAAATTAATATGCTTATTTTTGCGGCTGGCTTCAGTACCGCAGATAAAATTTCGGACATATCCGGACGCGGTGTTGGTCTAGACGTCGTTCGTTCAAAAATTACTTCTCTAGGCGGAAACGTAACGATAGATTCTGCATTTGGTAGAGGAACGAAATTTTCTGTTCAATTGCCGCTTACGCTATCCATTATTTCCGCAATGCTGATCAAGCTGGGGTCGGAGAAATATGCTATCCCATTGTCTTCGATCGTTGAGACAGGCATTATCCGCAAAGAACAAATTCTTCAAGTGCATGGCAACAAAATGATAGAGTTCAGAAATACCATCATACCTCTAGTATCGCTAAGCAAAGTGCTTGACTCTCCTGATTTTAATGAGAATGACGAGCTTGAAACGGAAATTGTAGTCGTTCGAAAAGGCGAGAAGTGGGCAGCTGTAATGGTCGATGAATTTATTGGTCAAAGTGAAATCGTGCTAAAAACGCTGGGCAAATATTTAACGAATATTAAAGCAATTTCCGGCGCAACGATACTTGGCGATGGTTATGTCGCATTGATTATCGATCCGAATGCACTTATCAAATAGGGAGGTTTTTACGATGGGAGAAGAATTAAAGGTTATCGTGTTTGCACTAGGCAGCGAAGAGTATGGAATTGAAGTAGATAAGGTCCGTACGATTGAAAGATTGTCTCCAATTACACGCGTTCCGAAAACAGCTACTTTTATTAAAGGGGTTATTAACCTTCGCGGTGTGGTCGTTCCTGTCATTGACCTAAGAGGCAGATTTAATCTAACGGAAACGGCAACTACAGAAAACTCAAGAATTATTGTTGTTTCAGTAGCTGACATCGAAGTTGGATTCATCGTAGACTCAGCCAATGATGTCATCGACATTGATACAGATACGATTGATTTGCCGCCCGAAATTGTTGGAGGCATTAAAGCTAAATACTTAAGAGGCATTGCAAAGCTTGGTGAAGGTCGACTTCTCATCATGCTGAACTTGTCCGAAGTGCTCAACAAGAATGAAATTATTCAACTTGAGCAGCTTGAGGAATAACTTGTGAACCTTTTTAGCCGCTTTGAAGCATTTGAATTAGATGTATTGAAAGAAGTCGGCAATATTGGAGCAGGCAATGCTGCTACTGCATTATCCCGTTTGTTAGATAAGCCAGTTGATATGGCGGTGCCGAAGGTAAGTTTGCTTCCATTTGAAGAAGTTGCAGAGCGTGTTGGCGGTTCCGAAAAAATCGTCATTGCTGTTTTTCTTCGAGTGGAAGGAGAAGCTCCCGGCAACATGTTTTTTATCATTGAAGAAGATTCGGCAAGGCGATTGTTGCGTCAGCTGCTTTCCTTAAATATTGAAGAGCAGGACGGTTATTCAGAAATGGAGCTGTCTGCTCTTTGTGAGATTGGCAATATTTTAGCAGGCTCTTATTTATCTTCATTAGCTGATTTCACTCATTTAGCAATGGCCCCCTCCGTACCCGCTATAGCAGTAGATATGGCAGGTGCCGTGCTTAGCTACGGTTTAATGCAATACGGAGAGATGGGGGACTCGGCCCTACTTATTGAAACGACCTTTTTGGAGGATTGTCAGTCGCTTGAAGGACATTTTTTCCTCATTCCAGATCCAGAGTCGTTTGAGAAAATTTTTAGGGCTTTGGGAGTCGTTAGCGAATGATACAACAAAATTTGGTCAAAGTCGGCATGGCAGATTTAAATATTGCAACGGATGGGGCGATACTCAAAACGACCGGCTTAGGTTCATGTGTTGGACTTACCTTGTATGATCCAACGCGAAAAATAGCCGGTATGGCACATGTCATGCTGCCATCTTCAGACATTGCCCGTGAGACCAAAATGAATCTAGCTAAATATGCAGATACCGCCATACCCGAGCTGCTTGATCGGATGATAGCAGCAGGTGCATACATTGAACGCATGAAAGCTAAGATGGCTGGTGGAGCTCAAATGTTTGCTATGTCTGGACACAGTGATTCGCTAAGAATTGGCCCGCGCAATGTTGAATCCTGTACAGAAATGCTTAGAAGATTCAAAATTCCGATTATCTCTCAAGATACGGGCGGAAATTTTGGTAGAACGATAGAGTTTGACAGTACTAGCGGAATGCTTTCTATAAGAAGTGTGCAATTTGGAACAAAGGAGATTTAAAATGTTCGGAACATGGCGATGGAATGTCGTATTTGGAATTTTCGGCACCGTGCTTACGGTAGCTTTCTCAATCGGTAACAATCCGATTACTGTTATGCTGCTTAGAAGTATGTATGCTTTCATCGCTTTTTTTGTTCTTGCGTATGGAGTACGGGCAATATTGGCATACATCCTTCAACCGCCAGCACTAATAGGCTCGGAAATTGAAGATGAAGAAGGAAAAGGCAGTCAACTAGATATACAAACACCTGATGAGTCAGAAGATATCAATCAATTGTTGAAATCACAGATTAAAGATGGTGCCGGCAAGCAGCCAATCGAAACTCAGAAAGATGATGCAAGCGATTTTCGTCCGTTAAATCCTCCGCAATTGTTAAATACAAAAAATACACAGCCTGAAGAATTGGTTAAAGCCATTCGTCACCTGACAGGAGAGTGAGTCGATGATTGAGCAGAAGACCCCTCATTTGACAAACTTGCAGATGTGGCAAGCCTGGAGAGAACAAGGCGATTTGGAAGCGAAAAAAACGTTGATTGAACAATATTTGCCGCTGGTTGATTATGTAACGAATCGAATGGCCATTGGACTCCCAAAAAACGTCATTAGAGATGACCTTGCAAGCAATGGCGTAATGGGTCTTATTGATGCAATTGAAAAATTTGATTACGGCCGCGGCTTGCAGTTTGAAACGTATGCGTCATGGCGTATTCGTGGTGCTATTATAGATGGCTTACGACAAGGTGACTGGGTCCCGCGTTCTGTGCGAGAGAAGGCTAAACGAGTAGAAGAGGCATATCAGCATTTAGAGCAGCAGTACTTGCGTTCTGTGACAGATGCAGAAATTAGCCGCTATCTTGATGTAACGGAGAAAGAATTCATTAATATGCTTCAAGATATTGCGGTAACAACGGTCTGTTCATTGGAGGACCCGATTCGTGAAGAGGAATCGGAGACAAGAATGTCTTTGCTAGTGGACGATAAAGCGAAAAACCCGGATCATAAGGTTCATGAGTTTTATTTGAAAGAATCATTGGTTAAAGGGATTGAAAGACTTACGGAAAAGGAACGAACAGTCGTTTCTCTCTTCTATTATGAGGAATTATCATTAAGTGAAATTGCTGAAGTAATGTCACTATCACCGTCGAGAATATCCCAGCTCCATTCTAAAGCGATTTTGAGGCTGCGAGGAGCTTTGGCTAAGCATAAAGATCAACTCATGCAACATTAAAAGGGGGGAGCTACGTGGAAAATCTTCAATTAGAATCATACCTACGCATACAGACATCTGCCGATAATTTGTCTGCATTTTTAACCTTTAGCAGGATTTCGGACGAATTCGAATGTAACGGCGATGAGCTAGAACGATTCTTGCATAGCAAGGGGATCGTTTTTGGCCTTCGTAAAGAAGTTCTGAGTCAGATTGGCACTAATCCTCTCGCATATTTCAAAGAACAAACACTTGTTGCGCAAGGGCAGTCTCCTACACCTGGTAAAGACGGATATGTGAAGCTAGTTTATGATATGGATAAAAATGTGAACGCCCCAACGGAGCTCGAGGATGGGAAGGTTGACTTTAAAGAAGTTGTTCAGCTAAAAAATGTCAAGCGTGGACAATTGATTGCTGAGCGATTCGAGCCTACTGCAGGTCCTGTTGGCAGGACGGTAACGGGAGAAGAAATTGCTCCTAGGCTCGGCAAGCACGTTAGATTTAAAGTAGGCAAAAATGTCGTTTTAAACAACGAGCAGACGGCTATGTATTCGGCAATTGACGGCTTGATTTCGCTTACTGAAAAAGAAAAAATTAATGTGTTTCCTGTTTACGAAGTAAACGGTGATGTGGATTATAGTGTCGGCAATATTGATTTTGTTGGTACAGTAGTCATCAGAGGCAATGTTCTAAGCGGATTCAGGGTTAAAGCTTCGGGCGATATCCGAGTTATTGGCGGAGTTGAAGGGGCAGAAATCGAATCAGAAGGCTCTGTTGAAATTACAGGCGGAATATTGGGAAGCAACAAAGGTTTTGTAAAAGCTGGACGAAACGTCCGGAGCTCATTTATACAAGAAGGCAATGTTATCGCGGGCGAAGAGGTGCTGGTATCTCAGAGCATCATGCATTCGCATGTAAAAGCCGGAAAAAATGTTGTGTGCTCTGGCGCTAAAGGATTGATCGTAGGCGGACTTGTACAAGCAGGTGACCTTGTCAGCGCGCGAACGATTGGCAACTCGATGTCCACAGCCACAACCATTGAAGTAGGCGTAAACCCTGAATATCGTTCGGAGCTGCTCGAGCTAAGAACGAGATTAAGGCAGAACATGGATAATTTAGATAAAACGGATAAAGCGCTTGTTATTTTGGATCAATTAGCTGTGACAGGGAAATTAACTCCTGAGAAGCTGGCATTGCGCGTTAAGCTGACCGCCACAAAACGTCAGACCGTGCTTGAGAATGATGAGACGAGAAGCCGTATTCTTGAGATAGAGAAAACGCTGGAGAACACAGATCGATCGAAGATCGATGTCAGCAATATTGTATTTGGCGGAACAAAAATTGTAATTGGCAGGTACACAAAGTTTGTGAAGGATTCAGCGCAGCGGGTGACCTTCCGTTATTCCGAAGGGGATATCGTCTTAGTTCCTTATACCAAATAACGCTTGAAATTGATGAATGGCGCAAAGGGGTGAGCAGATATGACGTTCAAATCCATTGATTTGCAAATGTCTGTACCACGAACGCAAGAATTCAGCGGCATGCATGGACAAGCGATGCATAAACCTATAGCTGATCAGAATACGTTGGCCAATCAGTCTGCCAAACAAACAGAGCTTCTAAGAGGGAAAAACACAGCGATCGAGCAATCAAACGGACTTCATATTCGCAGTGATCAAGAAGGTCAGCAAGGTAACGCTTATCAGCAGGCAAAACGTAAGCGTACACAGTTATCCTCGGATGTTGATGAACAGGAGGCGGCTCCTACACATCCGTACAAAGGCCATAGGCTTGATATTAAGTTATAAAAAGAAGGCATCATATGAAAGGCAGGCTATGAACGATGCAGCCATACTTGCAATATATCGTATTACTAGGAGCGGTTGTTATTGTCGGTGCCTTTGTAATGCCTCGTAAGAAGCAGGATACAGCTCTACCGTCACAATCGATGCAAAACATGGAAACCGCGCTGGAGCAGTTTATGGAGAACATGGAGAAGGATAATGAGGATCTCGTACTCCTCGTTAGAACTGCTCAGCAAGAATCGAAATTAGATGCGGATCGCAAGGAGCAGCGTATTGTAGAATTGGAGCGGAAATGCGAACAGCTCACAGAGCAGTTGCAAAAGAAAATGTCCGAGTCCACGGCCTACATTCGTCCAGTGGAAACCCCATTGTCAGCGGTCTCATTAAATTCGAATGAACAACTTGTTAAAGATGCGCCTGTTGTTGAACATATTATAGAAGAGACAGTTCGGATGAACACTATCCAGGACAGATATAAAGAGCTGTTTACACTTTATGAGCAAGGGAAATCGATTGAAGCGATATCCAAAAAGCTTGGTATGAACAAAGGTGAGGTACAGCTTATTATACAGCTTGCTAAGCAGGAGGATTCTGTCCATGCTTAAAAGTCGGGTATTTCTTATGGGATTAGGTGCAGGTATCATCATTGGCGCTTTGTTGTTCCAGCTAATGCTCTCAGGAGAGCAAAGCAGGCAAAGGCTAAGTAACTTAGGAAAAGAGTCAGATGAGAAGCTTTACACTCAACTAGAAGTTGATGCTTTGTTAAAGGCAAATCAAGACTCGCAACAGCTTAATAAGGACAACACAGGGGGACAGGAGACTAAGCCTTCTGCTGATTCTGACAAAGCTAAGGAGCAGACAAGCGAGGCGAAGACTGATAAAGCTGCGCCTACGGCTACGACAGTCCCTGTTCAGGAACAGTCTGAGATCAAGCATGTTATAAGAATTAAAGCAGGCTCTAGTCTGACGAATACAGCAGAGCTGCTTGCTTCGAATAATATTATTAAAGATAAAACCGCTTTTGTATCAAAAATGAAAAAGTCAAAGAAGCTGGTTCGCACCGGTTATTTTTTGTTTCATGAGGAGATAACGGTTGAAGAAGCCATTCGGATCGTAACCGGCGAGCCTTTAACATCTTCAGAAGTAAATCTTCTAACTGCCAACAAAAAATAGCTATCCTATCTTTTCTGAAACGATTGTTGCATGCGATGTGTATTTATGGTATATTAATTCACGGTGTTAAAAACGCACGCAGGTCAATTTTGTCAAACGGTGCTTCCGCCCGGCGGAAGTTTTGGCGAAAGATGCGACTAGCGGAGGAGCACTAAAAAAAACCATTATAGGAGGTGTTGGAGAAATGGCGGTTATTTCCATGAAACAGCTACTAGAAGCTGGGGTACACTTCGGTCATCAGACTCGTCGTTGGAACCCGAAGATGGATCGTTATATCTTCACAGAAAGAAACGGGATTTACATTATTGATTTGCAAAAAACGGTGAAAAAAGTTGACGAAGCGTACAACTTTGTTAAATCGATCGCTGCAGACGGCGGCACTATGCTGTTCGTAGGTACGAAAAAACAAGCTCAAGATTCCGTTAAAGAAGAAGCAGAGCGTTGCGGCAACTTCTACATCAACCAACGTTGGTTGGGCGGTACTTTGACTAACTTCCAAACGATTCAAAAACGTATTGATCGTTTGAAACAACTTGAAAAATGGGCTGAAGACGGCACTTTCGAGGTTCTACCTAAGAAAGAAGTTATCATCCTTAACAAAGAAAAAGACCGTTTGGAAAAATTCCTTGGCGGTATTAAAGGAATGAAAGGTTTGCCAAGCGCGTTGTTCATTATCGACCCACGCAAAGAGCGTATTGCTGTTGCAGAAGCTCGCAAACTTGGTATCCCAATCGTTGGTATCGTTGATACGAACTGTGATCCAGACGAAATTGACTACGTAATCCCAGGTAACGATGATGCAATTCGTGCCGTTAAGTTGTTGACTTCGAAAATGGCTGATGCAATCGTTGAAGCTAACCAAGGCGAACAAACAACGGCTTAATTTAAAGGCTTTAATTAGTCAACAAAGGGTGGTCAGATGGTGATAAACCTCTCACTGCCCTTTTTTTGAATGTAAATCACTAAAAAAAACAATTAATGATTCTCGAAGCTACATAGACTTCGTGAAACCTATAGGAGGGCTTACAATGGCAGTTAGTGCTAGCGCGGTAAAAGAGCTTCGTGAAAGAACTGGAGCTGGAATGCTTGATTGCAAGAAAGCTTTGGACGAAACAAACAATGACGTTGAAAAAGCAATTGCAGTACTTCGTGAAAAAGGTTTGGCGGCAGCAGCAAATAAAGCTGGTCGTATTGCAACCGAAGGCGTAGTTGAATCGTATATTCATGCAGGCGGCCGTATCGGCGTTATCGTTGAAGTAAACTGTGAAACGGATTTCGTTGCAAAAACGGATCAATTCCGTGAGTTTGCAAGAGACGTAGCTATGCAAATCGCTGCAGCTAACCCTAAATTCGTTAGCCGTGACGAGGTTTCTTCTGAAGAGCTTGAAAAAGAGCGCGAAATTTTGAAAGCTCAAGCACTTAACGAAGGCAAGCCTGAAAAAATCGTTGAAAAAATGGTTGAAGGCCGTATCTCGAAATACTACGAAGAGTTCTGTCTTCTTGAGCAATCGTTCATTAAAGACCCAGACAAAACAATCTCCGTATTGCTTAATGAAAAAATCAGCAAAATTGGTGAAAACATTTCCATCCGTCGCTTCGTTCGTTATGAGCTTGGTGAAGGTCTAGAGAAAAAAGTTGACAATTTCGTTGAAGAAGTTATGGCTCAAGTTAAACATTAATCCGAACGCACAGGCGGGGCGGGGCGTCCGCCCCGCCTGCTTGTATGATTAGAACATATTTGAAGGACCTCATTTACTGAGGTGCATGATGGAGGTATTAACGTTGGAGCATCCTGTGTATAAACGTATCGTTTTGAAAGTAAGCGGTGAATCATTGTCTGGTCAGGAAGGTTATGGCATTGAAGCGACGGTCATATCTTCAATTGCTGATCAGGTGAAGGAAGTCGTAGCACTTGGCATAGAAGTGGCCATCGTTGTCGGAGGCGGCAACATTTGGCGTGGAATTGCAGGTTCTGCAAAAGGCATAGACCGTGCAACAGCTGATTACATGGGAATGCTGGCTACTCTTATGAATTCACTTGCGCTTCAAGATGCACTGGAACAAATCGATGTACCTACTCGCGTACAAACATCGATCGCGATGCAACAAATCGCTGAACCGTACATCAGACGTCGTGCTATCCGTCATTTGGAAAAAGGACGCGTCGTAATCTTTGCTGCAGGAACTGGTAATCCATTTTTCTCAACAGATACAACAGCAGCGCTTCGCGCAGCTGAGATCGAAGCAGAAGTAATATTAATGGCGAAAAACAAAGTGGATGGCGTATATTCTGCTGATCCATTTAAAGATAGCACAGCTGAGAAATTTGAGGAGCTTACATACCTCGACATGCTTAACCGTAATCTAGGCGTAATGGATTCAACCGCAGCTTCACTTTGCATGGATAATAATATTCCTCTTATCGTATTTGCGATTACAGAGAAAGGGAATATTAAACGCGTCGTGCTGGGTGAGAAAATCGGAACGATAGTGAGAGGAAGTGCGAAATAATGCCACAAGAGCTGAAAAAAAACGCAGAAGAACGCATGGATAAAGCAATTTCCGCGCTAAAACGTGATTTATCGTCTTTGCGCGCTGGTAAAGCTAATTCATCTTTGCTTGACCGTATTCAAGTGGAATACTACGGCGCAATGACGCCTGTCAATCAGCTTGCTAACATCAGTACGCCAGACTCTCGTACGTTGTTCATTCAACCATGGGACAAATCGTCCATGTCGGCAATCGAGAAAGCGATTATGAAATCGGATCTTGGACTGACACCTTCCAATGACGGTGCATCGATTCGTCTTTCTATCCCACCGCTTACAGAAGAGCGCCGGGCAGAGCTTGTGAAAACTTCGAAAAAGCTTGGCGAAGAAGCAAAGGTAGCTATTCGCAATATTCGTCGGGATGCTAACGACAGCGTGAAAAAACTTGAGAAAACAACAATTTCTGAAGATGAATCACGTGGTCACCAAGAGGATATTCAGAAGGCAACTGATAAATTTATTGCTGAAGTAGATAAAGTGCTTGTTGCCAAAGAAAAAGAAATTATGGAAGTATAATAATCTCTGGGCCCCTCCGATAGGTGGGGTTTGGTTTTGATTTCGGTTGGGAGGAAGTAAGATGATCGAGCGACTTTGGGCCAAATTAGGCAAATCGTCCTTACAGCCGACTGATTCTGTGGCCTCAGAAAATGTGCCTGAGCATGTTGCAATTATAATGGATGGGAACGGCCGTTGGGCTAAAGATCGTGGATTGCCACGTATGGCTGGTCATCATTCCGGCATGAAAGCGGTCAAACGTATTACCATTGCAGCGGATCGGTTAGGCGTCAAATATTTGACGTTATATGCGTTTTCAACGGAAAACTGGAAGAGACCTAAAGCTGAAGTGGATTTTCTTATGAAGCTTCCGCAGCAATTTCTTGAAATTGAATTAGAAGAATTGATAGCCAACAACGTGCAGGTTCGCATGATGGGACATAAAGAGGATTTGCCTTCATTTACGATCAGTGCAGTTGAAGAAGCCATTATAAAGACCGCTAACAATACAGGGCTAGTTCTAAACTTTGCCTTAAACTATGGAAGCCGTAAGGAAATGCTTGAAGCTGTGAAAAGCATCGCATCTGAGGTTCAGCAAGGAAATCTTGCAATCGATGATATCGATGATAAAGTAATGGCCGATCGTTTGCTTACAAGTGGATTGCCCGATCCAGATTTGCTCATTCGTACAAGCGGTGAATTGCGATTAAGTAATTTTATGATGTGGCAGCTTGCTTATAGTGAATTGTGGTTTACGGATGTGTATTGGCCTGAATTTACGGAAGCGCATTTTCAAGAAGCGATTTTGGAGTTTCAGCGCCGCGCGCGTCGATATGGTGGATTGTAGCTTCAAGCGACGGAGTGTGACTTTTCATTGAGACAACGATTGATTACTGGAATTGTAGCAGGTGCAGGCTTCATAGGTTTAACAATAGCAGGCGGATGGTTATATACAACTCTCCTCGTATTGCTAGCTATTATTGGTTTTACTGAATATGCGCGAATGAATGGTGTAGCATGGTCGCATCCGTCAACTTTGCTCGGATATGCGGGTGTGCTACTGTTTGTGCTTCCATGGTCTGATTGGGGAATTGTTATTCCATCTTTCCTGACTATTGTTTGGATGCTGGCCTTCTTGCTGCTTGCCCTAACCGTGATTACCAAAAATAAAACGACAATTGATGGCGCCGCACTTATGTTGCTAGGCGCTTTATATGTAGGTTACGGCTTTTCAGCAATGGGCGAAGCTCGTCAAATTGAGGAGCATGGCCTATTGTGGACGTTTTTGTCCTTTGGCTGTATTTGGGCTTCGGATATCGGTGCTTATTTTACTGGACGAGCCATTGGGAAAACGAAGCTATGGCCATCAATCAGCCCGAACAAAACGATCGAAGGCGCCTTAGGCGGCGTATTGTTATCCTTAATCGTATCGGCAGTATTCGCACTCACGATGCCCGATTTTATTGATTTGCCAAAGGCTTTGCTAATCGGTTTAATTGCCGCTGTAGCTGGACAGTTTGGGGATTTGATTCAATCTGCTTATAAACGCGTGAGAGATATAAAGGATACAGGTACGCTTCTGCCAGGACATGGCGGAGTGCTCGACCGATGCGATAGCTGGCTAATCGTATTTCCGCTGTTAGTGCTTACTGGGCTGCTGCCTGTATAAGTCAGGAGGATTTTGTGTGAAAAAAATAAGTATATTAGGTTCGACAGGTTCAGTCGGAACACAGACGCTGGACGTTATTGCCCATGATCCTGATCGTTATCAGGTTGTTGCCTTGTCCGCTGGTGCGAATGTCGATTTGATTATAGAGCAAGCCAAACAATTTAAACCTTCGCTCGTTAGCTTGGCTTCCAAAGCAGACGCAGAAGCCGCTCGTCCCCATATGCCGCCTGGAACAAAGGTTGTCTATGGCGAAGAAGGACTTGTTGAAGTAGCCGCTGGGACGGACGCTGATGTCGTTGTGACAGCAATTATGGGAAGCAGAGGGCTGCCGGCAACATTGGCGGCGATTGATGCGGGGAAAATGATCGGTTTGGCGAATAAAGAGACACTCGTAACGGCTGGTCATATCGTAATGGAACGTGCGAAACAGCGCGGAGTATCGATTTTGCCGATAGACAGTGAACATTCGGCGATTTTTCAATGCTTAAACGGCGAAGATCGCAAATCTATCAATCAAATTACATTAACAGCCTCCGGCGGCTCCTTTCGTGATCGCACAAGAGAACAGCTTGAGGGTGTAACAGTAGCTGAAGCGCTAAATCATCCCAATTGGTCGATGGGCGCAAAAATTACGATTGATTCAGCGACTATGGTTAATAAAGGGCTAGAAGTTATTGAGGCAAGATGGCTGTTCGATGTTACATACGATCAAATAGGTGTCATTATTCATCCGGAGAGCATCATTCATTCTTATGTGGAGTTTACCGATCACAGCATAATCGCGCAGCTTGGAATGCCGGATATGCGAGTACCGATTCAATATGCGTTGTCATATCCGGAACGGAATGTAACCCCGACAAGCAGGCTGAACCTGGCACAAATCGGAAAGCTGCATTTTCGCGAGATGGATTTTGAAAGATATCCATGTCTAAGGCTGGCATTCGAGTGCGGGAAGCTAGGTCAATCAGCTCCTGCAGTATACAATGCTGCAAACGAGGTTGCGGTGGCACGGTTTTTGAAGGGTGAAATTACGTTTCTTGACATTGAACGGATATTGGAAACGGTCGTTGGCAAGCACGAAGCAGCTGATATCAATGATTTGCAGATGATCTCAGAAGTGGACGCTTGGGCAAGACAGCTGGCCCAATCCGTATAATATCGGTTAAATTCCGGTTCTCTTGTATCGGACGGGAGAATAATGATAATCTATGTACAGGCCGTAACGAACAGGAGGCTTCAGCTTAATGCACATGATTCAAGTTGTTTTCTTGACCATACTCGTTTTTTTCGTGATCGTAACGATCCATGAATGGGGTCATTACTATTTCGCAAAACGCGCAGGCATATTGGTGCGAGAATTCGCAATTGGCTTCGGGCCGAAGCTTTTTTCGGTAAAACGTGGCGAGACGAGATATACGCTTCGATTAATACCTGCCGGCGGTTTCGTTCGAATGGCGGGAGAAGATCCAGAAATTGTTGATGTCCAGCCCGGTCAAACGATCGCGGTTCGTCTGAAAGACAATAAAGTGACTAGACTTTATTTGGATCGTCTTGATGACCGCAGCGGTGTTATTCGCGGAGAAATCGTGGCGATCGATCTTGAGCGCAAGCTATCTGTTACACTTGACGTAGAAGGGGAAAACGAGATTTTCTCGGTACACCCTACTGCTTTGATGATCACAAAAGGCAAAGAAACACAAATCGCGCCGCTCGACAGACAATTTGGCAGCAAAACAGTAGCGCAGCGTGCACTTGCTATTTTTGCTGGCCCTATGATGAACTTTGTGCTTGCATTTGTATTGTTTGCTACCTACATTCAGTTAGCAGGTGTTCCTGTTGAGTCGCCTGATAAGCTGCTTGTTAATGAAATATCAGAAGGCATGCCAGCTGATAAAGTAGATTTGAAAAAGGGCGATGTCATCGATGCAGTCAACGGCATCAAAATCGGAGCTGATTTTGATAAAATGATCGCGATTATCGGTAAATCACCGAATGTTCCTGTTAAAATGGATATTATTCGTGACGGCAAAGCTCAGCAAGTTGTTATAACACCTGAACCGAATAAAGAGGGTGTAGGCAAGGTTGGGATCAGTGCCGCATTGCCAACACGTCCGGCTACTTTCTCTGAAACGTTCACAGGCGCAGGCAAGCTCATGAAAAACATGACAGTAAGCATTTTTGAAGGCTTCAAGAAGCTTATTTTCGGAGAGTTCAAGCTTGATGATCTTGGCGGACCTGTGCGAACAGCAGAAGTAACAAGCCAGATTGCTCAGCAAGGCATTGCTCAGTTAACATCATGGACAGCACTGCTAAGCTTGTATTTAGGAATATTTAATTTGCTGCCGATTCCTGCCCTTGATGGAAGCCGCCTCATATTCCTCGGAATTGAAGCGATTAGACGCCGGCCGATTGATCCGAACCGTGAGAGCATGGTACATTTTGTCGGTTTCGCGCTCATCATGTTATTAATGCTCGTAGTAACTTATAATGATATTTTACGATTGGTAAAAGGGGAGTAAATAGTCGCTTATGTCTAAGGATAAACAGTTTGTTACAGAAATCACGCCTCAAAGCGAGGATTTCTCCAGATGGTATATTGATGTTATTAAAAAAGCCGAGCTTATGGATTATTCGCCTGTAAGAGGCTGTATTGTGTTCCGTCCTGAGGGCTATGAGCTTTGGGAAAATATTCAGCGTGATCTGGATCGCCGCTTTAAGGAGACGGGACATCGCAATGCGTATTTCCCGCTCTTTATTCCAGAGAGCTTTTTCCAGAAAGAAAAAGAGCATGTTGAAGGTTTTAATCCCGAACTGCCTTGGGTAACTGAAGCAGCTGGCGAGAAGCTCGAAGAACGCCTTGCAATTCGTCCAACATCGGAAACGATGTTTGGACACATGTATTCCAAATGGATTCAATCGTACCGCGATCTTCCGCTGCTCATTAACCAATGGGCAAACGTCGTTCGCTGGGAGAAGCGCACAATGCCATTCCTTCGTACGAGTGAGTTTTTGTGGCAAGAAGGCCATACTGCGCATGAAACAGAAGAGGAAGCGCGTCAAGAGACGATGCAGATGCTTGATGTTTACACGCAGTTCGTTGAAGAATTCCTTGCTATCCCTGTAATTAAAGGTGAAAAAACGCCTTCTGAGCGGTTCGCTGGTGCGGTTGATACGTATTCGATCGAAGCGATGATGAAGGACGGGAAGGCTGTTCAAGCCGGAACATCGCATTATTTGGGTACGAAGTTTGCAGTTGCTTTTGATATTAAATTCCTTGATCGTGAGAATACATTGCAATTCGCTCATACAACTTCTTGGGGCGTGAGCACAAGACTAATCGGCGCCCTTATTATGGTTCATGGCGATGATCGTGGTCTGGTGCTGCCTCCTAAAGTTGCTCCAACACAAGTGGTTATGATTCCAATTGGCCCTGCAAAAATGCGCGAGCAGGTTGTTGGCCGTGTGGATGAGCTTTATGCAGAGCTTAAGAAAGCCGGTATTCGCGTACGCGTGGACGATCGTGCTGACGTGAGCCCAGGCTGGAAGTTTAACGAATATGAGATGCGCGGTGTTCCACTACGCCTTGAGCTTGGACCGCGTGATATGGAAAATGGACAAGTTGTGCTTGTTTCCAGAGTTACTGGAGAGAAGCGTATTGTACAGCAAGCTAATCTTCTAGCAGAAATTGAAGCTATGCTTGAAGAAACGCATCAAGAAATGTTTAATCGTGCGAAGCAGTTCCGTATTGACAACTCTCGTTCGGTTGAAACGCTTGATGAAATGAAAAGCTTTTTGGAAGAACAGCGCGGCTTCGTAGAAGCTGGCTGGTGCGGCTCTGCTGCTTGCGAGAAGCAGGTCAAAGAAGAAACTGGAGCGACAAGCCGGAATATTCCATTTGCCCCTGAATCGCACAAAGAAACATGTCTCGTATGTGGAGATCCATCCAAACATACTGTTGTATTTGCAAGAGCTTATTAAGGACTGAAGCTAGTTCGGTTCGGATCTTAAGGAGTGGTATTTTATGAGCCAAACCGCAAAAAAACGGCAGAGTTTTGAAATGCTTTTACAGCATATTCAGCTGCCGCAAGAACTTATACAAACCTATTTTCAAGATGGATATATAGATCAAGTTATCGTTAGCAACAGCAATCAAGAATGGACGTTTTGCATCCGCAAAACGTCCATGGTGCCTTTACAGGCCTATAATGGGCTATGCCAGGCGGCTAGAATGAAGTTTGAGTCTATCGCTGCAGTCAGTTTCTTGCTGATTTATGATCCTGTTGTAGAGACTGAATCCATTGTGCTGCAATACTGGGGTTTGTTCATGGAGTGGGCACAGCGCGAGATCGCTTCCGTAAATGGATGGCTGCAGAAATCTTCGATCACGGTTGAAGGAGACTTACTAACTCTATCTCTTCTAGACAATACGGGATTGGATCTCGCTCGGAAGAAACGATTAGATGATGAAATTATTCGTTTCTTTAATGAAAATTTCCAGCGCGCATGCAAAGTGAAAATGATCGTCAGCGAATCCAGGCAAGAAATCTTGGATGAATTCTCCCTTCGGATGGTGCAGGAAGAACGGGAATATGTGCAGGAGCTGATGGCGAGCGCGCAATCCGAGTCTGAGCTCGTCGATGAGAGTGAAATCAAGCTAGCGGTTGGTTATGATATTCGGGAAGAGCCGGTTCCATTGATGAATATCATCGAAGAAGAGAAAAAAATTACAGTACAAGGCGCTGTATTCGGCCTCGAAGTGAAAGAGCTTCGTAACGGAAGCACATTGTTTACGTTCAACGTGACTGACTTCTCCGATTCTATCGCGATGAAGATGTTTGCGAAGACGAAGGACGATGTAAAAATATTGAACCAGCTTGCCAATGGCAAGTGGGTAAAAGCTCGCGGCCGCATAGAATATGATCGCTTCATGCAAGAACCGGAGCTTGTGATGATGCCGAATGATTTGCATGAGGTCAGAACACCTGCTGAGCGTATGGATAAAGCGGAAGAAAAGCGCGTCGAATTTCATCTCCATACAACCATGAGCGCTATGGATGCGGTAACTCCGGTAGATGTCTATGTAAAGACGGCTGCCAAATGGGGACATAAGGCGATTGCAGTAACGGACCATAGCAATGTTCAATGTTATCCGGATGCGAATAAGTCAGCCAAAAAACACGGCATAAAAGTTCTTTTTGGTGTTGAAGCGAACATCGTGAACGACGCAGTGCCAATGGTGCTGGAATCAAGGCCTGAGCCACTTGCGACGGCAACTTATATTGTTTTCGATATAGAGACAACGGGCCTTTCTGTTATTAATAACAAAATTATCGAGCTTGCCGGCGTTAAAATGCGTGATGGCAAAGAGATTGATCGTTTCTCTACCCTTATTGATCCGCATGAAAAAATTCCTTACCACATTACGCAGTTGACTAACATCAATGATGATATGGTAAAAGGGCAGCCGGATATTGAGCCTAAGCTTAGAGAATTTATTGAATTCATTGGTGATGATGTTCTTGTCGCCCACAATGCAAGATTTGATATTGGCTTTATTCAAGCCAACTGCAAAGCTTTCGGCATGCCGGAAGTGAAAAATCCAGTGCTCGATACGCTGGAGCTCGCTCGATTTATTTTTCCAACGCTCAAAAATCATCGTTTGAATACGTTAGCAGATAAATATAAGGTTAGTCTCGACAACCATCACCGCGCTGTAGACGATTCCCTTGCTCTTGGCGGCGTTTTGTATGGCTTGATTGCAGATGCAGCTGAGCGAAATATTACGAATCTACATCAGTTAAATGACTATGTGGGCATTGATTTATCTAATTCTCGGCCTTTCCACAGCAATATTTATGCACTTAATGCTGTTGGGAAGAAAAATTTATTCAAGCTTATTTCCATCTCGCATACAGAGCATTTCAAACGGGTAGCAACAATTCCAAAAACGAAGCTTGTTGCACACCGTGAAGGCTTGCTCGTTATTTCTGGTTGCGAGAAAGGTGAATTTTTCGAAACGGTTCTAAATAAATCGTACGAAGAAGCGCTGGAGGTTGCACGTTTCTATGATGTCCTTGAAATCCAGCCGATTGATTTCTACATGCACTTAGTTGAGAAGGGGCTAGTAGGCAGCCGTGCGGAAATTGAGCAGGCGCATCGCCGGATTTGCCAAATCGGGGATGAGCTGGGCAAGCCGGTTATTGCTACAGGAAACGTTCATTACTTGAATCCGCGCGACAAAATGTATCGTGACATAACGATTCATGGGATCACTGGTTTTAGCCCGCTTAAGAGTATACGCAAACCAGATGCTCACTTCCGTACAACGGAAGAAATGCTGGAGGAATTTGCATTTTTAGGGGAAGCAAGAGCTCGTGAGGTCGTCATTACGAATACAGTTGAGCTTGCTGATCGATTTGAGCCGTATGATATGTTCCCTACTGGACTATTTGCTCCAATTATTGAGGGTGCCGACGAGGAAATTCGCAACACTTGTTATGACACAGCGAAGTCGATGTATGGGGAAGATCTTCCTCAGGTTGTTATCGACAGGCTGGAGAAAGAACTTATTCCTATTATCAAATTTAAGTTTTCTGCCAACTACTTGATCTCGGAGAAGCTTGTTAAGAAATCGAACGCAGATGGATATTTGGTCGGCTCACGGGGATCGGTTGGTTCCTCGGTCGTTGCCACATTCCTGGGTATTTCAGAGGTTAATCCGCTGCCTGCTCATTACTTGTGCAAAAACTCGGATTGCAAGCATAGCGAATGGTTTTTGGACGGAAGTATTCCGAGCGGCTTCGATTTACCGGACAAATTATGTCCGAAATGCGAGAAGCCGATGAAGGGTGAAGGACAGGATATTCCGTTCGAAACCTTCCTTGGCTTCAAAGGCGATAAAGTTCCCGATATCGATTTGAACTTCTCCGGAGACTATCAACCGATTGCTCATAACTATACAAAAATATTGTTTAGCGAGAAGTGTGTGTTCCGTGCAGGAACGATTGGTACGGTTGCAGAGAAAACGGCCTATGGTTTCACTAAGAAGTATGAGGAAGAGCATGGCAAGAAATGGCGCGGTGCTGAACTTGCCAGACTTGCTAGTGGCTGTACGGGTGTAAAACGAAGCACGGGACAGCATCCAGGCGGTATCGTCGTTGTTCCCGATTATATCGATGTTGAAGATATAACACCTGTTCAATTTCCAGCAGACGATGTGAATGCGGAATGGAAGACAACTCATTTTGACTATCACGCGTTTGATGAAAACTTGCTTAAGCTCGATATTCTGGGGCACGATGATCCGACAATGATGCGGATGCTGCAGGATTTGACCGGCGTTGATCCAACGTCAATACCGATGAATGATCCTAAAGTCATGAGCATGTTCAACTCGACCAAAGCACTTAACGTGCCAGGCGAGCAAATTCGCTCTTCGGTAGCCACTTACGGAGTGCCGGAAATGGGAACGAAGTTCGTTCGTCAAATGCTTCAAGAGACGCAGCCTTCTTCGTTTGCCGATTTACTGCAAATTTCCGGATTGTCTCATGGCACGGGAGTTTGGCTAGGAAATGCACAAGAGCTGATCAAGAACGGCACTTGCAACATCAAGACGGTAATTGGTTGCCGGGATGATATCATGTTGTTCTTGATCTATAAAGCTGGAATGGACGCTGGACTTGCATTTAAAATTACGGAAAGTGTACGTAAAGGTAAAGGCTTGACGCCAGAGTGGATCGAAGAGATGAAGCGATGCAAGGTGCCTCAGTGGTACATTGATTCTTGCCTGCGCATCGAGTATATGTTCCCGAAAGCACATGCCGCGGCCTACGTAATTTCGGCAGTTCGCACCGCCTATTTCAAGCTTTATCATCCAATAGAGTATTACGCTACTTACTTTACAGTAAGATCGGACGATTTTGATTTGGAGCTGCTTTGCCAAGGATATGATGCGATCTTGCGTAAGCTGATCGAGATTGAAGCCAAAGGATTTAATGCGCTCCCTAAAGAGAAAAACATGGTGTCGCAGCTGGAAATGTCACTTGAGATGACGGCGCGCGGATTCTCCTTTAAGCCGATCGATCTGTATCGTTCTGACGCGACGAAGTTTCTTGTAGATGGGGATTCCCTTATTCCGCCATTTGCTGCCATTGCGGGAATTGGCGATAACGCCGCACGTAATATCGCAGCCTCAAGAGACGATGGCGAGTACTTGTCAATCGAGGATTTCCAAATGAAATCAAAGGCGACAAAAACGATTATTGAGGTTCTTGGAAACATGGGCTGCTTCCGTGGATTGCCTGAATCTAATCAGCTTTCACTGTTCTAGAAGCGGCTTGAATAGAAAAGATTTCTTGTCACTATAGTGCGGTTATGTTATAATTTTTCTGGCAATGATGATTATAAAGACTTTGATGCAGAAGAGTGGGGAAACCCACTCTTTACGTTTTGTTAATGGCAAAATGGCATAGTGCGTATAAACAGGAGGTCAACTGAATTTGAGTACATCCAAAATCAAAGCCGCTGTCCAGGAAATGGTTTCACCATACCTCAGCAGCAATGGATTTGAACTGGTTGATATTGAGTATGTAAAAGAAGGAAGCAATTATTTCCTTCGTATTTTCGTAGATAAAGAAGGCGGCATCGACATCGATGACTGCGGTCGTATCAGCGAATTCATAAGTGAGCAATTGGACAAAAACGATCCAATTACAGATGTTTATTTCTTGGAAGTATCTTCCCCAGGAGCAGAAAGACCGCTTCGGAATGAAGATGAAGTACGTAAAGCAATCGGTAAGCACGTTTACATAACGACATATGAACCGATTAGCGGCGCTAAAGAATTTGAGGGGCTGCTACTTGCATTTGATGGAGAAAATGCAGTCGTTCGTACAGCCAAAAAGGAATATACCATTCCTTACGATAAGGTGGCTGGCGCCAGACTCGCAATCGTGTTCTAAATATTCGTTTCTATATTGAAAGGGGGAAATCCAGTCCAATGAGTATGGATTTTATTGAAGCACTACAAGAAATAGAAAGAGACAAAGGGATTACCAAGGATGTGCTCCTTGAAGCCATTGAGGCTGCTCTTATCTCCAGCTACAAAAGAAATTTTAATACCGCTCAAAATGTACGCGTCGATATTAACCGTCATACTGGTGTTATCAAAGTATACGCCCGCAAGACTGTTGTTGATGAAGTACTAGATCCGCGTCTGGAAATTACAGTGGAGGCTTCAAGAGAAATCAATCCTCATTATCAGCTTGACGATATTGCGGATATTGAAGTTACGCCGCGTGATTTCGGACGTATCGCTGCTCAAACAGCGAAGCAGGTTGTTACTCAGCGTATTCGTGAGGCTGAGCGCGGACTGATTTATAATGCTTTTATCGATAAAGAGGAAGATATCGTTAACGGTATCGTTCAACGTCAGGATGTTCGCAATTTATTTGTGGATCTAGGCAAGGTTGAGGCTGTATTGCCTTTGACTGAACTTATGCCAACTGATAAGTTTAAGCATGGTGACCGCGTGAAGTCGTATATCACGAAAGTTGAGAACACGACTAAAGGTCCTCAAATCATTTTATCCCGCACGCATCCTGGCCTTTTAAAACGTTTGTTCGAGCTTGAAGTGCCTGAGATCTATGACGGAGTAGTAGAAATTCGTTCGGTTGCTCGTGAAGCTGGCTTCCGTTCAAAGATTGCGGTTCATTCCCGTAACTCCGAGGTTGATCCAGTCGGTTCATGTGTTGGCCAAAAAGGACTGCGCGTTCAGACGATCGTAAACGAGCTTAAAGGTGAAAAAATCGATATCGTTCGTTGGTCTGAAAGCGTGGATGAATATGTTGCGAATGCTCTTAGCCCTTCAAAGGTGCTAGAGGTTATCGTATTCGAACAAGAGAAGATGGCCAGAGTAATCGTGCCGGATTACCAACTATCGCTTGCGATCGGTATTAAAGGTCAGAATGCAAGGCTTGCTGCCAAGCTGACTGGCTGGAAAATCGATATCAAGAGCGAAACGCAGGCAGAGCAGGAGTATGGACGTCCGAAATCAATGACTACGGTTATGCATCAGGATTCAGTATCCATCGACTAATCTGAATTTTTTAACAGATACGCGTCAATTCAGCTGGCAGAGGAGGGGTGTACAATGAGACCGAGAAAAGTACCGCTTCGCAAATGCGTCGCTTGTCAGGACATGATGCCGAAGAAGGAACTCATTCGGATTGTGCGGACACCGGCCGAAGAGGTGCAGATTGACCTGAAAGGCAAACAAGCTGGCCGCGGTGCATATTTATGCGGTAAAGTCAGTTGCTTTAAATTAGCGAAGAAATCCAAGGCGCTTGATCGAGCACTGAAGCAGCATGTTGGTGAACACATCTACGATCAACTTGAGCAGGATTTTATAGCGGTAGAGGAACAGTTTATTGCTGGTAAGGAGCTGATAAGCGATGAAGCAGAATAAGAGCTTATCACAGCTTGGCATGGCAATGCGTGCCGGAAAGCTGATTACAGGCGATGAAATTGTCCTCAAAGCTGTAAGAAATAAACAAGTGCATCTCGTTATCCTTGCAGGAGATGCTTCAGACAATACGAAAAAAAAGTTTCGTGACAAATGCAACACCTACGGAATACAACTCGCCGAAGCATTCGACCGTGAGCAACTAGGAAAGGCGATTGGTAAGCCAGAACGGGTTGTAATAGCGGTAACCGATGCGCAATTCGGAAAAATGATTGCGAGTCATCTGAGCCATAATACGGAGGTGGATCATATTGGACAATAAACAAGACAGCAAGGACAATAAAGATAAGCTGCGCGTTTACGAGTATGCCAAGTCACTTAATATGAGCAGCAAAGAAATCATAACGATCCTAAAAAGACTTGATTTGCCAGTCAATAACCATATGAGTGTCATGGAAAACGAAATGGTAAATAAGGTTGAAGGTTTTTTCCGCAATATTAAACAAAATGCAGCTGCAAAGCGCGCGCAAGAAACAACAAATGTAACGGTTTCTTCCGCTCAACCTACTGCCAACAAGCCGCAATCGCAGCAGCCACAACAGCAGGAGAAGAAGCCGCAGCCAGTACAAGAAAATAAAAATACGAATCAAGACAGACAGGGGCCTATGAATTCTATTAATACGAAACCACAAACAACCCAACAGCAGTCAGAACAAAGACCAGCAGGACAACAATCAAGTCGTCCAGCATCACAATCAAGCAACAACCGTCCTTCACAAGGCAGTTCTAATTCGAGCCGTCCAAGCCAAGGACAAGGCGGACAAGGTAATCGCCCAGCGGGTTCTAACGCGGGTTCAAGCCGTCCATCACAAGGTCAAGGCGGTCAAAGCAGTCGTCCAGCATCATCTGGACAAAGCCGTCCTTCACAAGGCGGACAAAGCAATACTGGCAGCCGTCCAAGCGCTCCGCGTTCAGACGCAAGCAGCCGTCCAGCACCATCGGGCCAAAGTCGTTTCGACTCTAAGCCAGCACAAGGACAAGCGCGCGGTAACGACAACAGAAACGCAAGACCTGGCCAAAAAAGATTTGAAGACGGCAAACCAGGCGGCTTCAGAGGCAACAATGGCCGTGGTGGTCAAAAAGGTCGCGGCGGCAAGTTCCAACAACAACCGCCACGCGAGAAAATTGACAATACGCCAAAGAAAATTATTGTACGCGGTACAATGACTGTTGGCGAATTGGCAAAATTGCTGCATAAGGATGCATCAGAAGTTATTAAAAAACTGATTTTCCTTGGCGTAATGGCTACGATCAACCAAGAAATCGATATGGATGCGATTCATTTGATCGCAACAGACTACGGGGTAGAGGTTGAAGTGAAAATTCCTGTTGAGGAAGATTCCTTCGAAACCGTAGAAGAAACAGACGAAGATGAAAATTTGGTGTCACGTCCACCGGTTGTTACCATTATGGGTCACGTTGACCACGGTAAAACAACTTTGCTTGATGCCATTCGCAAAACGAATGTTACAGGCGGAGAAGCCGGCGGAATTACACAGCACATCGGTGCTTACCAAGTTGAAATTAACCATAAAAAAATTACGTTCCTCGATACACCTGGTCACGAAGCGTTTACGCTTATGCGTGCACGCGGTGCGCAGGTTACGGACATTACGATCATCGTAGTAGCAGCTGATGACGGCATCATGCCGCAAACTGTTGAAGCCATCAACCATGCGAAAGCAGCTGGCGTTCCTATTATCGTAGCGGTTAACAAAATCGATAAGCCAGAAGCGAATACAGAGAAAATCAAACAAGAAATGACTGAATATGAACTCGTTCCGGAAGAGTGGGGCGGCGACACTATTTTCGTCGAAGTTTCCGCTAAACAAAGAATTGGTCTTGAAGGTCTTCTTGAAATGATTTTGCTCGTTGCTGAGATGAATGACTACAAAGCTAACCCGAACAAACGCGCTCGCGCTACTGTTATCGAAGCTGAGCTTGATAAAGGTAAAGGTCCAGTTGCACGTATTCTCGTTCAACACGGTACTTTGAAAATTGGAGATGCTTTTGTTGCAGGTAACTGCTTCGGACGTATTAGAGCAATGGTTAATGATAAAGGCCGTCGCTTAAAAGAAGCAGGTCCTTCTACGCCAGTAGAAATTACTGGTCTAACAGAAGTTCCATTAGCTGGAGATCCGTTCATGGTATTTGAAGATGAGCGCAAAGCCCGTGATATTGCTGATCGTCGTTCCATTAAACAGCGTCAATCGGATATGGGTGCGAATACACGCGTAACGCTTGATGATCTGTATAACCATATCAAAGATGGTGAAATTAAAGATCTGAACGTTATTATCAAATCCGACGTTCAAGGTTCTTCCGAAGCACTTAAAGGCTCGCTCGCAAAAATTGAAATCGAAGGCGTTCGCGTAAAAATCATCCACAGCGGTGTTGGCGCGATTACAGAATCGGATATCATTTTGGCGTCAGCTTCCAATGCTATCGTAATCGGATTTAACGTTCGTCCTGATCCACAAGCAGAAGCAACAATTGCACAAGAAAAGGTTGACGTTCGTATGCACCGCGTCATCTACAACGTAATCGATGAGATTGAACAAGCAATGAAAGGCATGCTTGATCCAATCTACAAAGAGGTTGTTATTGGCCACGCTGAAGTTCGTAACGTATTTAAAGTGACTAAAGTTGGCGCAATTGCAGGTTGTATGATTACTGACGGTAAAATTTCTCGTAACGCTGAAGCACGTTTGGTTCGTGGCGGTATCGTTGTCTTCACAGGCAAAATTGAATCCCTAAAACGTTTCAAAGACGATGCTAAAGAAGTTGCAGCAGGTTATGAGTGCGGTATCACGCTTGATCGTTTCAACGATGTTCGTGAAGGCGATATTATCGAAGCATTTGTCATGGAATCAGTAGAGAGGTGAGTAAAGCATGGCAAAAATCCGAGTAGGGCGGGTCGGCGAACAGATTAAAAAAGAGCTGAGCCAAATTATACAAACAGAGTTGAAAGATCCTAGAATCGGATTCATTACTGTAACAGGTGTTGAAACATCAAGTGATCTCTCACAAGCAAAAGTGTATTTAAGCGTGCTTGGCAGCGAAGAGCAGAAGGAAGCGACGCTTAAGGCACTAGCGAGCGGAACAGGATTTATTCGTACAGAGCTTGGCAAGCGCATGCGCCTTCGCCATACACCCGTATTGCTGTTCAAGTTTGACAGCAGTATTGAATATGGCAGCCGCATCGAGGCATTGCTTGAAAACATCAACAATGGGAATTCAGCTCGATGATAAATCAAAGCAGCTATTCGATGCAGCTAGATGAAGCGCTGGCGTTCATGAAAACTTACGATCATTTTTTGGTCGTATCACATGTACAGCCTGACGGTGACGCTATTAGTTCTACTGTTGTCGTAGGCTGGATGCTTGAGAAACTTGGGAAGTCGGCAGTACTGATTAATGAAAGCGAGCTACCGTCCAGACTTCGTTTCTTACATCAATTTGATTCCATTCTCAATTACAAGCGCGATGTAAATCAGCAAACATTTGATGCCATTATTTCGGTCGATTGTGCGGATTTCAAACGTATTGGAGAGGTAGCGAGCAGCTTTGCACCAGATGCAAAGCTGCTTAATATCGATCATCATCCAACAAACAATGGATTTGGCACCATAAATGTTATACAGGCAGAAGCTGCGGCTACTGTTGAAATATTGTATGATTTAATCGAGAGAGCAGAAATCGCATTAGATGTGAATTGTGCAACAGCAATCTACACTGGTTTATTGACCGATACAGGCGGGTTTCGTTATTCCAACACGAGTCCGCGTGTCATGGAGATTGCCTCGCATTTGCTCGCTTTAGGTGTGTCCGGCAATGAGCTCGCTGATCATCTTCTAGAGAAAATGACTATGGCTAAGCTCAAGCTTCTCCAGCTCGCACTCAATCGCCTCACATTTACGGATAACTTAGAGATCGGCTGGGTCTATATTGGCAAAGATGATTTGCGCAATACAGGTGCTGTTCCTGAAGATCTAGAAGGAATCGTGAATTATGCGCTTAATGTGGATGGAGTTGAAGTCGGCATTCTATTTAAAGAAACGGAAGACGGTGCAGTCAAAGCAAGCATGCGTTCAGCAGGCAAAGCCAATGTAGCCGCAATTGCGCAAGCATTCGGTGGTGGCGGTCATGTGCGTGCAGCAGGATGCCGGATTGAAGGTTCTTTAACGACCTCGATTGAAGAGCTAGTGGAAGCAGTCAGAAAGGCGTTGATTTAAGCGATGGACGGCATTTTGGCAGTTTGGAAGCCTGAAGGCTGGACTTCTCATGATGTGGTTGCAAAAGTACGCCGAGTGCTAAAGATGAAGCGAATTGGTCATACAGGAACGCTTGATCCTATGGTTACGGGTGTATTGCCGCTATGTCTTGGGCGTGCAACGAGAGTAGTCGAATATGTGCAAGAGCGGCCTAAGTCATATGAAGCCGTATTGCAGCTTGGAATTGCAACAGATACAGAGGACATAACGGGTACAGTTATTGCGCGGCAATCGCCAATATCGGTTACAGAAGAGGATGTTCGCCATGCACTGTCGCAGTTTTTAGGCGAGATCGATCAAGTACCTCCCATGTATTCCGCTGTCAAAGTTGATGGCAAGCGATTGTACGAGTTAGCTAGAGAAGGAAAGACCGTTGAGCGGAAATCGAGAAAAGTAACGATTCATCAAATAGATCTCATTGATACTCAGCTCGATCTTGATCAGCCTCAGATTTCGTTTTCTGTCGTTTGTTCAAAAGGTACATACATTCGCACGTTATGTGTGGACATCGGCAAAGCACTAGGTGTTCCTGCTACGATGGCCCATTTGACGCGAACGATGTCAGGCGGTATTACAAAGGAAAGCTGCTTGACGCTTGAGCAAATCGAGCAATTGCAGCAATCCGGTGAATTAAGCGGACATATCATTTCCGCCGATGAAGCCATTACACATTTGGATCGTGTGACGATTCCAGAATCGTTTGGGAAACTTGCACTGCAAGGACAGAAAGTTAGTCTCAGCCATTCAGTCGAACATGCAGCATTGACTTTAGATGGACAACTTATACGTCTGTATAATGATCAAAGCTCGTTTCTAGGTATTTTTCAGATTGATTTGAATGCAAATGTTTTCAAGCCAATCAAAGTGTTTTCAGCTTAGCTTATCGTTGTAGAAAGTTAATAGGAAATGCAGGTGCTTCAGCGTTGGAAATTATTCCATTAAGTTTTCCTTTAAACGGTTTGTCCACGTTGTCGCTGGACAAACCGCTTTCCATAGCAATCGGTCATTTTGATGGGGTTCATCGTGGACATCAGAACGTGATTCGCCAAGCTGTAAATGCGGCGAAGGAATCCGAGATGCTATCAGCGGTTTTGACATTTGATCCTCATCCGAAAGAAGTTCTCGGACAAGGTGAGCAATATTATCGTTGCCTTACGCCTTTTGATGCGAAGACAGCGTTATTTGCAGAGCTTGGCGTAGATCTTGTATTCATAATGAAGTTTGATCTTGAGTTTGCTTCAGTATCACCTGAGCGCTTCGTCAATGAGGTTCTGCGCACACTCCGTGCTAAGCAGGTCGTTGTAGGCTTTGATTTCAACTTCGGCCATAAAGGCTCAGGTAATGCAGAGACTTTGAAGCAGCTGGCAGAGCCTGATATTTCTGTTCATATCATTGAGCCTTTGATCGAGAACGGGGTAAAAGTAAGCAGTACTTATATCCGTGAAGCACTTGAGCAAGGTGATCTTGAACTGGCAGAACGATTGCTTGGCAGGCCATATGAAGTTGAAGGGATCGTTGTTCATGGGGACAAAAGAGGTCGTACGATCGGGTTCCCAACAGCAAACCTGCAATTTAATGCCCCATATATCGCGCCAAGGCTTGGCGTTTATGCGGTAATGGCTTGGATTGGTGATACCGCATACCCTGGTGTTTTAAACTATGGCTTAAAACCAACCTTTAATAAAGATGAGCTGAAACCTGTAATGGAGGCTCATTTGTTTGACTTCAACAGCGATATATACGGTGAGCATATGCGTTTGCAATTGCTATCGTTTATCCGTTCGGAGAAAAAATTCAATTCCATTGCCGAGCTTGTTGAGCAGATTGGATCTGATTCTGAGCAAGCGAAGGCGATCCATGGTTACAACTAACTGATCGTATCATCCATTCGTGTGTAAACGAATGTTGGGTATTCTTTATTTATGTTCCTCGACATTCGTCCACCTTATGTGTTATACTATACAACGTTGTAAGTAGTCATACATTTTGTGTGACATACGGACAAACTTAACCTTAGCTTGGATGTCCGATCTCACCGACGGCTTCGAGGCTAATGGCGATTATCAAGAAGGAGGTGAATTAGGATGGCAATTACACAAGTACGTAAAAACGAACTGATTGAGACGCATAAGACACATGCAACTGACACGGGTTCCCCGGAAGTTCAAGTGGCTATCCTGACTGAAAACATCGTTAACTTGACTCAACATTTGCGGGAGCACAAGAAAGATCATCATTCCCGTCGTGGTTTGCTCAAGATGGTAGGTCAGCGCCGTAAGCTGCTTGCATACCTTAAAAACAATGATGTTAGACGTTACAGCGCATTGATCGAAAAACTCGGCCTACGCCGCTAAAACATGCGTAAAGAAAAGCAACCTGGTTGTCCAGCCGTCCGGGAATAACGGATGAGCGGATTCGGGTTGCTTTTTGTAATAGGGAAACACTCGGAATAAACTGCCAATTAGCAGTGAAATAGACTAATCGAATAACTATTAGGAGGGATAAAATGGTACAACGAATTGAGATGATGGTAGGCGGAAGACCGCTATCCATTGAAACCGGCCGCCTTGCGAAGCAGGCGAATGCAGCAGTCACTGTTCAGTATGGTGATACTGTCGTATTGTGTACGGTAACAGCGTCAGCAGGTCCGAAGGATCTGGATTTCTTCCCATTGACTGTTAACTATGAAGAACGTTTGTATGCTGTTGGTAAAATTCCAGGTGGATTCATTAAACGTGAAGGCCGTCCAAGCGAGAAGGCGATTTTGTCCAGCCGACTTACGGACAGGCCTATTCGTCCGTTATTCCCTGAAGGTTTCCGGAATGACGTTCAAGTTATGAACATTGTAATGAGCGTGGATCAAGATTGTTCACCAGAAATTGCGGCTATGATCGGTACTTCTGCTGCACTATCCATTTCTGACGTTCCTTTTGACGGTCCAATTGGCGGAGTAAACGTGGGTCGTGTTAATGGCGAATTCATAATTAATCCGACGGTGGAGCAAAGCGTAGAAACGGATATTTTTGTAGTTGTCGCTGGAACGAAAGATGCGATTATGATGGTGGAAGCAGAAGCAAACGAAGTTTCTGAAGCAGTAATGCTTGAAGCGATTATGTTTGGTCATGACGAAATCAAAAAGATCGTAGCAAAAATAGAAGAGCTGCAAGCTGTAGCCGGCAAACCGAAAATGGAAGTTAAGCTACATACTGTAAATGAGCAAGTGAATGCTGATGTTCGCGCTTATGCTTCTGCTGGTTTGGTTGAAGCGATTAAGGTTGAAGAAAAGCATGCTCGTCAAGAAGCAATTGATGCAGTTAACAGCGCAGCAGTTGCTCACTTTGAAGAGCAATATATCGATACGCCAGAACTTCTCTCTGATGTTAAAGAAGTTCTTTATGACATCGTGAAGGAAGAAGTACGTCGTCTTATTTCTCATGATAAAGTTCGTCCAGATGGCCGTTCCCTTGATGAAATTCGTCCAATCGATTGTGATGTGGCAATTTTGCCTCGCACACACGGAACAGGGCTGTTTACTCGTGGACAAACACAAGCACTAAGTATTTGTACACTTGGCGCAATGGGCGACGTTCAAATTTTGGATGGTATTTCACCAGAAGAAACAAAACGTTTCATGCATCACTATAACTTCCCGCCGTTCAGCGTTGGTGAAGCACGTCCGCTTCGTCCGCCAGGCCGTCGTGAAATCGGGCATGGTGCTCTCGGAGAACGTGCACTTTCCAAAGTTATTCCATCTGAAGCTGAATTCCCTTACACGATTCGTCTTGTTTCGGAAGTTTTGGAATCTAACGGTTCTTCTTCACAAGCAAGCATTTGCGCAAGCACACTTGCTATGATGGATGCAGGGGTACCAATCAAAGCGCCAGTAGCTGGTATTGCTATGGGTCTCATTAAAGATGGCGATCACTTTGCAATTCTTTCTGATATTCAAGGGATGGAAGATCATCTCGGCGATATGGACTTTAAAGTTGCAGGTACAGCTGAAGGCGTTACAGCTATTCAAATGGATATCAAGATTGCCGGCATCAACCGCGCTATTTTGGAGCAATCGCTTGAACAAGCTCGCCAAGGCCGTATTTTCATCCTAGGTAAAATGCTCGAAAGCTTGCCGACTACTCGTCCAAACTTATCGAAGTATGCACCGAAAATTTTGACGCTTCGCATTAATCCGGACAAAATCCGTGATGTTATTGGCGCAGGCGGAAAAATCATCAACAAAATCATTGAAGAAACTGGCGTGAAAATCGATATTGAGCAAGACGGAATGGTATTTATCGCTTCTTCAAACGAAGAGATGAACCAAAAAGCTAAATCGATTATCGAAGGTATCGTTAAAGAAGTGGTTGTTGGTGAAATTTATATGGGTACGGTTAAGCGCGTCGAGAAGTTCGGTGCTTTTGTTGAAATTCTGCCGAACAAAGATGGACTTGTCCATATTTCTCAATTGTCAAATGAACGTGTTGCAAAAACAGAGGATGTCGTTAACATTGGCGACCAAATCAAAGTTAAAGTAACCGAAATTGACGGACAAGGCCGTATTAACTTGTCTGCCAAAATTTTGATGACACCAGAAGCATCGCCGCAATAAGCTTTTAAGGCTTGGCTGTCATATTAATAAGAAGAAAAGAGACAGATTTGATCTGGCTCTTTTTGTTTTTTTAAGCGACATCGGGTCACCATCTAGCCCATCCGCTGCATATTCTCGTCCTACTTTTCATACATATGAATTAACATGCCGAAATAAGGTCAAGCTTAGGAAGCGTGCGAGGACTTATATGGGAGTGGGAATAATGATGCTTAGAAAAGCAGCTGCAATTGTGGCAAGCATGCTTCTAGTGCTTGTATTCGTCAGTATGAACGATGACATATCAAAATTTCTCTCTTCTTTAAAATATGATAATAAAATGGTTTATGCACAATATTCTTATACGCAATCGGAGAAGCAGAGGCTGCTGAACATAATTTCAGAAGAAGCAGATAAGCTGAATATTGCACCAGTAGACGCGCGGATTGATCGTGTTTGGAGAGCTATTCCAGGGTATAACGGCTTGGAAGTCGATGTGGATAAAACACTCGAAGCTGCATTGCTCGCTCCACCTTCTCAAACCATTCCTTATGTATATAAAGAGGTTGAACCCGAAATTAGCCTTAATGATCTTGGTCCACATCCGATCTTTCGCGGCAATCCCAACAAAAAGATGATATCGCTTATGATCAATGTCGCTTGGGGCAATGAGTACATAGATTCCATTTTAAAAACACTTAAACGTGAAAAGGTGAAAGCTACCTTTTTCCTTGATGGCAGCTGGCTAAGTAAAAACGCTGATGTTGCTAAGCAAATACAAGCTGAAGGACATGAAATGTCTAATCATGCGTATACTCATCCTGATATGAGTGCGATTAGCAGGGAAGCGCAGTACAATCAAATAGCCAAAACCGAAGCTTTATTAAAATCGAGCTTGAACGTAAACAACAAATGGTTTGCTCCGCCTTCGGGTTCTTTTAATCAAGCTACTGTCCAGATCGCCGAGGAGCAGGGGTTAAAAACGGTGCTGTGGACCATTGATACGGTTGATTGGCAGAAACCGCCGGCAGATGCCGTTGTGCGCAAAATTGCAGCGAAATTAGAGCCTGGAGCGCTAATATTAATGCATCCTACAGCCACAACACGAGATGCGCTGCCTGGCATAATTGCTACAGCTAAATCAAAAGGCTACGCGATAGGAACGGTTAGTGAGACGCTTTCCTCCAAGCGGATTCCCGTTGAAGTTGAGGGAGCGGACTGATTCTGCTATAGTAAAAACATTCATGTTTAGAGTCACATGTATATGATGTCAGTTTTGTAAGGCAAAATGATGAGACGTATAATAATGATCATTTTGCTGCACAAAACATGAGGAGGACTACTGATGAACAAATACACACTTAGCAATGGATTGCGTGTTGTCGTTGAATACATACCGACAGTAAGATCAGTATCGTTTGGCATATGGGTCAAAACGGGCTCACGCAATGAGACGCCAGAAAATAACGGCATCTCCCATTTCATTGAACACATGCTGTTCAAAGGCACAGAAAGCCGTACTTCAAAGGACATAGCGGATTTATTCGACGGTATAGGCGGAAATGTTAATGCGTTTACCTCGAAGGAATATACGTGTTATTTTGCCAAGGTGCTTGATGAGCATTTGCCGCTTGCCGTAGACGCTCTCTCGGATATGTTTTTTAATTCCCAGTTCGATCCGGAAGAATTGGCGAAAGAAAAAAATGTTATTCTAGAGGAAATCTCTATGTATGAGGATACTCCGGATGATAAGGTGCATGACGAAGCTTCTCGTGCAGCATTCGGTGAACACCCGCTTGCTTATTCGATACTGGGGCTTGAGGATCGTTTGACTGCCATGACCTCCGATACGCTTCGCGGATATATGAATGATACGTATACACTTGAGAATGTAGTAATCAGTGTTGCGGGCAATGTTGAAGAGCAGAGCTTGCTTGCGTTAATGGAACAATATTTTGGAAGCTTTAAGAATAGCAAGCCAGCCTCATCCATCATTACGCCTCCGGCATTTCATGGCGATTATTTGTTTTACAAAAAGAAAACAGAGCAAAACCATCTATGTGTTTCTTTCCCGGGGTGCTCGATTACCGATTCAAATTTGTATGCCATGATTCTTCTTAACAATGCTATAGGGGGCGGAATGAGCTCGAGGCTGTTCCAAGAAATAAGAGAGAAGCGCGGACTCGCGTATTCTGTCTATTCCTATCACACTTCCTATGCGGATACTGGCTTGTTTACTTTATATGCTGGAACGGCGCCTAAGCAAACGAAGGAAGTACTTGATTTAACGATGGAGCAGATGAACGAGCTGTCCGTAAAAGGATTAGGCGAGGATGAACTGCACCGCGGCAAGGAGCAATTGAAGGGCAGCTTGATTTTGAGCTTAGAGAGCACGAGCAGCAGAATGAATCGATTGGGCAAAAACGAGTTGATGCTCGGTCATCATTACACGCTTGATGAGCTGTTGAAGCGTATCGATTCGGTGCAGATGTCAGATGTAGTTGATGTTACGAAGCGTATGTTAGCTGCTCCTTTCTCCGTTGCAATGGTCGGAACGAATGATAAAGCAGCAGCAGAGCTCAGGAGGGATCAATTTGTATCAAGTTCAGTTTAAACGATTAGAAGGAAATGAAGATATAGCCATACCGAAAAAAATGTCCGAATGGGCAGCTGGCTTTGATCTGCAAGCTTCTGTAGGAGAGCCTGTTGTATTGCAGCCAGGCGAGCGTAAGCTTATTCCTACCGGCTTTGCAATGGCAATGCCCGGGGAGCTGGAGGCGCAAATTAGACCGCGCAGCGGCCTTGCGTATAAGCATGGCATTACTTGCTTGAATTCACCAGGAACGATTGATGCGGACTACCGAGGAGAAGTGAAAGTGCTGCTCGTTAATTTAGGCGATCAGCCGTTTACAATTACGCGCGGGGAAAGAATAGCTCAAATGGTATTCCAACTCGTGCCGGCAGTTACGATTATAGAAGCTGATGAGCTGCCTGACACCGTACGAGGTGCCGGCGGGTTTGGACATACTGGCGTTTAAGCGATTTGAATTCATAAATGAGTATTAAGAAGATCGGGCATATGCCCGATCTTTTTTTCTTTTTCACCCCGCTCTGGGCGCAAGCATAAGATGATCTAGAGCTATTAGCAAGAAAGGAGTGAAGCTTAATGCTAACAGGCGTTCAAGTGCTGCTGCTTGGTGGTGATGCAAGGCAGCTGGAGGTAATTCGAAAGCTGACTGAGCTTGATGCTGCTGTCACAGTTTCGGGTTTTGACGGCTTGCATTCGTCACTCGACGGAGCGGTACAGGCGGAGTTCGAGGAACAGCTTTTTGAATCCGTCGATGCGTTGTTGTTGCCTGCCGTAGGCACTGATGATCAAGGGATCATCCAGAGTGTTTTTAGTGACCGACAAATGCAGCTGGCAGACAGCCATTTTGCAAAGCTGCCAAAACATTGCACAGTATATACAGGAATGGCGAAGCCTTATTTGCGTCAGCTATGCGAGCAGCATTCACTGTCGCTCGTTGAGCTGTTTGACCGTGATGATGTTGCCATATACAATTCAATTCCGACAGCGGAAGGCGCCTTAATGATGGCCATTCAGAATACGGATATTACGATTCATGGGTCTTCTTCTATGGTGCTTGGTTTCGGTAGAACAGGCTTTACAATGGCACGAACGCTTCAAGGTTTGGGGTCCAAAGTGAAGGTCGGTGTACGGCGTTCAGAGCAGTTCGCAAGAGCGGCAGAGATGGGTTTTGAGCCTTTCTACATCAGTGGTTTATTGCATCATGTGAGCAATATTGACTTGCTTTTTAATACAATTCCGACTATGATAGTCACAGCACAAATTATCGCAAATTTACCTTCGCGAGCCGTCATTATTGACCTCGCATCGAAGCCTGGCGGGACAGATTTCCGCTTCGCTGAGAAGCGTGGCATTAAAGCGATGCTCGCACCCGGACTACCCGGTATCGTCGCACCGAAAACAGCTGGACGTATCATAGCGGATTGCTTATCTCAGTTGATTTTGGACGATACGATTAAGCGGGGGAATGGGATATGAATTGGTCTGGAATTACGGTAGGTTATGCATTGTCAGGCTCACATTGTACGTTTGCTGAAGTTATGCCTGAAATTAAGCGGTTCGTCGATGCGGGGGCCAATGTGGTGCCGATCGTTTCGAATACACTTATGACAACGGACACTAGATTTGGAAAGTCCGAGGATTGGCAAACACAGTTAAAAGCGATTACCGGAAATGAACTTATTTCGACCATTGTGCAGGCGGAGCCACTTGGGCCTTCTAAGCTGCTGGACGTTCTTGTCATAGCACCTTGCACAGGAAATACGACAAGCCGACTTGCAAATGCGATAACGGACAGCGCAGTACTTATGGCTGCTAAAGCCCAAATGCGCAACGGCCGTCCGCTGGTTCTTGCTATTTCGACAAATGATGGACTTGGTTTAAATGCCGCTAACATAGCGAAGCTATTAGTGGCTAAACATATTTATTTTGTACCGTTCGGCCAAGATAACCCGGTGCAGAAGCCTAATTCGCTTGTTGCCAGAATGGATTTGGTCTTGGAAGCATGCGAAGCTGCCCTCTCTGGCAAACAGCTGCAGCCTCTGCTTATCGAACGTCATTCATGACACACGGATAGAGGGGAGACGACAACAGATGTCGTATCAGAAATTGTTTAACGTTGCAGTTGTTGGTGCAACAGGCGCAGTAGGAGAACAAATACTGAAATTACTTGCTTCCAGAAACTTCCCGATCCGAAAGCTTAAGCTGTTATCGTCTGCTCGCTCAGCCGGCACAAAAATTACATTTAAAGATCAGGAGCTTACGGTTGAAGAAGCAAAGCCGGAAAGCTTCGAAGGTATCGACATCGCTTTGTTTAGTGCAGGAGGCGATGTTACTAAAACATTGGCTCCACATGCGGTTAAACATGGTGCAGTATGTATTGATAACACCAATGCATACCGCATGGACGAAAACACACCGCTTGTCGTTCCTGAGGTAAATATTGAGAAGGTTAGCGAGCATAAGGGCATAATCGCTAATCCGAACTGCTCGACCATTCAAATGGTAGTAGCTCTTAAACCGCTACAAGACCGTTTTGGCATTTCGCGTATTATCGTTTCCACCTATCAAGCGGTTTCTGGTGCTGGAAATCTTGCCATAGATGAGATGCTTCGTCAAACTACAGCTTCACTTCAGGGTGAAGAGGTAAACCCAGCTATTCTTCCAGTAGGCGCATTGCCGGTTAAGCATCAAATTGCATTTAATGCGATTCCGCAAATTGATAAGTTTCAAGAGAATGGTTATACGCTTGAGGAAATGAAAATGGTTCGCGAAACGAAAAAAATTATGGGTGACGAGTCTATTCAGGTTACAGCTACATGCGTGCGAATTCCTGTCGTTTACGGTCACTCGGAATCTCTATATGTTGAGCTCAAAAACGACTACGATTTGGAAGAGGTTAAGCAGCTGCTTGCAGATGCACCGGGCGTTACGCTCGTTGATGATCCTGCTAATCAGCAATACCCGCTTGCGACTGATGCTGCCGGTAAGCCGGATGTATTTGTTGGTCGCTTGAGACGTGATCTTGGATCGGATCGCGGACTTAATATGTGGATCGTCTCCGATAACCTGCTCAAAGGAGCAGCATGGAATGCTGTTCAAATCGCTGAACATATCGCAAGAGGTTAATGTATTAAGTAAAAGGTAATAAAGCTTGCTTCTTCCCTGGATCGATCATGGAGGATTATAATATGCGCATCCTGATTCAAAAATTCGGGGGCACCTCTCTTTCTACCGATCATGCCAGAGAACACGTAATTAGTCATATTACCAGAGAACGCAGCAGTGGCCTTGCTGTAGTCGTAGTCGTATCTGCTATGGGGCGTAAGGGCGATCCTTACGCAACGGATACCTTGCTTCAGGTTATACGTGATAATGGCGACAGGCTGCCAGCGCGTGAGCGAGATATGCTGCTAGGCTGCGGAGAAATTATTTCCGCAGCCGCTTTATGCAGCTTGCTCATTGCGAGCGGCATTCCTTCCGTTGTCCTAACCGGAGGACAGGCGGGCATGATTACTGACGAGCAGTATGGGCAAGCCCGAATCAAAGAGATTCGGCCAGATAAGGTGCTTCATCATTTACGTGAAGGAACCGTTGTAATCGTAACAGGTTTTCAAGGAAGCACTGCATTAGGAGATACGACAACACTTGGCCGCGGCGGAAGCGATACTTCAGCTACAGCATTAGGTGCTGCGCTGCGCGCTGAAATGGTCGATATTTATACGGATGTTAACGGGATTTTAACGGCGGACCCTAGATTAGTCGAGGAGGCGAAACCGCTTCCTGTCGTAAGCTATGCTGAAATATGCAACATGGCAAGGCAAGGAGCTAAGGTTATCCATCCTCGTGCCGTTGAGATTGCTCAGCAGGCTCGTATACCGCTCCGCGTTCGTTCTACCTTCTCAAGTGAAACAGGCACATTAGTAACTGATTCTGCTGAGCTTAAGGCTGAGCTGGCGGTTAAGGATCGTCATGTTACAGGAATTGCCCATGCAGCAGGGATTACTCAAATATCAGTAAAGGCTATTGAAGGCCGAAATGACGTGCAGCTGCAAGTGTTTCAATCTATGGCTAAACATCATATTAGTGTTGATTTTATTAATGTAACGCCAAGCGGTGCAGTTTATACCGTATTTGATCATGATGCTAAACGTGCAGTTGATGTACTGAAGGAATGCGGCTTTGCACCTTCAGCTATTAAAGGCTGTGCTAAAGTATCCGTCATCGGCGGTGGTATGAATGGAGAGCCAGGCGTTATGGCGCGTATCGTGGAAGCGCTGACGGAGCAGGGCATTTCAATCATGCAATCGGCTGATTCTAATACTACGATATGGGTGCTCGTTCGTGAAGCGGATATGGTAGAGGCACTTCGTTCTCTGCACGCTAAGTTCGAGCTTCATCGATAGAGCAACTTTTTTGGGAGGAATTCAGATGGAATTTGGAAGACTAATTACCGCAATGGTAACCCCATTTGATGCGGACGGTCATATTGATTGGGAAACGACAGCAAAATTAATTGATTATTTGATTGAGGAGCAGCAAAGCGATAGTCTTGTCGTTTCAGGCACGACTGGCGAATCACCGACGCTCTCCGATGAAGAAAAACTGGAACTGTTCCGATTTGCTGTTAAGCATGCGAATGGTCGTTGCAAAATCATTGCTGGTACGGGCAGCAACAACACAGCCCATTCCATCCATCTGACAAAAGACGCAGAAGCAGCAGGCGTTGATGGCATTTTGCTTGTCGCTCCATATTATAACCGTCCTAGTCAAGAAGGACTTTATCAGCACTTTAAGGCTATTGCTGAAGCAACAAAATTGCCTATTCTTTTGTATAATGTGGAAGGTCGTACGGGAGTCAACATCTCTGTCGAAACGACGCTTCGTTTAGCACAAATCGACAATGTTGTGGCGACAAAAGATTGTGCTTCAACAGATCAATTAACTCAAATTATTAGTGGTGCTCCTGCAGGATTTAAAGTATACAGCGGGGACGACAGTGCTACACTTCCTGCTTTAGCTATTGGAGCTTACGGAATCGTTAGCGTTGCGGGACATGTCGTTGGCGCGCAAATGAAACAATTAATCGAAGCCTATGTGAACGGAAACGTTCAGGAAGCTGCTCGAATAAATGGTATTTTACATCCAATTTTCAGAGGTTTATTCTATTGTCCTCATCCTGTACCTAATCCTGTGGCCGTGAAATTTGCACTTGGCTTAAAAGGTTTGCCAGTTGGAGGAGTTAGACTTCCGCTTGTTACTGTGACCGAGGCTGAGGCCGCATTCTTACGCAATTTACTGGTGTAAATACACGTAATCGTTGATTGCAGCCGGTGCATCCAGCATCGGTTTTATTTTTTTGGGAAGCATATTGCATAATAGCAATATCGTGTTTCACTTGTATTCCAGCTTTTTCTTCATGTATAATGATTTCAAGTGACTGGGTGCGGCAAATATTTGGAAATGAAATTAACGTCAGAGCGGCATCTGACGATAACAACGCATAGGTAAACAATGTTCGGCATTAATTACCTGTGGATCCGTACAAAATAAATATTGCTTTTCCATATTACGACAATACTTACGAGGCCATTATAGCTTCGCAATAATAATTAGATGCTTACGGAGCCGTTCGCTTCGAAATATTTAAGAAAATGCTTACAAAGCTATTTTGCTTCGAAAATTAACCCAATGATTACGAAGCGAATTTCGCTTCGCAAAATTTTAAGGAGGAAAACACTTGTCTAAGAAGAACAACCAGGATAAATTGCTCATTTTTGCACTAGGCGGAGTTGGCGAGATCGGGAAAAACATGTACGTCATCCAATATAACAATGATATCGTTGTAGTTGACTCAGGACTTAAGTTCCCTGAAGAGGACATGCTCGGAATCGATATTGTTATCCCTGACATCTCTTACCTAACGGAAAATCGCGACAAAGTTCGCGGAATTATTATTACACATGGTCACGAGGATCATATTGGCGGTTTGCCTTATGTACTAAAAAGCTTAAATGTGCCATTATATGCAACAAAACTAACACTCGGACTTATCGAAGGAAAATTGAAGGAAGCCGGCTTGCTCGGAGAAACGAAACGTATTCTCATCAATGCAGATAGCGAAATTCAATTAGGCACGATTCGTGCATCCTTCTTCAGAACGAACCACAGTATTCCAGATTCCGTTGGTGTCAGCTTGGATACACCGGAAGGTACTGTCGTTCATACAGGTGACTTTAAATTTGACCATACGCCGGTGAATGAGCAATTTGCTGACTTGCAGCGTATTGCTGAGATTGGCAAGCGCGGCGTTTTGGCGCTATTGTCAGACAGTACAAATGCTGAACGTCCAGGATACACGCCATCTGAAGCACAAGTTGGCGACAATCTAGAGGATATTTTCCGCAAATCGTCACAACGCGTTGTCGTAGCAACTTTTGCTTCCAACGTACACCGGATTCAACAAATTATAAATGCTGCTATTGCAACAAAACGTAAGATTGCGGTTGTTGGCCGCAGTATGGTTAACGTTGTAGGTATCGCTTCTGATCTTGGCTACTTGAATATTCCAGAGGGAATGATTATCGAGCCGGAAGAAGTAAACAAATTAGCTGCTGATCGTGTTGTTATTTTGTGTACAGGCAGTCAAGGCGAGCCGATGTCGGCGCTTACTCGCATGGCACGTTCGACACATCGCAAAGTTGATATTTTACCAGGCGACACCGTCATTATTGCGGCAACACCAATTCCGGGCAACGAAAGATATGTTGGTCGTACTGTTGATGAATTATTCCGCCTTGGTGCAAATGTTATTTACGGAAATGGTTCCGTTTCAGGCGTTCACGTATCTGGTCACGGCAGCCAAGAAGAACTTAAGCTTATGCTTAACTTGATTAAGCCAAAATACTTCATTCCTATCCACGGTGAATATCGTATGCTTCGTCAGCATGCGAAGCTTGGGGAAGCAATCGGAATTGAGCGCGAGAACATCTTCGTTATTGATAACGGTGATACAGTTGAGTTCCAGAACGGCAGCGGCCGCAAAGGCTCGAAAGTACAAGCAGGAAACGTATTGATTGATGGATTGGGCGTAGGCGATGTTGGTAACATTGTATTGCGTGATCGCAAGCTATTGTCGCAAGATGGCATTTTGGTCGTTGTTGTTACATTAAGCAAACAAGATGGCGCGATCTTGTCTGGTCCAGATATTATTTCTCGCGGTTTCGTTTATGTTCGTGAATCCGAAGGTCTTCTTGATGAAGCCAATCGCATCGTGACATCGACGCTTACACGTTTGATGAATGATAAAGTAAATGAGTGGGCATCGCTCAAAACGAATGTGAAGGATGCGCTTGGTCGTTTCTTGTACGAGCAGACTCGTCGTCGTCCAATGATTTTGCCAATCATTATGGAAGTTTAACATATAAATAATTAATGAAAAGAATCGCTTGTCCTTTCCGCAATTGCCGCGGCGGACACAAGCGATTCTTTTTTTATATAAGAACAGAAGACTTTTCTGCTTGGTTTGTCAAATCAAGAGATCTAGACTGTATTTTGTATAAATTTTTGACCAGACCTCATACTATGACGAGCATCAACATAAGAGGGGGATATTTAAATGAATGGTCACACAAACATGCAGTTTACTTCAGAGCAGCCTGAACAACCTATTCCAGACGATAAAAAAAAGGCGAATGCTGTTGTCGAAACGATTCAGCAGCTTGGTCAGACAGCGGCTCCTGCATTGACGGAATCCAATATCTTTTGTATGACCATCATTGGGCAAGTGGAGGGACATCTCGTTTTGCCACCGCAAAATAAAACGACTAAATATGAGCATCTTATTCCACAACTCGTAGCAGCTGAACAAAATCATAAAATTGAAGGTGTGTTTATCGTTCTGAATACTGTAGGCGGTGATGTCGAGGCAGGACTGGCAATAGCTGAGATGATTTCATCACTCAGCAAGCCAACAGTAACGCTCGTGCTTGGCGGAGGACACTCTATAGGCGTTCCGATTGCCGTTGCTGGCGATATGTCGTTTATTGCAGAAACAGCAACGATGACGATACATCCAATTCGTCTTAACGGTTTAGTAATCGGTGTACCACAAACCTTTGAATATTTGGATAAAATGCAGGAGCGCGTCGTACGATTTGTAACTTCGCACTCGAACGTGACGGAACATACATTTAAAGAGCTCATGTTCAAGACGGGGGAGCTTACACGGGATATAGGAACTACGGTTATTGGGTCTGATGCAGTCAAGCATGGTCTGATTGATGCCGTTGGCGGCTTGGGTGAGGCGTTAAAGGAATTAAACCGAAGAATTGAGGCTTCCAAGCTCGGTAGAATTGAGGTGAATATCCAATGACACTTTATACGAATATGCCTCTTGAGGTTGTGCTGGAGGGCTTTAATGACGAAATGGAGCAATCGCAAGAGGTATGGTCAAATGGTGTAAAGATGCAGGTGACTCCCATCGCACCGGGAATGGGGAAAATTATTCGATTATTAGATTGCAGCCTCGACGACTATCTCAATCCAAATTTAATGCCGGGCACGATTGTGAATTATAAATAAGGAACAAACAAATGTTCGTGCAAATGTCTCATAGGAACATTTGCCCACCTATGGTATAATCTTTTACCAGAGGTGACGGATTTGGCAAAGAAAAAGAGACGAAAAAAATCAATTGGCACAAACTTAAAATATGAAGTATATGGAATTTTGCTTATTACAATATCAATTATTGCCCTCTCTGGAGAGGCGGCTGTCGGGCGCTCGTTATCCAAGCTATTTGGGCTTGTGCTCGGCAAGTTTTATTTTGTATTAGCACTAATTGGGATTGTCATTGGACTTGCTGTCATGATCAAACGCGCTTGGCCTAAAGGATGGACGAACAAGCGAACAGGCTTGTTTATCATGGTGCTTGCATTTACACTCATGAGCTCCATATCTGAAATTGATCAAAAGCTGAGCCCTACGGTTGATTTGACAGGGTCGAAGATTTTTAATCAGCTTAGCAGCGATTTAAAATTATCTTTAATAAGTGTACCGGCTGAAAATGATTTACCGATCAGAGACAAAGAAATAAGCGGTGGTTTTGTAGGCGCTATTCAATATTCATTATTTTTCTCTTTGTTCGGGTATTATGGCGCGAAGCTTATTATGTTTGTTATGTTCGCGATCTCTATCATGCTTATGACAGGTAAGTCGTATGTGGAGTTAGGGAGATTGGTTACGACCCGTGGCAATCGTATGTTCAAGCTGCTTGCAGCTAAATGGGAGAAGAGAGCTTCTCTGCGTGCTGCCGCAGCTGCACAAGCGAGTGCCAATGTTGGACAGGCTGATTTTGATGATGATGATGAAACAATTGATGACGATCATGAAAGTTATGTTGCTGCTCCTCCTAAGAAGAAGAAGAGAAGATCTTTGTTTTTCTCTTGGAGACAGGATCAAGATGAGGAAGAGTCTGATACTTCCAGTCATCCGCAGGATGAATGGGTGTTCGAGCCAAATGGAACGGATACGCTTGCAAGCGCGAAGCCTGCCTGGCAAAATGATATCGAACCGCCTTGGGAGAAATCCGGCGCTGATTTACATACAGATTTGACTCCAGATGAGCATGACAGCACGCCGCCATGGGAAAATGCTGGTGATGGTCTTATAATCGACCATGAGCCGCTTGTAGCTAATCGTGATGAAGCATGGAACCAAACGAATCCTATTCAGGAATTAGCCGATTCAGAGCTGCTTAACGATACTCAGGAAGAGGCTGAGGATGATGATACGGATTTATTGGAGCCTGAAATAATCGCGGCTGGTGCTAATTCTTCAGAAGCGCTTGTATATGAGGAAGATACGGAGCAACCGATTCCGAAACGTCCTATTGCCGAAGAGAACGCACCTAAACCTTACCTGCTGCCGCCTTTTACGCTGCTTACTAAACCGAATTTAATGAGCAAAAATGCTGATGCGTCCGACATGTACGACTCTCGCCGAAAGCTGGAGGCAACGCTGGAAAGCTTTGGCGTACGTGCTAAGGTACTGGATGTTGTTCGCGGGCCAGCAGTAACTCGTTATGAAGTTCAGCCGGCAACGGGCGTTAAGGTTAGCCGAATTGTTGGTTTAACGGATGATATCGCTCTTGCGTTAGCAGCTAAGGATATTCGGATGGAGGCACCGATCCCGGGGAAATCAGCCATAGGGATAGAAGTGCCAAATATGGAGGTTTCCGTCGTAACGATGCGAGAGGTAATGGAAACCACTGCGTTTCAAAATGCTGCCTCCAAATTGTCTATCGCGTTCGGCCGAGATATATCTGGACAGACGATCGTAGGCAACTTAGCCAAAATGCCCCATTTGCTTGTAGCAGGTGCTACAGGTTCGGGTAAATCCGTTTGTATTAACGGCATTATTACGAGTATTTTGTATAAGGCTGCGCCAGACGAGGTTAAATTTCTTATGATTGACCCAAAAATGGTTGAGCTGAACGTATACAATGGAATTCCGCATTTGCTCGCTCCAGTTGTTACGAATCCTAAGCGTGCTTCTCTGGCTCTAAAGAAAATTGTTGTTGAGATGGAAAGCCGCTATGAGCTTTTCTCCAAATCCGCAACTCGCAATATCGAAGGCTACAACAATTTAATGGCCGATAATCCTGCAGCTGTTCTTCCTTATATCGTTGTTATTGTGGACGAGCTTGCTGACTTGATGATGGTTGCTGCAAACGATGTAGAGGACTCCATTGCAAGGCTTGCTCAAATGGCGCGTGCAGCTGGTATTCATCTTATCATTGCAACGCAGCGGCCATCAGTCGATGTCATTACGGGCGTTATTAAAGCAAACATTCCTTCCCGTATTGCTTTCGGTGTATCTTCTCAGGTAGACTCTCGCACCATTCTTGATATGGTAGGAGCGGAAAAGCTGCTTGGTCGCGGTGATATGCTTTTCTTGCCGGTTGGAATGTCGAAGCCGATAAGGGTGCAAGGGGCCTTTTTATCCGATCAAGAAGTAGAATCATTAGTAAACTACGCACGCGGTCAAGCCGAAGCGCAGTATAAAGAGGATCTTGTACCGGAAGTTGAAGAGGACTCAACGGATGGGAACGAAATGCTGGATGAGCTTTATGATCAAGCGGTACAAGTGATATTGGAAGCGAAGCAGGCATCGGTTTCCTTGCTGCAGCGGCGAATGAGAATTGGCTATACTAGAGCGGCAAGATTGATCGACCAAATGGAGGCTCGCTCTATTGTTGGTCCTTATGAAGGCAGTAAGCCGCGGGAAGTGCTAATTACGCTCGATCAATTTCAAGCTGGAAGAGCTAGCTCATAATTTCCGAAGTTTGCAGAAAACGGAACGAAGTGCATAGAAGTGGGATCAACTTCTCATACTAAAGTTAGGTAACGCTACCTTAAGCGAACTAACTTGCAAGAGAAAGGCAGATCCCATCATGAGAAATCGTTTGATTTTGGTGACCTCGATTATCGTGCTGTTGTTGTTCGGTTCCTTTTCGTTACTGAGCGGAAAGCATGACGGAGTAAAGGAAACGTTCAGCAACGCCACCTTAACTGTTGGCTCAACTGGACAAGACGTAAAAGAATTGCAAGGACGGCTAAAGCACCTCGGTTATTTTAAAGGTGATATAGACGGGAAGTTTGGATCGAGCACAAAAAATGCGGTCACATGGTTTCAATGGAAGTTTGGGCTTAAATCGGACGGTATTGTCGGTGCCAAAACAAAGCTGAAGCTTTGGGAAGCAACAAAAAAATGGACGCCATCAGCAGCAGCCCCGCCTGCTTCCGGTTCTAATTCTGGCGGTAAAGAAGATGCTGGTTCTTCCGGCAATAAGGCACCCATTGGAGGTTCCAACCGATTAGGCTTGTCGGAAAATGACATACAGATTATGGCTAATGCCGTATACGGTGAAGCAAGAGGCGAGCCGTATGAAGGCCAAATCGCGGTTGCTGCGGTTATCATTAACCGTATGAAGTCTCAAAGTTTCCCTAACACGATTTATGGCGTCATCTTCCAGCCTGGTGCCTTTACAGCGGTTGCTGACGGGCAAATTTGGCTTACGCCTAATGCGAAAGCGCGCGAGGCAGTTATGGATGCCATTAACGGCCAAGATCCTTCTGGCGGTTGTCTTTATTATTTCAATCCAGAAACAGCAACCTCGAAATGGATCTGGACAAGAACACAAATTAAAACAATCGGCAAGCATATATTCTGTATGTAACTATAAGCCATTCTCGAAAGGAAGCAGCCGTTACTGCCTAGTGCAGCAGTGGTTGCTTCTTCCATTTCCTATAGGTTAGAATGGTATAGTGATTTGTTTAATGGAATAGATTTACTCTATAACGCGCCGTTGAAAGGAGCAAACCGAGTGTCCACATTTGAAAGAGGGCAGCTGCAGCGCATTCGTCTGCATGTATTGCCTACAAAACGATTCAAAACGTTTGCCATTTCGTTATTTGCGGGACTTTCACTTGAAGAAGCAACAGTAACACCGGTTGCTCTTATTCCGTTTGTACTGAGAAGAGGCACGGCGAAATTACCAGAAACGATTACTTTTCGTGAGAAGCTTGACGATTTATATGGAGCAGGCTTTGGGTTCGATGTATATAAAAGAGGCGACTCTCAGATTGTCCAATTTCGAATGGATGTCATAAATGATGAGTTTGTTTCATCCGATACTCCACTTCTTGCAGAATCGCTGCAATTTCTAGGTGATGTAATAACAGATCCGCTCATAGATCAGAATGGTTTCCATCAGAAGTATGTAGATGCCGAAAAAACGACGCTCAAAAAACGTTTAGAGGCGATCGTCAATGATAAAATTCGATACGCCGCAGAGCGCTGCTTGGAAGAAATGTGCGCGGATGAGCCTTATCGTTTGCATCCACTAGGCAAGCTTGCTGAAATCGAATCCATTACCTCATCTTCACTGTATGATTCCTATTTGCAGTGGCTGGATAATGCAGCACTTGACTTGTATGTCGTTGGAGATACGACGCTTGAGGAAGTAACGAAGCTTGTGGCGAGCGCCTTCAAGTTGAAGGATGGTTCACCATCTACTTATTCCACTCCGAATATCCATCACCCTGTTAAGGAAGTGAAACAGGTCACAGAACGGATGGAGGTCAGTCAAGGCAAGCTGAATTTAGGGCTTCGCACGGGAGTCGGGTATGTTGATGATGCTTATCCTGCTGCATTAATGTACAACGGAATCTTGGGCGGATACCCTCATTCGAAGCTTTTCTTGAATGTGCGCGAGAAAGAGAGTTTGGCTTACTACGCTGCATCCCGTCTTGATGGACATAAAGGGTTATGCACAATTCAATCCGGAATTGAGTTTGCGAATTACGAGCGAGCAGTTGTGATTATTAAAGAGCAGCTTGAAAGCATGCGTCAAGGAAAACTCTCGGAGCTTGAGATGAACCAAACCAAGGCGATGATATCCAATCACCTCCGTGAGCTTCAAGACTCAGCGTATGAGATGATTGCTTATGATTTTAATGGCGTGTTAACGGGTAAAGATCGAAGTGCAGAGCAGCTGCTTGAGCAGGTTCAAGCGGTAACAGCTGAGGATATCGTTAAGGTTGCAGAGCAAGTACAGCTCGATACGATTTACTTTTTGCGCGATCGAAAGGAGGCATAAAAGGTGCAAACCCTAAATTATCCAAATGTTCAGGAAACCTTGTATCGTGAAGTGCTTGATAATGGACTTGAAGTTATCGTACTTCCGAAGGAAGGCTTTCATAAAACGTACGCGACATTTTCTACAAAATACGGTTCCGTTGACAACCGTTTTTCAGTTGGCAGCCAGCCGCCTGTAAAAGTGCCGGACGGTATTGCACATTTCTTGGAACATAAAATGTTTGAAGAGCCAACAGGCGATATTTTCGCAGTATTTGCCTCTCAAGGTGCATCGGCTAATGCCTTTACGAGCTTTGACCGAACCGTATACTTGTTTTCGGCTACGGAGCAAATCAACGCGAATTTAGAGACGCTTATCAATTTTGTTCAGAATCCTTATTTTACGGATACAAATGTGGAGAAGGAAAAAGGGATCATTGAGCAAGAAATCAATATGTACCGCGACAATCCGGATTGGAGAGTCTATTTTGGATTGATTGATGCGCTTTATCATGAGCATCCTGTTCATATTGATATCGCCGGCACTGTCGAGTCCATCAGGCAAATAGATAAGGAAACGCTATATCGCTGCTATGAAACGTTTTATCACCCATCAAATATGTTGTTGTTTGTTGTTGGCGGAGTGAAGGCGGAGGAAGTATTCCAGCTTGTCCGCGACAATCAAAATAGTAAGTCGTTTGAACCTCAAGGACCGATTGAACGTTATTTCGAGAAAGAGCCGGAAACAGTAAAAATTGCGCGTAAGGTAACGGAGCTTCCTGTATCATTGCCTAAATGCATGCTGGGCTTCAAAGAAAAGCAGACAGGTCTTGAAGGGGAAGCGCTTCTTCGTCAAGAAGTAACGACCAAGCTGATGTTGGATGCTTTGATTGGGCCTAGCTCTAAGCTTTATCAGCAGCTGTATGAAAATGATCTGATCTCTGATTCATTTGGAAGCGAGTATAATTCGAGCACGGGTTATGCTTTCTCCGTTATCGGCGGAGATACTCCAAATCCTGATGAGCTTATTAAGCAAATCCAAACGGCGGTTGAAGCCGTTTTGGTAAGCGGTATTGAGCCTACTGCGTTTGAAAGATCCAAACGTAAAAAAATCGGTGGATATTTGCGTATGCTTAACTCCCCAGAAGCAATTGCCGGTGAATTTACAAGATATCGATTCCGTGACAGCGACATGTTCGACGTCCTCGATTTCTATGAGAAATGTACACTTGAACAAGTGAATGAACGGCTCCGCGAGCATTTTGATTTCGATCAGCTTGCAGTATCCATTGTGGAACAGCCTTCAAAATGAAGACGCTCCAACAGATGACGGTTCTTATAACGGGGGGAAGCCGCGGCATCGGAGCAGCTATTGCTAAACGATTTGCAGCGGAAGGCGTAAATATCGTTATCCATTACTTGCAATCTCATGAGACAGCAAATGAAACGGCACGGATGTGTATGGCTCTTGGCGCGAATGTGTTAACCATTTCTGCTGATCTGCGCTCTAAGGAGCAGCTGGAGCGGATGCGGGAGAAGCTGGAGAGCCATAATATGCTTCCCGATATATTGGTTAATAATGGCGGAATTTCACATTATGGCATGTTAATGGATGTGACAGAGGAAGAATGGGATGATGTGATGGCGGTCAACCTAAAAGGAATGTTCCTTTGTTCGCAGCTATTTATGCCGAATATGATTGCACAGCGCTTTGGCCGCATCATAAATGTTTCTTCTATTTGGGGAATGTCAGGTGCTTCGTGCGAGGTTCTCTATTCCACGACGAAGGGTGGCATGAACGCCTTTACTAAGGCGCTGGCGAAAGAGCTGGCGCCGACAGGCGTTACTGTTAATGCGGTTGCTCCTGGTGCAGTTGAGACAGAAATGATGGATGGGTTCAATGCGGAGGAAAAGGCAGCTATTCAGCAGGAAATTCCGGTTGGACGTTTTGGCTCAACAGATGAAATTGCATCACTTGTATATTTTCTTGCACTGCCGGAATCTTCCTATATTACGGGCCAAGTCATTAGTCCGAATGGCGGATGGCATACGTAGTCGGTGGCTGCTGCTTCTTGGGACAAGCTTGTTGCATAATTAGAACAGTGTTTACGCATCATATGACTGTTGATGATTTTTTTCTATACCCTTAGGAGGCGAAGAAACATGTCAACCGTACTTTCTAATTTTGCAACATGGAAGCAATTTTTGGCAGAGCGTGTATCGCAAGCCAAAAAAATCGGCATGACGGAAGAAACGATTTCAAGCTTAGCTTACGAAATCGGTACTTTTCTCGACGAGAAGGTCGATCCGAAAAATGAGGAAGAACGCGTATTGAAGCAGCTATGGGACGCTGGCGATGAAGCAGAACGCAAAACACTTGCATGCTTAATGGTCAAGCTCGTTCAGGAGTCTTAGCAGCAATCGTACGAAATCGTCATCTTCCTTAACAGAAGCAGAAGCAGAAGAGCCTCCTCTAGGAGGCTTTTCTGCAATGTTTCTTTTTGGGTTGCAGGATTGTGACGAAACTTGTAGAATTATGTTTCATGATGTATGTAATCTTTTTTTACATACTTCTACAAGAACAGGTTTAGGACGGTGACCGCATTGGAATCGAAACAATGGTACATGGAATACAAAATACATAAAAACCGCCCGGGATTACTTGGAGATATCGCCTCATTGCTCGGTATGCTTGAGGTTAATATTATGACAATTAACGGTGTGGAAGATAGAACTAGGGGCATGCTGCTTCAAACTGACGATGATGAGAAGATTGAATTGCTTGGCAAAATGCTGCAAAAAGTAGATAATATTACTGTTAACAAACTGAGAACGCCTACAATTGTTGATATTTTGGCAGTGCGCCATGGACGCTACATTGAACGTGACTCTGATGATCGCAAGACGTTTCGTTTTACACGTGATGAGCTGGGCATTTTGGTCGATTTTTTGGGTGAAGTGTTTAAACGAGACGGCAATCAGGTTATAGGTGTAAGAGGGATGCCGCGAGTTGGGAAGACAGAATCCATTATTGCAGGAAGCGTATGCTCGAACAAACGATGGTCCTTTGTGTCCTCCACCTTATTGCGCCAGACGGTTAGAAGCCAGATGTCAGAGGACGAAATGCAGCCGAATACGATTTTTATCATTGATGGTATCGTCAGTACGATTCGTTCAAATGAAAAGCACTACAGCTTGCTTCAGGAAATTATGGCTATGCCATCAACTAAAGTAATTGAGCATCCGGACATATTTATTAAGGAATCCAATTACGATTATAGCCATTTTGATATAATTGTTGAATTACGGAACAACCCAGATGAAGAAATTTCTTATGAGTCTTTTACAACTAACTATACAGACGATTTCTAATCGGAAGGAGGCCGTCTCATGTCTGACTTAGGAGAATTGCTTCGCAAGGCGAGAGAGCAACGTGGATTAACGCTTGACGATATTCAAGAAACGACAAAAATTAGAAAACGGTATTTGGAAGCGATTGAAAGTGGAGACCACACGGTTTTGCCTGGTCCTTTTTATGTACGAGCATTTGTGAAAAATTACTCAGAAGCTGTTGGGCTTGATCCGGACGAAGTGCTTCGTTTGTATCAGCATGAGGTGCCTGCAGCGCCGGTAGAACAAATATCTGAGCCGATTGTATCAAGATCACCAAGACGTGTGCAGTCCCAGTCTTCAGAAAGACTAGGGAAAATCGGCTTCAATGTGATGATGTGGTCGTTTCTTATTTTAATTGTTGTCGTCATCTGGGTGTATGTTATTAATAATGACACAGGTGGTGCCAAACAAACCGACAACAATACTAATATCACGGAAGTTTCCAAACCTCCAGCTACGAACGAGGGAGGAACCGCGGGTGGAAACGAAAACACGCCAACCGACAATCCAGCTCCACCAACACCAACACAAGCACCAACTACGGTTACTTTCGGAAGCAAAGTAGGCAAAGCGGATCAATATGATATCGGTCCTGTTGGCGTTGCCCATAAGGTTGAAGTTAAAGTGAGCGGCGGCAGAAGCTGGTTAGAGGTACGTTCAGACAGCAATCAAGGCGAGAAGCTTTATTCTGCGAATGCTGAGGACGGCAGTGTTGAAACATTTGAACTGACGGGTCCGCTTTATATCAATGTTGGTAGAGCAGATTTGACGGAAATTAAGGTTGATGGCGTTATTGTTCCTGACGGGGACAGAGCGGGCTCGAAGAAGCTGCTGCTTAAACCTCTAATTGACGAAAACGCTCCAACAGGTGGAAATACTGAAACTGGAACTGAATCTGGCACTAACACGGGTACAGGTACAGGTACGGAAACGAATCAAACGAAAACGGAATAATGAATACCGTAACAAAGGAGAGATTGAATTGGCATCAGAAAATGCATTTGATATTGTATCCAAGGTGGATATGCAAGAATTAGCCAATGCGATTAAGCAGGCGGAGCGGGAAATTGAAACACGCTTTGATTTTAAAGGCAGCAAGAGTTCCATTGCACTTGAGAAGGAAGATCTTGTTGTTGCTTCAGAGGATGAGTATAAGCTTAAGAGTGTGCTGGACATTTTATTATCCAAAATGGTAAAACGCGGAGTTCCAATTAAAAATATGGACTACGGAAAAATTGAAGGTGCTTCCGGCAATACGGTTCGTCAGCGCATTAAGCTAAGACAGGGTATTGAGCAGGATGTTTCAAAAAAAATTAATATACTTATCCGCGATTCAAAGCTGAAGGTAAAAAGCTTGATTCAAGGCGACCAACTGCGCGTTTCCGGAAAAAGCTTAGATGATTTGCAAGCTGTTATGAAGCTGCTCAGGGAAGCGGATTTGCCTGTAGAGCTTCAATTTACTAATTATCGTTCCTAACAAGCAAAAACGCCTTCAGCGTCCTCTGGATGCTGAAGCAGCTTTGACGAAGAAATATAAGAAGAGTAGGTGCAAACTATATACTTTCTTATATTTAAAAAGGCTTCGTTTCATCGGTTTCCGAGAAACGGGGCTTTTCGTTTTGGTAAAGCCATAGATGAAAAATGAGGCTTTAGCCGCTTTTGACACGTGTAATGGCATGTATTATACTTGTTTAGACAGCTTTACAGTTGGATCTGGGGGATACATAGATGAGAGAAAAAACACATGCGGTCACTCAAAGCTGCTTAACAAATGAATTGCAGCTGGGACAAAAATCTGATTTTTTTTACAAACAAAGGGTTCGCGTAACGCACACCTATGAGTTAGATCGATCTGAGGAGGGAATTGCGTGAATCTGGCGAACCGCATTACACTAGCCAGAATATTTTTGGTGCCGGTTATTATGTTTTTTCTGCTTATTAAAGTGGATTTGGGGTCGTTCACGATTTCTGACTTCTCCATTACATACAATCAAATTGCAGCGGCACTCATTTTTATTGTGGCAGCAAGCACAGACGGTCTAGATGGTTATATTGCAAGGAAAAACAAAATTGTAACTAACCTCGGCAAGCTGCTTGACCCTTTGGCGGATAAGCTTCTCGTGGCGGCAGTTCTCATTTCACTTGTTGAAATGGATAAACTTAATGCGCTGATTGCCATTGTTATTATCAGTAGAGAGTTTGCTGTTACAGGACTTCGTCAAATCGCACTTTTAGAGGGTTCTGTTATGGCTGCCAGCACTTGGGGGAAATGGAAGACGGCGATTCAAATTACGATGATTATCGCTCTCCTTATTAATAATTTCCCATTCAATTTTATTGATTTTCCATTCGATGTTATCGCAAGCTGGGTAGCAGCTGCTATTACGGTTTACTCAGGCATTGATTATTTCTTGAAAAACAAACATCTGATTCCGGTAGAATAATGGTAAAGCATCTTTCCGTCAAAAAGGGGAGATGCTTTTGCTTATATGCCTGTATTTGCCTGTATTTACTCATACATTTGAATATGAAGGAGAACTTGAATCATGAAAGCAGAAATTATTGCAGTCGGGACAGAGCTGCTGCTCGGGCAAATTGTTAATACTAATGCCCAATACTTATCGCAGAAGCTTGCAGAGTTGGGTGTAGACGTCTATTTTCAGACTGTAGTTGGGGATAATTCTGCTCGCCTGAGGCAAGCCATTGAGATCGGCAGAAGCCGAGCGGATTTGCTTGTTTTTACTGGCGGACTCGGACCAACACAAGATGATCTTACAAAAGATGTATTAGCTGATTATTTGAACCGTGAGCTGAGTATTCATGAGCCGTCTATGTCAGCAATTGAGCAGATGTTCAGCTCGCGCGGCATTCATATGGTGGAGAGCAATCGTCGTCAGGCTTTGATGATCGATGGCGGGGTTCCGTTGGAAAATACAACAGGCTTAGCAGTTGGCAACGGTTTGTCTGTTGATGGAACACTTTATTTGCTGCTGCCGGGACCGCCGCGTGAAATGAAGCCGATGATGGAAGGCGCCGGTGAACGGTGGCTGCGTTCGATGTTGGGAGAGGCCAATCCGCTTTATTCTCGCATTTTAAAGTTTGCGGGGATAGGTGAATCCAACCTCGAAGCTAAGCTTCTGGATCTAATTGATGGGCAGCTTGATCCAACGATCGCACCTTATGCAAAGGAAGGCGAGGTTTCGATACGCGTATCGACCAAAGCGAGCTCTTCCATTGAGGCTGATCTGAAAATCGATAAAAGTGTGCAGCAGATTAAGGATCGGGTAGGCGAGTATTTGTATGCAGAGCAGGATATCCCTCTGGAGGAGGAGGTTATACACCTGCTGAGAGCCTCAAGACGCAAGCTGGCGAGCGCGGAAAGCATTAGTGGGGGTTTGCTTGCCGAGCTAATTACAAACGTTCCTGGAAGCAGTGGAGAGTACGTAGGAGGGGTTGTCACCTACACCAATATAATGAAGCATCATATGCTCAGCATTCCGATGACTCAACTTGAAGGCGAAGGGGCTCCTGGAGCGATTAGCGATTCGACTGCCGCTTTAATGGCAGAGCGGGTTCGAGAACTCTCCGATGCTGATTTTGGCGTTTCTTTGACAGGAGTTGCTGGTCCAGCACAATCAGAAGGCAAGCCAGTGGGGCTTGTCTATGTAGGAATTGCCGAGCGCGGCAAACCGACCGCTGTTCATACGCTGAATTTGAGCGGCGGCAGAGGCATGATCAGAATGCGAGCAGTAAAGTCTGCTTTGTATCGTTTGTGGCTTGCGCTGCAAGCACGGTAATTTTGTTGATTAGGAATGGCAGATGCTTGTTTGGTAAATGGATGATTGCCATAAATAATGTTTGTCAATTGACGGTTTGACCGTTATAATAAAGCTTAGTTATCGGAAGAACCGTAGCGAAGATTACCTTTGCTGCGGTTTTTTTATGTCCATTTAAGGGGGCGAAGCGAAAAGGCGAATGTATGTTCGAAAAAATGCTTGTCAACCTGCCGGAAAAAAGGTATCATAAAATTATAAATAAAGAAGGATGTGAGTTTCTTGTCGGATCGTCGCGCTGCACTAGAAATGGCTTTGCGTCAAATTGAGAAACAATTTGGTAAAGGCTCCATCATGAAATTGGGAGAATCCACACACATGCAAGTTGAGACCGTGCCTAGCGGTTCGCTTGCTCTAGATATTGCTTTGGGAATAGGCGGATTACCGCGTGGACGGGTTATCGAAATATATGGACCAGAATCTTCTGGTAAAACGACAGTCGCGCTTCACGCGATTGCTGAGGTTCAAAAAATTGGCGGACAAGCTGCCTTTATCGATGCCGAGCATGCGCTTGACCCGCTTTATGCAAGCAAGCTTGGTGTAAATATTGATGAGCTATTGCTTTCGCAGCCTGATACAGGCGAACAAGCTTTGGAAATTGCCGAAGCTCTTGTAAGAAGCGGCGCGGTAGATATTATCGTTATTGACTCCGTTGCGGCACTCGTACCGAAAGCTGAAATCGAAGGCGACATGGGTGATTCTCACGTAGGTCTTCAAGCTCGTCTGATGTCTCAGGCTTTGAGAAAGCTATCGGGAGCAATCAGCAAATCGAAAACAATTGCGATCTTTATTAACCAATTGCGTGAGAAAGTCGGCGTTATGTTCGGTAACCCCGAGACAACACCAGGCGGACGCGCATTGAAATTCTACTCAAGCGTACGTCTTGACGTACGTCGTATTGAGACGCTGAAGCAAGGCAATGACATGATAGGTAACCGTACTCGTATTAAGGTTGTTAAGAACAAGGTTGCTCCACCGTTTAAGCAAGCTGAGGTGGACATCATGTACGGCGAAGGTATTTCCAGAGAAGGTACACTTGTTGATATCGGTGTTGAGATGGATATCGTTCAGAAGAGCGGAGCATGGTTCTCTTACAATGGCGAGCGTCTGGGCCAAGGTCGTGAGAATGCGAAGCAATATTTGAAAGATCACAAGGATGTTGCCGAAGTTATTGAAAAGCAAATTCGCGATGCGAGCAACTTGTCTGCAGCAGCAACTCAGGCTAATTTCAAACCTGATGAAGACGATGAAGAGTTCGAAGATCTAGAATAAATTGTCCGGCAATTATACGTGTTGATGCTTCGCCGTCCTGTTAGGGACGGCGAAGCTGTGTTTAGAGAGGATGTACCGTATGACCGAAAGCCATTCAAGAACCGAAGAAGAATGGATGATATTATCCGTTAAGCAAGACAAAAAAGAACGGAAGTTATACCATCTTTTTGCCGAGTCAGAGAAAGCTATTCTGTCCGTGCATGAAGATATATTGATTCGTTATCGATTGACCAAGGGACAACTTGTAACCGAAGCTCAGGCCGATGAAATACGAATGGAAGATGAGCGCTATCGGGGATATATAATGGCTATCGCATATTTGGGAGCTAGACCGCGAACGAGAAAGCAGATTGAGCAATATTTGAATCGCAAGTTTTTTGAAGCTGACAATATTCAGTATGCCCTTGACCGTTTAGAAAGAGAGCATATTGTGGATGATGAACAATATGCACGCCAATTTGCGACCAGCCGACTTAAGAATCGCTTAAAAGGTCGACGGTTCATTCAGCAAGAGCTGCAACAGCGAGGCGTGTCGAAAGAAGCCGCAGCAGAAGCAATCGGTTCACTGGACCAGAAAGTGGAATTAGCATCTGCTAGAAAGGCTGCGGAGAAGAAATGGCGATCTTTAAAAGGCGAACCATTTGAGAAAAAACGTAAGCTTATGGGGTATTTAATGCGCAGCGGCTTTCCGGGAGATATCGTGAAAGATGTGATAAAGACGATCGATCTGGATGGGGAAGAAGACTCATTCGAGGAAGATGATGGGCTTTTGCTTGACAATTGATTTTACGAAAAGATAAAATGAGGTTGTATTCCTTCATTATTGAATCAATTTTCCTTCCAAAAGTTGATTCAATACGATTATTTTCGTCAAATTAGTAAATGTTTAAACGGTTTGAAGCCGGTTGAAAACCTAATATCATCCCAAGCAGTGCCTTGGTGTATGCAACAAGGAGGTGAACAAGATGCCTAATGAGATCATTTGGATCTTGATCTGTCTCTTTGTTGGCGCAATATTCTTTGGGATTGGTTATTTTATTCGAAAGTCGATTGCCGAGGCCAAAATTTCAAGTGCTGAGCAAGCTGCTATTGTAATCGTAGAAAATGCGAAAAAAGAAGCGGAAGCTCAGAAGAAAGAAACTGTGCTAGAGGCAAAAGATGAAGTCCACAAACTTCGTTCCGAAGCCGAGAGAGACATTCGTGAACGTCGCAACGAGGCTCAACGTCAGGAAAGACGTTTGCTCCAAAAAGAGGAGTCGCTGGATAAAAAGTTAGAAGCGCTAGAACGCAAAGAAGAAACTGTAGCCAACAAAGAAAAACGGATCGAAGAAACGCAAGAGCAGATCGACTCCATTTACAAGCAACAGTTAAGTGAATTGGAACGTATATCGAGTCTGACAACGGAAGATGCGAAATCGATCATTTTATCCAATGTTGAACAGGAAGTACGACATGAGACAGCACAGATGATTAAAGAGATCGAGCAGCAAGCGAAAGAAGAGGCCGATAAGAAAGCCCGTGATATTATATCACTAGCTATTCAGCGCTGTGCGGCAGATCATGTGGCTGAGACGACGGTTTCCGTCGTAACCTTGCCTAATGAAGAAATGAAAGGCCGTATTATTGGGCGTGAAGGCCGTAATATCCGTGCTTTGGAAACATTGACTGGTATCGATCTTATTATCGACGATACACCGGAAGCGGTCATTTTATCTGGTTTCGACCCGATAAGACGCGAAATTGCCCGCACTTCTTTGGAAAAGCTTGTGGCTGACGGTCGTATCCATCCTGCCCGCATTGAAGAAATGGTTGAAAAATCTCGTAAAGAAGTGGATGAGCGTATCCGTGAATACGGTGAGCAAGCTACTTTCGAGGTTGGCGTTCATAGCTTGCATCCGGATTTAATCAAGATTTTAGGTCGATTGAAATATCGGACAAGTTATGGTCAAAACGTGCTGAAGCACTCAATGGAGGTCGCTTACTTGACTGGATTGATGGCAGCAGAGCTTGGTCAAGATGTTACGCTCGCAAGGCGTGCAGGCTTGCTGCATGATATCGGTAAAGCACTTGACCACGAAGTTGAAGGGTCACACGTTGAGATCGGCGTTGAGCTCGCTAAGAAATACAAGGAGCATCCTGTCGTTATTAACAGTATTGCCTCCCATCACGGTGATACGGAAGCCACTTCCGTTATCGCGATGCTCGTAGGAGCAGCAGATGCATTGTCCGCTGCACGCCCTGGAGCTCGTCGTGAAACGCTTGAAACGTATATCAAACGTCTGGAGAAGCTTGAAGACATTTCCGAATCGTTTGAAGGCGTTGAAAAATCATACGCGATCCAAGCTGGCCGCGAAGTGCGCGTCATGGTGCAGCCAGAGAAAATCGATGATACAGAAGCATTCCGACTCGCTCGTGATATTACGAAGAAAATCGAGAGCGAACTTGATTATCCGGGACATATTAAAGTTACGGTTATTCGTGAGACACGCGCGGTTGAATATGCAAAGTAAGTAAACAAAAAAATATAAGCTTTTCAGAAAAGTGGCTGCTAGTTAGCCACTTTTCTGTTTGCAGGCGTACAAAAAAGGAAGTGTAATGAATGAACGTATTATTTATCGGCGATATCGTAGGCAATGTAGGAAGAAGCGCGTTAAAACGAGTACTGCCAGCACTTAAAAGTAAATATAACCCTCATATTATTATTGCGAATGGCGAGAATGCCGCTGCTGGTCGTGGGATTACAGCAACCATTGCTAAAGAATTTTTCGAATGGGGAATCCATGGCATAACGATGGGCAACCATACGTGGGATAATAAAGATATTTTTGAATGGATCGACGACGAGCCGCGCTTGGTTCGCCCAGCAAATTATGCAGAAGGCGCTCCTGGACAAGGCATGGCTTTTATTAAGGCTGGCGGCAAGCAGCTCGCTATTATTAACTTGCAAGGCCGCACCTTTTTACCGCCAATCGATTGTCCATTCCGCAAAGCAGACGAATTGATCGAAGAGGCAAAAGAGCAAACGAACAATATCCTTGTTGATTTTCATGCGGAAGCAACCTCGGAGAAAATCGCAATGGGATGGCATCTCGATGGCAGAGCTTCTATCGTGCTTGGCACGCATACGCATGTACAAACGAATGATGATACGATCCTGCCTGGGGGCACGGCTTACATAACAGATGTTGGCATGGTTGGCCCTAAAGAAGGGGTGCTTGGCATGGAGCGAAACGCCGTTTTGCATAAATTTATTACGCAGCTGCCGGTTCGTTTTGTAGTGGATGAAGGAAAGTGGCATTTGCATGCAATCTCTGTTCAAATCGATGATGCGACGGGACAGGCACGGAAAATTGAGAAAATTCGTCTTACGGAAGATGAATGGCTTCTGATGTAATACTATGATTCTAGTGAAAGTTCTGACAATTCAGAACAGTTTGTTAATATGCGGAATAAAAGCAGGAATTTTTTAAACTCCCTCGAATACTATTTAAAAGTGGAATCCATCCAACAGTCCAAGGGGAGGTTCTTTTTATGGATGTATTAAAAGTTTCAGCAAAGTCCAATCCAAATTCCGTTGCAGGTGCGCTAGCTGGCGTTCTTCGTGAACGTGGTGGTGCGGAGCTGCAAGCCATTGGTGCTGGTGCGTTAAATCAAGCGATCAAAGCAGTTGCGATTGCTCGTGGATTTGTCGCTCCCAGCGGGGTGGATTTAATTTGCATACCGGCTTTTACTGACATTGTTATCGATGGGGAGGATCGAACAGCAATCAAATTGATTGTTGAACCTCGGTAGCAAGTCCAAGCGGCGTTAAGGTGTAAGCCAATTGGATTAAAAAACAATCGTTCGCCTGTTTACGTCGTAGACAGGTTTTTTTGCTGCAAATTATAAACGGTGAGGTGCGTCTATGAAAGTGGTAGATTTCCATTGCGATGTGCTATGCAAACTGTTGATTGATGAAAATTTATATTTTCAAGGCAATAAACCCGGCAAATTAGATGTTACATACGAGCGTTTAAAGGCTGCAGGAACGATCTTGCAAACTTTTGCAATCTATATTCCACAATCAATGAATGGTCGACTAGAGCCAATTTTGGAGAGTATAGATCGTTTCCACCAGATGGTATTAAGCTGCGAGGACATGGTGTGGGTAAGGACAACCCATGACTTGGATTCTTGTATTAAGGATGGAAAAATTGGAGCATTACTGTCGCTTGAAGGTGTTGATGGTCTTCAAGGACAAATGTCGCTGCTTCGCATTATGCATCAATTAGGCATACGTGCAGCTGGAATGACATGGAATCATGCGAATTGGGCTGCGGACGGAGCGATGGAGCAGCGTGGCGGGGGCTTGACCGCAAAAGGGAAATTGCTAGTAGAAGAATGCAATAATTTGGATATACTAATAGATGTATCACATTTATCTGAACGTGCGTTCTGGGATGTTGCTGAGCTTTCCAAGAGACCGATCCTAGCTTCTCATTCAAATGCAAGAGCAATCTGTGATCATCCGCGAAATTTGAGGGATGCCCAAATTGAAAAAATAATTGAGATGCATGGAGTAGTGGGGGTTACTTTTGTGCCTTGGTTTGTATCCAGCGCGGAAGTCGTTGTCATCGATGATTTATTGCGTCATATTGAGCATATTTGTGAGCTAGGCGGAGCATCGCATATTATGCTCGGCTCTGATTTTGACGGAATTGATAGTTATATGAAACAATTAACGCATCCTGGAGAACTCATTAATCTTCAAGAGGCACTTCTTAAACGATATTCTGAGCAGCAAACCGAACAGTTTATGTCCGGCAATGCTCTTCGTTTCCTTCGGGAAAATCTCCCTTTTAACTAAAATGAATTCGATCTATTTGCGGTATGGGATTGATCGAAACAAACTATGCTTATATTAAGCGTTTACATCTTGATTTTTATAGATATGCGCTTTAAACTTGTTGTGACTGTTATGAATTATACTATATAATTACTTGATGAAATAGAATATTGCACGTTTTAGACAAAGAGGAGTTGGGCATTTTGATTAGTCAATTGTCTTGGAAGATCGGGGGACAACAAGGTGAAGGCGTCGAAAGTACAGACCGGATTTTTTCCACGGCGCTAAACCGTTTAGGCTATTATTTATATGGATATCGTCATTTCTCCTCGCGGATCAAAGGCGGACATACGAATAACAAAATTCGTATAAGCACGAAGCCGATTCGTGCTATTTCGGATGATTTGGATATTTTGGTTGCTTTTGACCAAGAAAGCATTGATTTGAATGCGAAGGAATTGCGTCTAGGCGGCGTTATCGTTGCAGATGCAAAGTTTAACCCAACGATACCTGAAGGCATAGATGCTAGACTGTTTGCTGTTCCGATTACGAAGATGGCTGAGGAGCTAGGCACTTCATTAATGAAAAACATGGTTGCCTCCGGCGCTTCTTGGGCGCTTCTTGGTCTTCCGCTTGAAGTATTCAATAAAGCGGTTGAAGAAGAGTTTGGACGCAAAGGCGCAGCTGTTGTAGAGAAAAATATCGAAGCGGTAAAAAGCGGCGCTGAGTTTGTGCTGGAGCAAGCGGGCGGACCGCTTGACGAATTTAAGCTAGATGAGGCGGATGGGCAGCAGAAGCTGTTCATGATTGGCAATGAAGCAATCGGTCTAGGTTCTTTGGCAGCTGGTTGCCGTTTGATGGCGGCTTACCCGATCACACCAGCTTCCGAGATTATGGAATATTTAATTAAAAAGCTTCCGAAATTCGGCGGAACAGTCGTGCAAACGGAGGATGAAATTGCAGCGGTAACGATGGCGATTGGTGCAAACTATGCTGGCGTACGCACAATGACCGCTTCTGCGGGTCCTGGACTGTCCCTAATGATGGAGGCTATTGGTCTTGCAGGCATGACAGAAACACCGCTGGTCATCGTTAATACGCAGCGTGGCGGTCCTTCAACGGGTCTACCTACGAAGCAAGAGCAATCGGACTTGAACGCAATGGTTTATGGCACACATGGAGAGATTCCAAAAATCGTCATTGCTCCTGCATCGATTGAAGACTGCTTCTACGATACGATTGAATCGTTCAATTTGGCTGAGGAATATCAAGTACCGGTTATTCTGATGACCGATTTGCAGCTGTCGCTCGGCAAACAATCCTGTGATCAGCTTGATTACAGCAAAATTGAAATCAAACGCGGCAAACTAGTCGAGAATGTGCCTGCCCTTGAAGGCCACGACTTGTTTAAACGCTATGAGCTAACAGAAGACGGCATTTCCCCTCGTGTATTGCCTGGCGAGAAGGGCGGTCTGCATCATGTGACCGGCGTAGAGCATGATGAAACTGGACGTCCATCGGAGAATGCAATGAACCGTCAGCACATGATGGATAAGCGATTGAATAAGCTGAATGATATGTACATTCGTGAAGCTATTCGTGTTGACGCGCCTCATGAAACGCCTGATTTGCTTATTATCGGTATGGGTTCTACTGGCGGCACGATTGATGAAGCTAGAAGCTTGCTGACTCTAGATGGCGTGAAAACGAACCATATCACGATTCGTCAAATTCATCCGTTCCCAACTAAACCTCTGCTTCCTTACTTGCAAAATGCGAAAAAAGTAATTGTCATCGAAAATAATGCAACCGGACAGCTGGCAGGACAAATTAAAATGCATGCTGGTTTTGCAGAAAAAATCGATAGCTTGCTTAAATACGACGGTAACCCATTTTTACCTTCCGACGTTCACAAAGCATGTAAGGAGTTGAGTTTAGATGGCAACGTTCAAAGAGTTTAGAAATAATGTAAAACCTAACTGGTGCCCGGGCTGCGGAGACTTTTCTATTCAAGCGGCGATTCAACGTGCAGCAGCTAACGTAGGACTAGAACCTGAGAACCTAGCGGTTATATCAGGTATTGGATGTTCAGGTCGGATCTCTGGCTACATTAACGCTTATGGCTTCCATGGCATACACGGCCGCGTGCTGCCTATCGCACAAGGTGTAAAGCTTGCTAATCGCGAGCTTACCGTAATCGCTTCAGGCGGAGACGGAGACGGCTTCGCTATTGGTATGGGGCACACGGTTCACGCGATCCGTCGCAACCTGAATGTGACTTATATCGTAATGGATAACCAAATTTATGGCTTAACCAAAGGTCAAACTTCACCGCGCAGCGCGGAAGGCTTCAAAACAAAATCGACGCCGGAAGGCTCGATTGAGTCGACGCTGTCACCGCTTGAGATTGCGTTATCTGCGGGTGCAACATTTATTGCTCAATCATTCTCGAGTGATTTGAAGCAGCTGACGAAATTAATCGAAGAGGGAATCAACCACGAAGGATTCTCCTTGATTAACGTATTCAGCCCATGTGTTACCTTCAACAAAATTAATACGTACGACTGGTTCAAGGAAAATATCGTGAACTTGGAGCAATTCCCTGATTACGATCCAACAAACCGCGTGCAGGCGATGAACAAGATTATGGAAACAAACGGCATGCTCACAGGACTAATCTATCAGAATAAAACGCGAAAAGCCTATGAAGATTTGATTACAGGCTTCAAGCCCGAGGCTCTAGCTAAGCAAAATATCAAAATCACCCCAGAAGAATTCGATAAGCTTGTTGCCGAATTTAAATAAGTGGTATGATAAGCATGCGGCCAAAAGGCCGTATGCTTTTTCTTTCAACTCTGTGGAAAACAACAAAATTAAATCAGGAGAGTGACAACATGATACATAGAGGAGTACCAATCGGAGTATCTGCAAGACATATTCATTTATCACAGGAGCATGTTGAAATATTGTTTGGGGCAGGTTATGCGTTAACTGAAATGAAACCATTGTCTCAGCCAGGACAATACGCTGCGAATGAAACGGTAGCGGTTGTTGGTCCAAAAGGAACATTTGGAAAAGTAAGAATTCTCGGACCTGCACGGAAAGAGACGCAGCTCGAGGTATCGCGTACGGACGCATTTGCGTTAGGCGTTAACCCGCCAGTTCGGGAATCAGGTAATACAAAAGGCTCTGCAGGCATTAAGCTTCAAGGGCCTGCTGGAGAGGTTACAATCGAAGAGGGCGTCATTGTAGCGGCTCGTCATATTCATTTCCACACAAGCGATGCTGAGCGGTTTGGTATTGCGGACAAGCAGTCGCTGCGGGTTCGTTTCGCTGGCGAGCGCGGTGTCGTATTCGAAAATGTTGTTGCACGTGTATCTGATCAATTCGCACTTGATATGCATATTGATACAGATGAAGCAAATGCAGCAGGCGTGAAAAACGGAGATATGGCTGAAATCATAGATTAGTCAATAAAAAAAACAGCTTCCCTGTCGTCAGAGACGATGAGGAAGCTGTTTTTTTTGTTTGGAAAGATGGAATTAATGTCCCATCATCATGGATACTTCAGGTTTATTCTCAGCATTGGTGCCATCTTCTTGCTTCGGTCTGCGAAGCAGGAAGGCTGTGAGGGCGCCAACGATTGAAATGGATGCCAAGATGAAGAACGTATCCCCGTAAGAGGAGTACACTACATTTGGTCCTGGGTTAGTTACACTGTAATGCTCTACTCTGCTAGCGAGAATCGTCGACAAGCCGGCGATTGCAAAGGAAGTCATAACCTGCTGCGCAGCTGCGGTCAGCGAGGTTACGCGGCTAACGAGCTCCTTAGGAGCGGATTGCATAATATGTGTGTTAAGCGGCATCATCGACAAGCCCATACCTGCACCAAGAAGAGCAATCGGAATCATAAGAGTGAGAAGAGTCGTGTCCGCTGAAAGCTGGCTAAGGATGAAGCCTGCAATTGTTACAATGGATAAACCGGCAATGACGATTGGACGAGCTCCGAAGCGGTCAAACAGCTTGCCGCCGATCGGCATGAATATACCTGCTGCTAAAGCTTGTGGAAGCAAAATAAGTCCAGTATCAAATGCGGAGTAACCTTTGGCGATTTGCAAGAAAATCGGAATTAAGAATAATGTTCCGAATAATGCGATTTGAACAATCCACTGCAAAATAATGCCGCGTGTGAAATTGCTTGATTTAAAGACGCGAAGCTCAAGCAAAGGCTCCTTGCGCTTCAGTTCTATGATGATGAAGAGGATAAGCGAAATACCGCCTACTATCATACCGATCAAAGCTTCAGGTGAGGTCCAGCCGCTGCCTGCGCCGCCTTCACCGCCGCCAGCAGAGCTTACGCCATAAGCAAGACTGGCAAAAGCAAGTGGGGCAAAAATCATACCTAAAAAGTCTAGGGAAGGAACATGTTTGCGTTCAATTTTTGGCAAGGTGCGAAGCCCTACGATAACGGCAATGACACCAATCGGAAGATTAATAATAAATATCCAATGCCAAGACACATAATCAACGAGCCAGCCTGCTACTACAGGGCCAAGAGCGGGAGCTAACAGCATTGGAATACCGATCATACCCATAACTGCTCCTTGTTTGCCAGGAGGGCTGAGTCTAAAGGTAAAGGCCATTGCGATTGGAGCAACCATACCGCCGCCAAGACCTTGAATGATACGGAATACGATAAGCTGTTCAGCGGTTGTTGCTAATGCACAAAGACCGGAACCAATCGTAAACATAATGATTGAGAACAAAAAGACTTGTTTGGCGCCAAAACGATCTGACATCCATCCCGCAAGCGGAATAACAGCAGCCTGTGCAAGTGCATAACCCGTAATGGTCCACTGCACAAGTGACATCGAGCTTTTGAAGTCGGCCATTAAGCCTGGCATAGCGACATTCATTGCGGTGCCGTCCAAAATAACCATGAACATACCGACGATAATGGCAATCAGCGGTGCAATAATATTGCGCATGGACATCGGATCACCAGCAGGTGCTGCTTTTTTTGAAGCTGAAGCCATTTTATTTCCTCCTATCCAAATATGAGGGTCTATCCAACTATTGTTGACCTCTGTGTACCAGCAGGCTACAATAAAAGGTGACCGCTTCTATGAGCGGACAATTGTCCGCATTACTGAATAATAAAGACGAATGGGGCAATTGTCAATCGTAAGATTTGTAAACGCGGAAAAAGGAGATAGGAACGATGACTGCACCAGAAAACAGCAGAACGAAACAAGCGCTCAGCAAAGCGATTTTGCGTACGGCTAATCACTTGTTTACGGAGCATGGGGTAGAATCGGTCAGTATGCATCAAATCGCCAAATCAGTCGGTATTGGACAAGGCACCTTGTACCGGAGGTATTCCAACAAAGGTGATTTGTGTATGGATATGATGAAAGAGAATTTTGAAATTTTCATCAATGAGATCGACGCGTATTTGACAGAAGAGGCTATGCTGTCCGTACACGAGCGATTGAGCGGAGTTATGCGCAAAATTATAGCGTTTATCGATAAGGAATCGAAATGGCTTGGCGTGATGCAATCTTTTAATAAAATCGAACTTGAACATCCTAAAGGTGATTTTTTCCAATCACCCCCTTATCTTTATTTGCATACTGTCCTGCGCAGCTTGTTTGAGGAAGCAATGGAGAAAGAGCAAATTAAGCCTATTGATCCTTGTTATGCTGCTCATTCCTTTATATCCATTCAATCCCCGCATACGTTTAGGCAATTGCGGTACGTGATGGGCTACACTTGTGAAGAAATACAGGACCGGTTTTGCAAGACATTTATTGATCCTTTATTTCGTTAATTGTTTAGTAATGTAAAAGAGAGGACAGCGTATATGCTGTTCTCTCTTTTATTTGTCTTGAAATTATAGCTGATGCGCAGTCAGCACTGGAGAAATAATGTATAGTGTATCTTCGTTGTTGGTCGGCCTAACTAAGATCGGTTTATTTTTTCCTGTAAATCGCAACAACACTTGTGTGCTGTCAATCGCTTGCAAAATATCTCTCATATATTTTCCATTGAAAAAAACAACAAGCGGCTCACCAAAAATAGGGCTAATAGCGAACTTTTCCGAGACATCGCCTATCTCAGCTGCTGTTGCAAATAATTCGACTTCACAAGATGAAATGCGCATCCCGATGGCATGTGTATCACTAACGAGCAAGCTGACGCGTTGGACGGCCCGAAGAAAAGGGGCAGTGTTCATCGTTATTTCGGTTGAAAAGGTTTGTGGCACCAATCTTTCAACTACAGGAAATGTGCCTTGAATAAGCAGCGATTGCATACTGAAATTTAATGTGTTGAAGGAAATGACCTGGTCTGAAATCGTAATTTGTGTTTTGCTAGATCCATCTGACAACATTTTAGAATAATCGGACAAATGTTTTGCTGGAATAACAAACGGAACTGAATCAGAGCTGTTTTCACTTAGATTTGAGGTGCTTGTAGCAAGCCGAACGCCATCGGTAGCAGAAAGCCTCAGCTTTCCATTTATGGTTTGACAAGAAATGCCTGTCAATATCGGTTTCGCTTCAGAAGTGGATGCTGCAAACGAAACTTGCTTCACAATCTTTTTAAACGCTATATTATCGATTTGATATTTAGCTTTATTCTCCAAGCTGCGCATATCTGGAAATTGTGAAACATCCATTGTAGCCAGACTGTATATAGAATGATCTGATTCAATATGTATAAAATTATGTTTTAACTCTGCGAGTTTTACTTTGCTTTCAGTTGAAAAACTGCGGACAATATCGAGCAAAAGACGAGCGGGGATAACTGTACTTCCTTCTCTATCAATTTTAAGCTGGTCACAATGATAAGGGATATTATATTGTAGAGCCATAGATGCATTGCAGGCTGTGAGAGAAAGACCATGGGCTCCGGCTTGCATTTTAATGCCTGAAAGAATAGGGGAAACTGCTCTTAAGGCCAAACCAGCAGCAATATGCTGAAGTCCAATATGCAACGATTGCTGTCTCACTTCAACAAGCATGATTGTCACCCGTCTTTACAATAATTTGTCGTGTGTATTTAATGATGACTCTATTATTCCGCGAATTACTTCAGATCTGGAGAGACCAGATGTTTTGCACTGATTTTCAAGCTCGCTCCAGACCTCATTGGTGAGCGTTAAAGAAATTTTTTTAGTTTCCCCAAATCCTTTTCTTCCGGCTCCAGCACGAGGTCCTCCACGGGAAAACATGATGGAAACCTGTCCTTCTTCGTCGGGCACAGCAATTTTGATCTTTTTTCCAGCCATAAAACTACTCCTTTTTCGTTTGAATAAGGTTACTCTAATCAATAATCTATATATTAACTTTAGCATGTAAATTATGACATTGCAATGTGAGTTATAAAACATTAATCAATGTCCATTTGAATGACTGCCATTTGACTATACATTGCAATAAAAATGATAGTAAAAGAAAGAAACCATTTCTATAAGCTTTTTTTGATTTGCTTGTGATGGATTAGGCGGGGGCGTTATGATATAATTTCTAATTGATATGTTCAAATGAATAAATATAATTGATTAAGGAAATTGCAGATAAAGGAAGTGAATCCCTATGACGAAGGAGACCAAAAGCACACCAGACTTAAAATCTGGCACGGGTGTTAAGGACTACTCCAAGTATTTCGATTTTTCGGATGCAAAGATTTTACGAGAAGAAGATGGCATGACTACCGTTCGAATTAAAGGTCGGAATATACAAATCAACTCTGCTCCTAATCACAAGGATGAGAAGAAGCGGGGCAAAGAGGATATCGAGGTGCATTATGACTTTGCGATTCCTGCTGAGCTTCGATCGATGGGTATAGGAAAGTTTTATTTAATCCAAACGTATGGCTGCCAAATGAACGAGCATGATACCGAAGTCATGAAGGGCATGTTCGAAGAAATGGGTTATATAGCTACGGAGGATCGAAATCTTGCAGATGTGATCTTACTTAATACATGTGCCATTCGTGAGAATGCTGAAGATAAAGTGTTTGGAGAGCTTGGCCATTTGAAAGCGCTGAAGACGGAGAAACCGGATTTGCTGTTAGGTGTTTGCGGCTGTATGTCACAGGAAGAATCGGTTGTAGGACGTATTTTGCAAAAGCATTCGTTTGTAGATATGATCTTTGGTACGCATAACATTCATAGACTTCCGTACTTGCTGCAAAATGCTTATTTCAGTAAAGAACTGGTCGTTGAGGTATGGTCCAAGGAAGGCGATATTATCGAAAATATGCCTAAGAAACGCGAAGGAATGCGTGCTTGGGTTAATATTATGTACGGATGCGATAAGTTTTGTACGTATTGCATCGTGCCATATACACGCGGGAAAGAGCGCAGCAGACGTCCAGAAGATGTCATTGCTGAAGTGCGCGACTTAGCTAGACGAGGATTTAAAGAAATTACATTGCTTGGGCAAAATGTTAATGCTTACGGCAAGGATTTTGAGGACATCAACTATCGCTTTGGCGATCTGATGCATGATATGTCCAAAATTGACATTCCGCGTATTCGCTTTATGACGAGCCATCCGCGTGATTTTGACGATCATTTGATTGAGGTGCTTGGAACAGGAGGCAATTTGGTTGAGCATATTCATTTGCCTGTACAGTCCGGCAGCACCGAAATATTGAAACGAATGAGCCGCAAGTATTCTCGCGAGATGTATCTAGAGCTGGTTGCTAAAATTAAAAAAGCAATACCGGGTGCAATGCTCACTTCAGATATAATCGTCGGTTTCCCTGGTGAAACAGACGAGCAGTTCGAGGATACGATGACGCTGGTGAAAGAAGTTGGCTTTGATTCGGCTTATACTTTCCTTTACTCTCCGCGTGAGGGTACACCTGCCGCTAGTATGGAAGATAATGTTCCGCTAGAGGTGAAAAAAGCTCGTCTGCAGCGTCTCAATGCACAGCTTGCTGCAAATGCGAGAGAAAAGAATGAGCAGCTTCGCGGCGAAATTGTCGAGGTTCTCATTGAAGGCGAAAGCAAAAACAACGCTAATGTCCTTTCTGGACGGACGCGTACGAATAAATTAGTGCATTTGGAAGGTCCAAAGGAATGGGTTGGCCAGTTTATTATGGCTAAGGTTACTGAGGCACAAACTTGGTATATCAAAGCCGAAAGAATAGAACAGGATGCACAAGAAGCCGTTAGCTAACGGTAAAACAGGAGAGATGACAAATGGCAGAGCAGCATACAGCAGATAATCAAGCAGCGCAATGTGACCATGATCATGAGCATGGCGAAGGCTGTGGAATTCCGAGTTTCCATACTCGCGATCTCATCGTACGTGAAGATATTTCGAAAAAAGCGAAAGAATTAGCAAATCTCATCTTTACTTCAGAGGAAGTACAGCACTACCGCCGCGCAGAGCTGCAAATTAACGGCAATGAGCGCGTGCAGCAGTTGATTACAAAAATTAAGAAAAAACAAAAGGAAGTTGTTGCTTTCGAAACCACTTTCAAAAATGCTGACATGGTTAAAAAGATCGAAGGCGAAATGGAAGAGCTGCAGGACGAGCTTGATGGCATTCCTATCGTGTCCGAGTTCCAACAAAGTCAAAGCGACATCAATTATTTGCTTCAGCTCGTTATTTCGATCATCCGTGATACCGTGTCTGAGAAAATCAACGTTGAGGATGCGTCAGAGCCAGCTCCTGAAGAGTGCAGCGACTAAAATAAGCTAGACTAGCATTATAAGCCGTATGTTTTGCAGCTCCTTTTTTGGGATGCAGACATGCGGCTTTCATTTTTACATATGAAATGTAACTTTTTTCAAATTAACATAACAAGCGGAAGGGATTATTCCAAATGAAATATAGAGAAATAAACCAAAACACTGAAGATGATTTTCAGGATTTAGAATTCGATATCATTGAAAGTCATGTGATAAATCATCGAAATTATTTTCTTGTTCATGGTCAATATGGAAATGAAATTGTTGGCTTCGAAGTGCTAATAAACAAGGATATGATTCCTGGATGGAATCAGGGAGAAATCAATCAAGAGGCATTTTATTTTGAGGGAATAACTCTTAAATCAATTGGTAAAGAATCAGATGCGTTCATTACGGCTTTGTTGGAGCTTTATGGCAATGAGGGAGAGTTAAAGTGTGATGATGAAATCTCATTTACATGTTTTGCACTAGAGGGTGACCCTAGAAATATTGCAAATGAAGATATTAAGTTTAAGGTCTTTTTCGATGATAATAATGAACTTGATTTGTATTGCGAATTATATATGAATATATCGGTACAGAATAAGGTTTTTGAATTGAAAGAAAAGGATACTGAATATCGCGGGAACATTTTAAGAACTTTAGGAAAGTAACTCGCGAGGCATTTCAAAGTAGATGTCTAAAACAAAAACCGCTATATTCCGATTCAAAATGCATAATCGGATAAAGCGGTTTTTTGCTTTCATAGAACAGCGGTTTTAAACATTAAAAGTTGTTTTCTCTTCGCTATTTCTTACGGTTGACGAGCGTATGTGGACAATGTAAGGTGTTAAAGAGGTTGCTAAAATAGCGCCTGCCAATGATTTTAGTGCATCACCGATAATGAACGGATAGAATCCGACCGTCATCGCTTTCTGGAACGAAAGGTCCAGAGAATTCATAAGCCATGGAATTCCTGGAATGTATGAGGTGATGGAGCTGAATAGCTCGAAAATGATGAAAAAAACAATAAAAGCTAAGGCTTGATTTCCTTTGGACATGTTACTGCGTAGAAATCCGCCAATCGCTAGGCTAACCAATAGCGAACAGAACGGGAAGGCAAATATAAAGCCGCCAGTAGGTCCTGTAAGATGAGGGATACCGCCTTGCCCGCTAAATAGCGGCAGGCCGATAGCAGCAAGCAAAATGACGATAAATATGCTGAGGAAAGCGTTGCGCGGCGTCAGAAAGAGGCCTGCTAATCCAACAGCTAAGGTTTGAAGAGTAATCGGGACGAATGAGCCGCCGAACTTAATTGTCAAAGAGCTCATGACGATAAACAAAGCTGCGAACAAAGAAATAAAGACGAGTGAGCGAATGTTGCTGGTTTGCATAATGATGTTAGTCTCCTTTATGTACTTGCGATAATATTGTTAACCATTTATATTTAAAAAAGGTTAACAAATCGAATTGTAGCATAGCCTATCGTTTTCGGGAAGAGGTTGGGTGAAATTTTTTGAATCAGAGCAATCAGGTACAATTGAAGCAGGTTACCGTTACGCCTCCGGCAATAGGTGAAGGACAAAAACGGAAACCAATAATAAAAGATATTTCGCTTGTTATAAAAGAGGGAGAATGGATTTCTCTGCTTGGCTGCAATGGAAGCGGGAAAAGCACAGTTGCGAAAGTAGCTGCTGGTTTTCGGGTTGCAGGCGTCAGCGGCCAAGTCTTAAGGAACATTCATACTGCTGCAAAGGGGAAGCCGATTCCAATTGTTATGCAGCAGCCTGAGGCAGCGATGATCGGGGCAACGCCGCTCGAGGATATTATTGTCATGCTGGAGCAGAATGAGCAGGAAGCGTCTAGTATTCGATCTGAAGCCGAGCATGCGCTGCAAAGAGTAGGCATGGGTGAGAGAATGCATCAACCGATTGGAACCTTATCCGGAGGGCAGAAGCAGCTCGTTGCGATTGCGGGGTGTTTGGCATTAAAAGCGCCCATGCTTGTGCTTGATGAGGTAACAGCGATGCTGGACCCAGAAGCAGCAATCTCTGTGCTGGAGCAAACAAGAAGTTTGCAGCAAGCCGGAATTACGGTCATTTGGATTACGCAGAAGCTGGAGGAGCTGCAGGCGGGAGATCGAATCGTTGCGATGAATGCCGGTACGATTATGTACGATGGCGGGGTAGAAGCCTGGTTTGCTAGATCGGCTGCGGGAGCAAGGGATAGTTTTTGTGAGCAACTTGGTTTAGAGGCTCCTTATTGTGCTCAGGTGGCATGGGAGTTAGAGGAGCAGGGTGTGAAGCTTTCGCCTTTTCCGTTCACAGCAACTATGCTGGCAGAGGCGGTGAAGCAATATGGGCGCTGACTGGCAGTTAAGCGGCGTTAGCGTGCACGCGGAGAATGACAATGAAAAACAGCTGCTAAAAGAAGTTCATACGTCCTTCAAAGCAGGTGAAATCACACTTTTAATCGGGCGAAATGGTGCTGGGAAGTCAACGCTGCTTGAGACATTGGCGGGCATACGATCGATTCAAAGCGGAAATATTGAGCTGGGCACCGATCAGCTATGGATGGAGAATGGCCGCCGCAGCCGTCTAAATCCAGAAGTGGTGCTTAAGCTTGGCATATCGATGCAAAATGCGGAGTCACAGTGGTTTGCGTCATCTGTACGAGAAGAAATGGTTTATTCTCTCAAGCCATATAAGCTCGATTCATCCATAATCGAGGAGAGAATCGCGGAAGCTCTTGCGAGAGTAGGGCTTCCAGTGGAGCTGTTGGAGCGTGATCCATGGACGCTCAGCGGCGGTCAGCAGCGACGGCTGTCACTCGCCTGCTTATTGGCGTGTGAGCCGGATTGGCTGCTGCTGGATGAGCCGACGGCGGGGTTAGACGCCGGCGGTATTCGCCGCTTGTGCGCGGTGCTGGAAGCGCACAGGGCGGCTGGGCGCGGAGCGGTCGTGGCAACGCACGACCTCGACGCGCTGCTGCCGCTGGCGGACGCGGTCGCCGTCGTTGACGGCGGCACGGTCCGCGCAGCGGCTAAGGCGGCGGCGATCGCGCATGCCGCCTCTGCGCCGCAGGCGCTTCGCGCGCTGGACGCGCTGCGCGAGGAAGCGGCTATGCCGCTGGAGCAGTTCATCCAGCGCGCAGACGCGGATGAGGTGCCTTGGCCTGCGCCGCAAGAGCTTGCTGCGGCGATTTCCATTGCACTCGCGAGTCGAGCCGGCCAGAAATCAGGAGCAGCAGCCGTTGTTGTAACAAATGGTATAGCAAGCAGCATAGATACTGAGCACAACAAGCCAAACACGTTTTCAAAAGAAGAACCAAAAGAAGAACCAAAAGAAGAACCAAAAGAAGAACCAAAAGAAGAACCAAAAGGTAAACTCGCTGAAAAAACGATAACAGAGGTTTCTCAATTAGGAGCCGCCAAACCATCGGTTCTGCTGCGTTCAAATTATTTTGATCCTCGTGCGCTTGTACTCGTTTATTTATTTCTATCTGCGAGCATTTTTGCGCAAAAAACAGCATTGGAGCTAACGGTCGCAGCTGTTTCAACGATTTTGCTTTTAATTCCGTTTCGAACACTCATTTGGCCTTGGAGACGAGTCATTCGCGCGTATGCCATTATGATTATTATTTTTTGCGTAATAGCAGGAATTGGCATTCGTCCGCTTTCCTTTGATTTGGACAAGGTTTGGCTAATAGTTATCCGATTAGGCAAGCTTTTGTTGATTATGCTTTTAGGCCTCCCAATGCTAAAGCTGATGACGCCTCTACGGCTTCAACGCTCGCTTGAGCAAACCTTCGGTTTCCTAGAGAGGCTGAAGGTGCCCATTCATTCCTTTGCAATCATCGTCACTCTTATTTTTCGGTTTATTCCTTTACTAACAGGAGAGTGGGAGCGGTTTGCGAAGCTGGCTCATGCGAGAGGAAAGGCAGTTACGCCTCTTAAGACGGTACCGATGAAAAGGCTTCTACCGATTCTTATTCCCTACGTACGTTCAATATTGCGTCTTGCGGAGCAAATGGCGGATGCGCTTGAAGCACGCGGCTTTGGTTATGCGAAGCGAAAGCCGACTTATAGCTTTCGGCTTCGCTTCGGACGAGCAGATGCTCGTCTAATGAGTATTGCAGCAGCAGCAGGCTCTCTGCTATTTCTCATTGCTGTATTGTTTTAAAAGAGGGAGTACCTGCGAAATCCAACGTCCATCTTCATCAGCAAGCAGCGTATGCCATCCGTGCAGCGCTGCTTGCTTTGTGTTTTTAGGATGATCATCAACAAATAAAACAAAGCTGTCAGGCGGCAGCTGTTCATTTACTTTGTCAAAAATAGCCGGATGAGGTTTTTGGAGTGCTGCTTCACTTGAGATCGTGATACTTTTCAAATAAGGCTTGATAGGTGTAATGATGGGTTCAACCCATGCAGGTAAATGATTGCTTAACACATGAATATCAGCAACAGCATTCCAATTGCCGATTTCTGCAAGGGCAGGAAGCGGCAGTAGGCATCTATCGATAAAACTTCTGGCTAGCGCACTAGTTAAGTTTGGCGTATATTCAGCAATCCAGCTCCAAAATTGTTTCTCTGTTATTTGGCCTGTCCATAGCCGCTCGCTAATTTGCTGCTTATATTCAGAGTAAAGTTGTTCTTCAGAAACGATCGCTTCCGCAGCTAACAGCTGCCAGAAGAGCGGCGACAGGTTTGTCGCCAGCACGCCTCCAATATCGAGCACGAGCTGTGGCTTAATCATCCGCTTACCTCCTCTGCATGATTCGTGCGCGCGGCAAACTTAGCTTTGCGATCTGACATTGCCCACTTGATTACAAGTGCAAATGCGACAGCTCCAAGCAGCGAGCCAAATAGGAAACCTCCGTTCAATCCCCAGCTTTCATTGAGCCAACCAGCAAGGAATGGTCCAGAGAACATTCCAATGGCATATAGCGCTTGATATAAGCCCATTGCTGTTGCACGGCCAGGAAGCTCGACATCTCGAATCGCCAGTCCCAGCAGAAGCGGCATATGTAAGCCTTGCGCAAAACCATTAATCGCCTGCGTTGCGACAAGAACACCAAAAGAATCCGCAAACACCATTGCTCCTGTGCAAATGGTACTCAATATAAAGCCAGCGCCAATCGTACCCCAATAGCCGAATTTAGGCGTAAACCACCTCGCTGTAACGAGTGAGGCAAAAGCATGGGGGAGCATAAAAGAAAATACGAGCAAGGTGAGCTTCAGACCGTCTGCACCCATTTCTTGAGCTTTGAGCGGTGTAAATCCGAACATCGTTATAAAAAGAATGCCATGAGCAAGGATGGACAACAAAGAAACCTGCAGCAATGTTTTAGTTTTTACCACATTTTTGATCATGGCAAACGACATTCCTGGCTGTTCTTTGAGCTCCGAGCGAGGCTCTTTCAGCATGAAAGCGAGCACTAGACCAAGGACAGCAATGACAGCGCCTACAATAAATGGAGCACTTGAGCTAAAACCATCCGTTAACCATCCGCTAAAGAGCATGCCGATCATTTGTCCGGATACCGTCATCACGCTAATACTGCCCATTGCACGACCTGTCTGCCCGGCTCCAAAATAGCTGGCGTAAAGCACGGTGAACGCGACCCAAGTAGATGCGCAAACGCCTGCCATCAATCTGCCAGCAAGCGGCCATACCCATGAATCAGGGATGAGGAACAGCAAACAGCTTATCGCAGCGGTTAGCATCCCTAATAGGATGAAAGGCTTGCGCTTTCCGAAACGATCTGACAAAATGCCGAGCGGAAATCTTACGAACATTTGAACAAAACCATAGCTTCCAAGCACGATGCCGATAAAAGGCAAGGACAATCCCCGATCACTAAGGTAAGGTGAAAGCGTAGGGACATATACATACATGGAAGTCCAATATAAAATGGTTATAGTAGTAAAAAGCAATCTTTGTGCTCCAGAGATTTGATTCATCGTTGTGGAAGCCCCCTTCGCTTTCACTTTATCGCAAGTCTGGTTCGGTTGTCACTTCCTATTTTGGGCGCTATAATGAAAACTTTGTACAGCAAAGAACGTATTAGGTAGACAATTATTATTATTCTTACAAGAAAAAAAACACTTACTGATGAGGAGAATGTTCATGCAAACAGAAAAACGCAAAACAAAAAGCTGGATGAAGGAAGTAAGAGAATGGGTCGTCTCGCTTGGAATTGCCGTCGTTGTAGCGCTGCTTTTCCAAAACTATGTTTATGCTCAATCGGAAGTACATAATGTATCTATGCAAAATACGCTGGTCGCTGGACAACGATTAATCGAAGACAAATGGTCTTACCGGCTTCATGAACCTCGTCACGGCGACATCGTTATTATTAGCGGACCAGAGAGCGATTTGCGTTTAATTAAACGTGTCGTAGGCTTGCCTGGAGACGTGGTTGATATCCAAAACGGGGAAGTATATTTGAATGGCGAAAAAATCGAAGAGCAATATGTTAAGGGTCAGACAGTAGCTGGCAGTGTTTCAGTGCCTTTTACAGTTAAAGAAGGACAGCTGTTTGTTATGGGTGACAATCGTGAGCATAGTATGGATAGCCGTGAACTTGGTCCAATTGCTAGATCCAGCATCGAAGGCAAAGCCGTATTCCGTATTTGGCCGCTGCCTAAGTTCGGTACACTGAGCGAATAATTATTTTATAGCATTAAATAAAAACGTCATTAATTATATGCACAAAATCATCAAACGTAATACTTTTGTAAGAAATGGTTACAAATTCGTTTAGAAATAGCCGTTATGATTAACCATAGAAACAACGACAGAAACACACTTAACAAAAAAGCAGCAGCGAGGCGTGAACAGGATTGTCCATTCGAGTAAAGCTGTATATGTCATACTTGGCGATGATTTTTGTACCGATCATATTAATGAGTGCTTTTATGATATTTATCTTTTATGCTCGCGGAGTTGAGGATGTTCGTCATTATTATGAAAATGAGAACAGAGAGCCTTATCTTCAAGCCTTGGTGTATGGCGAATTATCCTATGTGCTTCGCAATGATTCCGGTGAGCTCGAGAAGAAGGAATACGTAGCCGAAATTCAAGAGCGGTTAGGCAAGCTATGGGCAGGACTTCTTATTTCCAGGGATGGGAAGATTACTTCTGTAGCGCCTTTCTTGGAACAGTCAGCTGTTCATGCTGATTGGCAGCAATTATTGGACGAGCCGCCTTCGAAGGTTGCATTTAATTCATTTCGATTCGAAACGAGTACCGTCGATTTTATTTATCCTGATGGGGGAGAGGGTCGTGCTGTTCTGTTCCGGCGAAATGATACGGTTCCTATCTATTGGAGGCCGGTCGGCACAGCTTTCAGTTTAGCTTTTATTGGATTAACGAGCTTGCTGCTTACTTACTTTGTATCAAGAAGCATCATTCGTCCCATTAAGAAACTAGAAGCCGCAGCTCTACAAATTAAGGATGGCGATTTGTCGCACAAGGTTGAGGCCACGACGAAAGGTGAAATCGGACAGCTTAGCATCGCGTTTGAGGATATGAGGGTAAGATTGAAGCAGTCGATTGATCAAAGCCTTCAGTATGAAGAAAACCGTAAAATGCTGCTGTCTCATATCTCGCATGATTTGAAAACGCCAATATCTGCGATTAAAGGGTATGTTGAAGGGATCATGGACGGTATCGCGAACACGGATGAAAAGCGGAAGCGCTACATGGAGACGATTTATCGTAAAGCTACAGATATGGATCAATTAATTGATGAGCTGTTCCTATTCTCGAAGCTTGATCTTCAAACGGTTGCCTTTGATTTTAAAGTGATGGACATTAAACGCTACTTAGAATATTTTTTGGATGAGCAGCGATTTGATCTGGAAAAATCAGGGGTAGGATTGCAATATATCGAGCATGGTTCTGATCCGCTGATGATCGCAGCCGATCCTGACAAGCTAAGCCGTGTTTTAACTAATATACTGAACAATTGTGTCAAGTATATGGGACAATCTTCTGTTCTCGAAAAACATAACATCGTTGTTCGAGTAACAGAACTGGAGGAGCACGCTCTGATTGAAATTGAGGATTCAGGTCCCGGAATTGAGAAGGATGATTTGCCTTATATCTTCGATCGTTTCTATCGCGCGGAGCAATCACGCAATTTAGAGACAGGTGGAAGTGGTCTCGGTCTTGCAATCGTCAAACAAATTATTGAAGGGCACGGCGGTACGGTCTGGGCGGAAAATGCAGAGCATGGAGGTGCGTTGTTCTGTCTAAAATTGCCTAAGTCAGTATCCGTCAAAACGGTGGGTGGTCATGAAGAGCATACTAATTATTGAAGATGAGAAAGCCATTGCCGAGCTGGAACGAGATTACTTGGAAAGTTACGGTTTTAACGTTCAAATTGAAGGGAGAGGTGATATAGGACTTGAGAAAGCGCTCGAAGGAAAGTTTGATCTTATCATATTAGATGTAATGCTTCCTAAAATCGACGGCTTTGAAATTTGTCGTCAAATTAGACAAACGATCAATATTCCAGTGCTGATGGTAACCGCGAAAAAAGAGGATATTGATAAAATACGAGGATTAGGACTTGGCGCTGACGATTATATGACCAAGCCCTTCAGTCCAAGTGAGCTGGTAGCACGCGTGAAAGCTCATTTGGCTCGTTACGAGCGTTTGACAGCTGACAAAGGGGAGCGAGGCGAGCATATTCGCATACGCGGATTGTTTATCGATAAGCCTTCACGAAGAGTCATGATACATGAGCAGGAAGCGATGCTTACTTCAAAGGAATATGAGCTTCTGCTGCTTTTAGCTTCACACCCTAATCGCGTGTTTGAGAAAGAAGAGTTGTTTGAACGTATTTGGGGGCTTGATTCAAATGGAGACGCAGCTACGGTTACGGTTCATATTCGGAGGCTGCGTGAGAAAATTGAGCATGACCCATCCAAACCTCAATATATAGAAACAATTTGGGGAGTGGGCTACCGTTTTAAAGTATAGATAGAAGATGAGGAGTGGGAGAGATTGAAGAGCATCATCCGATTTTCGCTTAATAACAAATTTGCTTTGTGGATTTTGACGCTGCTTGTGTTATTTGCTGGACTTTATTCAGGAATGAATATGAAAATGGAAACATTGCCCGATATTACGGTTCCAATCGTAAGCGTCACAACTGTATTGCCGGGTGCTGCACCTGAAGAGGTTATGGAGAAAATTACGAAGCCGATTGAGCAGCGGACTCGCAATCTTAAAGGTGTTAAAGTCATTAGCTCAACATCCTATGAGAATGCTTCATCTGTCGTTATTGAGTACTCCTATGAGACAGATATGGAAAAGGCGGAAGCGGAAGTTAAAAATATCCTCTCCGAGATTAAGCTTCCAACAGGAACGCAAACCCCATCCGTTTCACGGATCAGCTTGAATGCATTCCCTGTCCTTGCGATGAGTATCTCCAATGAAAAGATGAATTTGGAGCAGCTTACGAAGGAAATAGAAGAAAATGTGTTGCCGCGCTTTCAAGGTATTGAAGGTGTAGCGAGCATTCAAGTATCTGGACAAAATGTTAAGGAAGGTGAACTTTCCTTCAAAACGGATAAGCTAAAGCAAATCGGCTTAACCGAAGAGATGGTGAAAGGCATCATCCAAGCGTCAGCTATTTCTGTACCGCTAGGTATTTATGAATTTGGCGAGACAGAGAAGGCGCTGGTCGTTGATGGAAACATAACGACAGAGAGTGATTTGAAAAACTTAGTCATCGTGCCAGGTGTTAAGCTTAGCGATGTTGCTGATTTAAGCATCGTAGGCAAAGCAGAGTCTATTTCTCGTACGAATGGCAAAGACTCCATTGGTTTTAACGTAGTCAAAGCGGCTGATTCGAATACGGTTGACGTTGTTAATAATGTAAAAGCAGAAATAAAAGAGCTTGAAGGCAATAATGATGGTTTGTCTATTGTAACGACACTTGATCAAGGCAAGCCGATCGAGGATTCCGTTCACACGATGTTAAGCAAGGCGGTAATTGGCGCATTGTTCGCTGTCATTATCATTATGATTTTCTTGCGCGATATTCGTTCCACGATTATTGCTGTTGTTTCGATTCCACTTTCCATCCTGATCGCTCTTCTGATTTTGAGTCGGATGGATATTACACTGAACATTATGACACTTGGTGCGATGACCGTCGCGATTGGGCGGGTAATCGATGACTCGATTGTCGTTATCGAGAATGTATATCGTCGAATGGCGCTCCCTACAGAGAAGATGAAGGGCAAGGAATTAATTCTTGATGCGACGAAGGAAATGTTCGTACCGATTTTGGCTTCCACAATCGTAACGATAGCCGTATTCTTGCCTCTTGGACTTGTTTCGGGCATGATTGGTGAAATGTTCCTGCCGTTTGCATTAACGATTGTATTTGCTCTACTAGCATCATTGCTTGTTGCCATTACGGTTGTACCAATGCTGGCGCATATGATGTTCCGCAAAGGGATGAAAGCTGGCAAGGCGCATCACGATAAGCCGGGCCGCTTAGCGGAATTGTACAAAGGTGCACTTCGCTGGTCGCTTGATCATAAATTGGTTACTTTTGGTTTAGCAACACTTCTACTTATCGGAAGTTTGTTCCTGCTCCCAGTGATTGGAACGAGCTTCATCGCTGGCGACGAACAGAAAATGATGATTGTTTCCTATAATCCAGCACCTGGAGAAACACTTGAACAGGTAGAGAAAATGGCTCTTGAAGCTGAAAAGAAATTGCTCGATCGTGAAGGTGTTACAGTCGTGCAATATGCAGTCGGCAGCCAAAATCCATTTAGCCCAGGAGCTTCAAAACAAGCGTTGTTTAACTTGAGCTATGATGAGAATTATGCTGGTTTTACTGCTGAGAAAGAAAAAATTGTACCTATGCTGCAAGAGCTAGGCGGCAAAGGCGAATGGAAACAGCAGGATTTCGGAGGCGGAGGTCTTGGCGGATCGGGCATATCGATGCTTGTGTATGGTCCGGATATGAACACGGTTCAACCTATCGTGGATGACCTTATGAAGAAGCTTGCAGATCATAAGGATTTGAAAAATATTGATTCCAGCTTATCAGAAACGTATGAGCAGTATCGCCTTGTAGCTAATCAAGAGAAGCTTAGTCAAAACGGATTAACAGCAGGCCAGATTGCAATGGCACTTAGTCCGGTTCGCGAGCGTCCCGTTCTGACGACAGTAGAAGTGGATGGCGAGGAATTTAACGTTTATGTGAAGGTTGATACAAAAACCTATACGAATAAATCAGATCTAGAGAATGTAAAATTGACTACTCAGTTAGGTACTGAAGTTGCTTTGAAAGATGTCGTGACTATCGAAGAAGGTGAATCGCCGAATACGATAACAAGACGTGATGGTCGTATGTATGCTGAGATTTCAGCAGATGCAACTTCATCTGACGTCGGCAAGGTTTCGGCAGAATTGCAGAAAATGATTGATGAGACTGATCTTCCTGCTGGAGTCGATATCGAAATGGGCGGAGTAACGGAGCAGATCAATGAGTCATTTATGCAGCTAGGCTTAGCAATGCTTGCAGCGATTGCTGTCGTTTATCTTGTGCTTGTCATTACATTTGGTGGAGGACTTACACCATTCGCAATTCTGTTCTCCCTTCCGTTTACGATTATCGGTGCACTAGTAGCACTGTTAATTGCAGGAGAAACACTGAGCGTTACCGCAATGATCGGTGCCCTGATGCTTATTGGTATCGTGGTCACGAATGCGATCGTCCTTGTTGACCGTGTTATTCAAAAAGAGAGAGAAGGACTTTCCGTCCGCGAATCACTTATTGAAGCAGCGGGTACACGTCTTCGTCCGATTCTAATGACGGCGATTGCAACCGTTGGTGCATTGCTTCCGCTTGCATTTGGATTCGAATCAGGCGGTTTGATTTCTAAAGGTATGGCGGTTACCGTAATTGGCGGCTTGACGAGCTCAACACTGCTCACGCTCATTATCGTACCTATCGTTTATGAGTTCTTGAACCGTAAACGCAAACCACGCACTGCAGAAGAAGCATAACGATTCGAGATAGCAGAGAGGCTGTCACAAGGTCATTGACCTTGTAGACAGCCTCTTTTTTTAGTTGTTCCGTTTGCATAATGGGCGACTAGGTAAATGGATTAGTAACACTAGCGGAGCTTTTTTCATACGTATATGTCATGAACGATTATCGGCATATGACCAGTTTGGGTTGTTCTCATTTTCATTTCCTATTTTGTGAGTGCCGATGATAATCACATGAACATATAACGGAGGCTACTAAGATGAATGAATTTAAGAACGATCTTCAAAATTTGAACATGGATGCATTTAAATCGAGTGGAATGACGCCGAATGCTGGTCAAGGTCAAATGGATCCAAATAATGCTCGTTTGTGTATCGGCTTTTGTATTGGTTTTTGTATCGGGTTTTGTTCATGCGGCGGCTGTGGCGGGTGCGGCGGCTGCGGAGGTTGTGCAAGATGCGGTGGCTGTGCTCGCTGCGGAGGCGGCTGTGCCCGCTGTGCTGGCTGTGCCCGTTGCCGTTAGTCAACTAAATATTCAGATGTAAATAGAAGGTTCAAGACACCCCTGCAAACGCTTTTCGGGATGCTGGGGTGTCTTTCTATGCGAGTGCAGGTATGACGGACAAATAGCCATACATATCTTTATAGAGGAACTCTTGTTACGAAAAGCCAGATTTCAAAATAAGGAGGAATGAATTTTGGATCCTTCTATGCGCCTTAAAGTGAGAGGAGATACTTTTTTTCTCCCTAGCTCGGACGGAAGTGTCTATTTCCGCAACAATATTGGTTCATTTCGGATGGAAGGCAGTACGATTGATCAATGGATAGAGAAATTAATTCCGGTGTTTAATGGCGAGCATTCGATGCATGAAATAACGGATGGATTGACAGATCAATACCGTGATCATGTTTTTGAGATTGCAAAAGTATTGTATGCGAATGGTTATGTCCAAGATGTGAGTCAGGATAGGCCGCATCAGCTTCCGAGCCATATTGTTAAGCAATATGAGGCTCAGATTGAATTTTTGGACAGCTTTGATGGGTCTGGGGCTTACCGTTTTGAGCTGTTTCGAAAGTCCAGCGTGCTTGTTGTCGGGAACGGGAATTTTTTGGTGTCAGTAGTGAAATCTTTACTTGAATCCGGCCTTCCTCAATTTCACTTCATCAATATGAACGCGGAAACGACGGGACCTAGACGAATTACGGAGTTGGTGCACCATTACAGACCATTCGATTCAGAGGTCAAGGTGGATGAGATCAGCTTGCCGAGGGATGGGGGAGTGGAATGGTCGTTAGTAATACAGCCATACGATGCAATATTTTATGTGTCAGATCCAGAAGGGGAAGCTGAGCTTCAATCTCTTAACCAAGTATGTCTACAAAATAATAAAGTGCTGCTGCCGGCTATAATTCTAGGGCAGGCAGGTCTAGCGGCTCCGCTCGCCTATTCAAATTCGGAGGGTGACTGGGAATCAGCAAGGCGCAGAGTCCATTATGCTTCTATCTATAAGGAAACAAATGATTATGCTGGTTCATCTGTTGCGGAATCGCTGCTCGCTAACGTGATCGTTTTTGAATGGCTAAAAACAGCTGCAGGTGTAACGAAATTACAAAATAACAAACTTTTTCTGCTGAACCTAGAGACGCTGGAAGGCAAGTGGCATCCGTTTCTTCCCCATCCGTTAGCCAATGAAAAACAAAAGGCGAAGAAGATTGAAGATTATGAGCTTCTGTCGGAAGAGAGCACGGGAAAACGTGATTCAAGCGGATTACTCCCTTTCTTCAGTCAATTAACATCCATGGAGACGGGCATCTTTCATATTTGGGAGGAAGGAGAGCTGCGTCAGCTGCCGTTGTCGCAATGCCGGGTTCAGTCAGTTGATCCTCTAACAGAAGGCCCAGCGCTGCTGCTCTCGGAAATTGTATGCAACGGTTTTAGACATGAGGAGGCACGCAGAGAAGCGGGACTTGCTGGAATTGAAGCCTATGTGTCTCGTATGGCCAATATATTCATCAACCAGACTCCTGAAATTGGCTTTGAATTAGAGCCTGTGTTTATGGGCGTAGGAGCAGGGGTGACGATCGAGGAAGGCGTCTGCCGCGCTTTGCAAAAGTATTTATCCGAAGAATGGATAAGGCAATACGAAGCAGAACCTCCTTCTATCACACCGATAAAGCTTAGTCATGTTGAGGATGAACGATGTCGTTACTATATAAAAGCGCTAACCACGATGCAAGGATCCCCTTCCTTTGGCATCAGTGAGACTTTAATTGGTTTTCCAGTTGTATGGCTGCGAACTAGCGATTGCTGGTATCACGCAATTGATTTAAATGAAACGAGGGCACTTCGCAGAGTTTTATTGGGCGCATTGCTGGACATTCAGAACAAAGATTCTCTCTTTAAAGGGAAAATAAATCAATTGGCTTCTGTAAATGTGAAGGAAGACGAAGTGGTGAACCTCTCCATAACCGAGTGTGATCCATTTGAGCATCGAGAGGTACTGAAGAATGCTTTGATGCATCTACAAAATAACCAAAAGCGTCTTCTTGTGTATAACTTAACTTCGGAAGCTTTTTTCAATGAGGAGCTGGCGGGAGTATTCGGCATCTCGCTCCGAGAGGAGACAGAAGAGTGAGCGCTAAAATGGCAATTGTGGGCGAAGGGCTGCTCGCAGATTATGTAACCGATCTATTATCTGAATTTTGTCAGGTTGAACGAGTGAGCGATCTGTCGTTTGGTGTTCCAGAAACGGCAGAGCTTGCGCTCGTACTGAGCGATGGCTATGATTCAGCTTCTCATCTGATGGCAGAGGAAATGTTTAAGCAATCGGGAACACCATGGCTGCGCGGCTTTGTATCGTTTGGTGAGGGCGTAATAGGTCCGCTTGTTATTCCCAGGACAGCAGGCTGCTCGCAGTGCGCTGATCTGCGGCGTTTGATGGCTGGAAATGATCGAAAAGAAATGTGGGAGCTGCAGCATCTTTTTATGCACGGTGAAGTTTATCCGGATATTTGGTCTTCTCGAAGCGGGCTTCTGCATGTGGCTCATCATATTGCTGTTGAAGCTGAACATTTCCTCCTTAACAACAAGGCTCATCTTGCAAATCGTGTAAAGCTGGTACATTTGCAAACGCTCAACAGCTCGGTTCATTTTTATTTGCCTGATCCGCTTTGTACGATTTGTGGAGAAATACCTGATGATTCGGCTATAGGTTCGCGAATTAAGCTACATCCAAGCCCGAAAATTAGCGAAAATAGCTATCGAACTCGTTCGATGAGTGAGCTGAAAGCTGTATTAGCCAATGATTATTTGGACAATCGCACAGGTTTTTTGAATGGAAAAATGATTGACCTGATGTCGCCGTTTGCGGATTCGAGCATTATTTTACCGATGTTTTCGGGAGATGAAGGCTGCGCTGGCCGTACAAATTCATTTGCAGACAGTGAAATGACAGCCATACTAGAAGGTTTAGAACGTTATTGCGGTATATCGCCTAGAGGAAAGAGGACAGCGGTTCATGACAGCTATGAGCATTTGAGTGAGATTGCCCTTGATCCCGTTCGGGTAGGCGTACATGAGAAGGAACAGTATGCGCGTCCCGATTTTCCGTTTCAACCATTCGACCCGAGCAGAAAAATCGATTGGGTGTGGGGTTATTCGTTTTTGCAGGATAAGCCTATTCTCGTGCCGGAGCTGCTCGCTTATTACAGCTCCGGCTGCGGCCACGGATTTGTATACGAAACCTCAAATGGCTGTGCTTTAGGAGGTAGCCTGGAGGAAGCTATTTTTTACGGAATACTGGAAGTAGTTGAACGGGATTCATTTCTCATGACCTGGTACGCACAGCTTCCGCTTGATCCTATAGATCCTTATTCCTCCGGAGATCTGGAATTAACCTTAATGGTGGAGCGTTTACGAGATGTCACCCAATATGATGTCCATTTATTCGATTCGACTATGGAGCATGGCATTCCAAGTGTTTGGGTGCTTGCCAAAAACAGAACGGAAAATGGCGTTAATATGATTTGTGCTGCTGGGGCGCATCCCGATCCAGTGCGGGCAGCAAAAGGAGCCATCCATGAGATCGCTGGCATGCTGCTCGCGTTTAATGAGAGGTTAGAAGAAAACCGTGAGCAGTATGAACGCATGCTTCATGATCCTTTTCTAGTACGGCAAATGGATGATCATTCGATGCTGTACAGCTTGAAGGAAGCTGAGGAACGTTTGAACTTCCTTCTTCAAAACGAAAGGCCGCTCCGTACATTCGAAGAGGCATTTAAACCAAGGCCAAAGCATGCAGATTTGACAGATGAATTAAACGTATTCCTCAAAGTTTTCCGTGAATTAAATTTAGAGGTTATCGTGGTTGATCAAACGACACAGGAAACGCTGAGAAATGGGCTCCATTGTGTAAAGGTGCTCATTCCAGGTATGCTCCCGATGACGTTTGGTCAACATCTTGTCCGCTTGAGAGGACTTGAGAGGGTGTTGCGAATACCAGCTGAGCTGGGTTACGTCAAGGAGCGGTTAACGCATGAGCTGCTTAATCCTTATCCGCATCCGTTTCCATAAGCACTGACTGCTGTCATGCAATGGATCTCGGCGAGTTGGCACTTAGGAGGGGAGATATGAGTCTGAAGGCTTTTTTGCACCAATTGCAATATGATCCAGACAAAACCAAACCTCAAGATGTGGAAATTGATTGGGATAACGCTCCTCTACCGTACAAATTATATCGTCATGTACCGGCATTTCCTCTCGCTTCGGATGTTCCGCTTACTTTGACGGGCAAACGGGAACATACGATGCCAACGCTACGGGATATAGGCCATTTTCTTTGGTATACGTTCGGGCTGACACAGCTGAGCCAATCTGTTCTTGAACAACATACAGGGGAGGAATGGGAGGACTCCTTGCAGCTTTGTAGACGTTTTGTTCCATCAGGCGGAGGGCTGTATCCAAGCGAAGTATATCTTTATTTGAAGCTGGATGAATTACCTAACGGAATTTATCATTATGATGTGGCACATCATCGTTTGATGCTGCTGCGTGAAGGCCAATTTGATCGATATTTGGGCAATGCGTTAGGTGATCGGTGCGATATAACAAACTGCTTCGGAGCCGTATTTGTGTCCACTTATTTTTGGAAAAACTTTTATAAATACAATAACTTCTCCTATCGATTGCAAGGATTAGATGCTGGCTTGCTCGTTGGTCAGCTGCTTGAAGTGGCTAAACGTTATGACTTTGAAGCGGGTGTTTACTTTCAGTTTCTAGATGGTGCAATCAATCATATGCTTGGTCTACCTGATAAGGAAGAAAGTGTATACGCTACGATTCCTCTTGCAATAGATGCCAATATGGAATGGTTCCACCCTGGTGATAACGCGGAAAAAAATATTTCTTCAGATGAATTATGCAGTACGCTTCCGTTAATTAGACATGAGCAGTACATGCGATCAAAAAAGGTATTGGAATATCCGTTGCTGATTAAGCTAAATGAAGCATCCATCATGGAATCCGCACGCGCGTTTAAACAGCTAGAGGGGCAGCAAATACTAGCCAGCAGTAGCGATGTTTATGCTTTACCGAGCGTAAATCGGATGACGTATGATCTAGCATCGGTATGCAGGCAGCGCTACTCGCCAGAAAATGAATATGTATTGCAAACCGTGAGTCTAACAGATTTGGCAGAACTATTGCAGGAGATCATGATTTCTTATAAGTATCGCAATGATTTGGATGGTTTAGTGCGAAGTCCATCGTCGCGCGTCCATTTATATGGCTGTTTTTATGGGGTTGATGGGATTCAAGATGGAGCGTATTACTATGATGATGCGGCTCACGCGTTGCAGCTTGTCTGTGCGGGTGACCAAAGGTCATGGCTTCAGTATGGCATGTCTTTGGATAACGTGAATTTATTCCAGGTACCGCTTACTTTTCATGTGGCAGGTGATCTGGAGCATTTTCATGAGGAGCTTGGCTTTCGCGGCTATCGTATTCAACAAATGGAAGCGGGAATGCTCGTTCAACGTCTGCTGCTAGCCGCTTCCGCATTGAGGATGGAAGGACGCCCCCTGCTAGGATTCGATGTTAGCTCCATGAATGAACTTTATGGATTAACGCCAAATGGACAAACGAGTCTTATTCAAATTCCTATTGGCTCATGTCGACCTCGTTCACGACTCGAAGGCAGTTTGTCGCAATAGTTGATGAGGAGACAAAGGGGCAGATTGAATGATGGCAATCATTCAATCTGCCCTTTTTATGTTTTTCTTTTTTAACCGTTAGGCTGCTCGGCTGCTACCTTTTTCTGAAGCTCCCCGGCTGGCTGGCATGTAACAGGGAAGCAAACATGGTGCGGATGGTGATGCATCATGGGGTGAAACCAAGCATGATGATAATCTAAAGTCGAGAGCTCCCATCCATCATGAGGATGATGGTGATCGTAGTGCATATGCTCATCCCACATCTCATGCATCATGGGATGATAATCATCCATCATGTGATGAAAGTGATGCATATGGTGGAAATCGTCCATCATCGGATGAAAATCATCCATCATGGGATGGAAGTGATGCATGTGGTGAAAGTCATGAAAGTCGTGCATGTAAGGATAATGATGCATTTGACTTAAATCAACACAGCAATGAGCTGGAGCGGGAGCGGGAGCCGTCTGTGCATTCACAGTTTCCGGTCCCACATTGGCCTGGGCAGGGCTTGTTTGCATTTGTTGAAAATACTCAGGCATAACAGCCGATTGCGGCATATAAGATTGATTGCGTATCATGGTGTGCCTCCTTTTTATCATACTCTACAATATGCTTTGAATGAAAAAAGGGCACTTATCCCTATAAATTGGGCTGCAGCCTTTAGGAATGAAGAATAGGACGAAGCAAAGAGGGTGACGCTAGTACCATCACAATCCATGAAATAGGTGGTTGCAAAATGATAATTAATATTGTAATTAAGGCTGTGTTCGCACTGCTTAGCTTTACGCATACGGAAGTGTTTGCAACAGAAGCGGTTCATTTGCATGCGGAGCCGGCCTACGCAAAGTGGGGAAAGCTGGCCATGCAAGAAACGTCAAAAGCATACGAGGATGCTTCAATTGTTAATTACAAATACGAAGGAAGAAAAAAGCTAACTAATGGAGAATCAGAGGAATGTTTTGTTCTACTGTTAAATAAAGATGCCAAGCAATTTGCTATTCGCGTTACGATTAGAATAAACACGATTACGGACAAACTCATAGATGTGGAATTGAAAGAGCTAATGAATGGAACTTAATTGAAACAAAACAGCTGCCAGCTTCGTAATATAAGCAAATGTTTTAAATACACGCTTCTTTATGAAGCAAGAGGAGCATAATGATGCTAATTTCAACAACACCAACAATAGAAGGCCGTCCTATTCAAGATTATATAGGAATCGTAACAGGAGAGGCGATTATGGGTGCAAATGTCGTTCGTGACTTTTTTGCATCAATTACAGACATCGTTGGAGGACGCTCCGGTGCGTATGAGAGCAAGCTGAAGGAAGCTCGTGACGTAGCCATTGATGAGATGAAAAATCAAGCCGCTAAGATTGGAGCAAATGCAATCGTTGCGATCGACATTGATTATGAGGTTGTGCGTGAAGGAATGTTAATGGTAGCTGTCAGCGGAACAGCAGTACGCCTGTAAAATAATTTACCATAAAATTGGAAAACGATAAAACTATGATCACCTATGATCAAGTTTTGTCGTTTTTTTTTGCATTTTATGATTATTTAGAAAAAGAAGCAACAATTCAATTGTAAAATTCGTTAAAATAAGGATGTGTATAAATGGAAGATCAAGTAAAGAGAGGGGTCAAATGGTGAACCGTTTTATTCATTTAAGAAATCGAACCATCGCATATGCGGTCATGATTAGTTTGATAGCTGCTTTCTTAGCGGGAACTGGAAACGCACAGGCAGCAGCAACGGAGAAGGGAATTTCATTGGAAACGAGTGTCGGGTTTCAAGGCTACATGAAACAATCCGAGTGGTATCCTGTAAGGCTTACACTGACAAACCAGACAGCTGAGGATTTGAAAGGCGAAGTTGTTATATCGATAGCAGGGTCTAATGACTTGATCATACCCACAGAGCTGCCTCTAGGCACAGCCATACAATTAACTGCATCTATTCAAGGCGAGCTTCTTAATCGGAGCAACAGTAAAATACGATTTTATAAGGACTCCTACAAATCAGGCAAACTTATTCCGATTTTCGGCAACGATTACATAGACGCAAGAACGGCTAACAGCTACACCATTGGTGTCATATCTCGTGACCCGGATACTTTGAATTTTATGCCATCGTTAAATCAACGAGGCTACGAAATAACGGTCATTCCGATTGCGCAGAAGGAACTGCCCAGTGACCCCATTTTACTCAAAACACTCAACACGATTGTTATCAATGATATGCCAATCACGGGATGGGATGAAGCACAGATTAAAGCCATAACGGATTGGGTTCAGCAAGGCGGCACACTTGTGTTAACTGGAGGAGTCGGCTATGGCAAAACTGCAGATGCCTTTAAACAGATTGCACCGTTAGAATCGTCAGGCACATCGACCATATCCAGCGCGGATTCACTTGCCAGCTTCGGAGGTACCACACTTGCACTTGAAAAACCTTTGGTCGTCTCGACAGGTCGTATAATAGATGGCAAAACGGAGCTTGCTGAGAATGGCCTGCCGCTTGTCATATCCCGTGAACATGGATTTGGCAGCGTTATTTATATCGCTTTTGATCCATCACTTGAGCCTATGTCTACATGGACTGGCAGCGCGATGCTATGGGCGAAGGTGCTTAAAAAAAATTTGACGCCGCTTCAGCCTGGCGCGATGAGCATCAACAATAATATGAAATGGAATATTGAAAGTATTATAGATGAGTTCCCATCGATTAAACCGCCCAACTTTATGCTGCTTATGTGGATGTTTATCGGCTATATGATCATCGTAGCGCCGGTACTGTATATAATTTTAGCTAAGGCAGATCGCAGAGAGTGGTCTTGGTGGCTTATCCCTGCTTTTTCTGTTATTACCGGTTTCGCAATCTTTTTCTTTGGCGCAGAAGATAAGCGGAATTTATCAGCCCATACGATTGAGATCATTGAGTTGACTGGACAAGGAGACGCTGTACGATCAGGTGCAACTGCGGTGTTCATTCCAACTGGGGGCACAGTGACTGCAGAATTTGATAAAAGAGTAAATTTATCTTTTTACGCCAATTACAACCAAAATGGAAATCAGATTATAGATGATAAAACGCAATTGATTTCTGAAAATGATTCGACTACAGCACTATGGCGCTCCGTTCCTTATTGGTCGACACGGAAACTATGGATAGAAAAGCAGACGATGAGCAGTGATACGGGGCAGCTAACTCTTGCTTATAAGCAGATCAGACATGCGATTGAGGTAACTGCTACCAACAATACGACAACTAATCTTACGAATGTTTCCATGCTAATCAATGGGCAAGCTCAGCTCTTTGGCGATTTGAAGGTCGGCGAGAGTGGGCAAACGACGATTACAACGAGTACGGTTAATCAATCAGGTTATTTCCCTTATGGACAGATGATGTTTCCTAATCCATCTAACCGAGGCAATGACGGGTATAATCGAGAGCGACAGCTTGTAGACAGCTTTGGGAATCGAAACAATGGCGGCATTGTCCCGCCGGAGCCTATAGTGGTTGGCTTTAGCACTGATCATGAGCAGAATTACAAGGTAAACGGCGAAACGATAAAGACTGATAACTTGAAGCTGTGGGTTCAGAAGGTCGAGACATCTTTTATTGATGGGAATCGTGTCATCGTACCAGCAGGTCTTATTAATCCCATTATTACGGAGAATGCCACGAGTCAATTGCAGCACTACGGGAACGGTTCTTATTTTGTAGGCGATGGCGAACTTATATTTGAATATATTTTGCCAAATGATCATGATGCTGTATATGATCATCTCGAAATCCTATACAACAATAGTACAACTGCTTCAAATCTCACATTGACTGTCTGGAACGAGAAAGAAGGAAATTGGACAGATCCAAGCAAAGCTGCAGCAGCGCCAAAAGAGTATTTGATTAACAATCAAATTGTTCGAATGAAGTTTTCTGTCATTGGTTCTGTGGACATGACTTTACCGCAGATTGCTTTAGAAGGAGAGATACAGAAAAAATGAGCAAAAATCACGAAATAGAGATCATTAATGTGGAAGTGCCTAAAACGGAACCTGCGGAACAACCATCAAATGATGCGCCTCTGGTTCCGATGATTGAGATCAAACAGCTTTCCAAAACATTCGGAACGTTTCAAGCGCTTAAATCAATAGATCTAACGATTCCAAAAGGAACGGTATTTGGTTTTGTTGGGCCCAATGGGGCAGGGAAATCAACGACGATGTCTATTCTTGCGACATTAATGATACCCACCTCAGGCATCGCAAAAGTAGACGGATTTGATGTGACTAAACATCCGCATGAGGTGCGTAAGCGAATTGGATATATGCCGGATTTTTTTGGTGTGTATGACCAATTCAAAACGTTAGAATATTTGCATTTCTATGGCGCCAGCTATGGTATACCGAAGGCGGAGCGGGAGCAGCTGATTCCGCAATTGCTGGAGCTGGTCAATTTGAGTGATAAAAAAGATGCTTACGTTGACTCATTGTCTCGGGGTATGAAGCAGCGGCTTTGCTTGGCACGCTGCCTCGTTCATGATCCAGAGCTGCTTATTTTGGATGAGCCTGCTTCCGGCCTTGATCCTCGAGCACGGATTGAGATGAGAGAAATATTGCGAGAGCTGAAGTCAATGGGGAAAACGATCATCATTTCTTCACATATATTGCCTGAGCTTGCCGAAATGGTAGATGAAATCGGCGTCATTGAGCATGGTGAAATGATTGCGATCGGAAATGTCGCAGATATTCAAAATAGATTGCGTGTCAAACGTTTCTTGCATGTGAGATTAGTTGATCGGGAGTCAGAAGCGGAGCTGTTTTTGCGTGATCGCCCTTATGTTAACCGAATTTTCCGAGATGATCGTGGAATACAAATTCACTTTGGCGGACAAGATGCCGAGCAATCGCAGCTGCTTCATGAGCTGGTTGTAGCAGGTTTTCAGCTGATCTCCTTCAGTGAAGCGCAGACGAATCTTGAGGATGTGTTTTTGGAAATTACGAAAGGGGGAGACGGACTCGAATGAAGGAGCAATCGGCGGCAAGAGCAGACCGAATGAGCTGGCGCCACCAGCTTATCAATCCCGTATTGAATAAAGAGTTCAAGCTTAGAATGAGGACGCCTCGCGCGATGTGGACGCTGTTTTTTTATTTATTTGCAATTGGCTTAATGGCTTTAAGTGCTATTTATTTAACTGAAGTAACTTCTGGACGAGGACAGTCCTATAATCCTGAGCAAAGCAAAATTTTGTTTTATTTTATGAGCATGGCACAGCTTGGGTTGATTGCTTTCATGGCACCGGGCCTCACTTCTGGTGTTATTAGCGGCGAACGCGAGAAGCAGACCCTTAATTTGCTGCTCACGACGCAGCAGAGCTCAGCAACGATTGTGCTTAGCAAGCTTGTATCGTCACTAAGCTTTATGATACTGATTGTGATCAGTACGATTCCTGTATACAGCATGATCTTTTTGTATGGTGGCATCTCGCCAGAACAGCTCTTTCTCGTTTTCTTGTTTTATTTATTTATTATGTTTGTACTCGGTTCCTTTGGCATATTATTCTCGACATTATTCAAGCGAACAATGATTTCTGTCATCGTAACGTATGGCGTTACGTTGTTTATGTTTGGCGGAACAGCATTATTATTTATTGTACTTGTAGGCGTGATGGAGCAAATGCCGCAAACGACTACAAATGCTTATAGCTGGATCGGTCATATTATTGCCTTGAATCCTGCGGCTGCTTTGTACAGCATTTTAGATCCGCTCGTCTCAAATCAAGCCTTTTCTGTAAATTCGATTGGACAGAAAGGGTATAATGCGCCGCTTGCATTGTGGCAGGAGTTCATTATTATCTATACGCTTCTCTCCATCCTTGCTCTATGGCTGGGCATACGTAGACTTCGTCCTCGTTTGAGACGAAAATAATGCTTGAAAAATAAATTATGGTTACGAAAGAGAGAGTTGTGAAGCAAATCATGCTGTAGAGTAAGGTTTTGTAATGCAAATGATGCTTACAGAGTAAAGTTTTGCTTTGCAAAACTTATAGGAGGGCCAGTTATGCAAAAGAAGTCGTTGGTTGAACTGCTCCAGCCTGTTAGATGCAGGTTGACAATGTTTACAGTGAGCCGTTATGCGCTGATAGGTTTACTTGGAAGCAGTGCTGCTGGCCTTTTGCTGCTTGGTTCAAGCAGGCTGTGGCCTATTTTACATGTTCGACTGCTTGTGTTCATCATTGCTAGTTTAGGTTTCGTTTTTGGTGCGGGCATTGGATTATGGAAGCGTGCTTCCTTAAGGGAAGCAGCTAGAATGATGGATAAACAAGTAACCGAGGATGCGATATCGACTGCTCTTGATGGGTTAATGCGTGAAGAAGATCACGCTCATCCGATCGTTATCATGCAGCGAGAAGCGGCAACAGAGGCTGCAGATAAATATGTGAGCGGATTACATTCTTCGCTGCCGTGGCCAGACTGGCGAAGCTGGCGTTTGCTCATCTATAGCGCAGCTGCTGTATGGATCGTTTTGGCGATACTGCTATTCCTGCCTAATTCACTTGACGAACGAGCGGAAGCGCTCGCAGCGGCAAAGGAAAGGCTTGTGGCGTTGGAGCAAGAAACGGAGAAGCTTACTGATCTCGCGGAGGCAGCAGAGCTGCCAGAGGATCAGAAGCAGGAGCTGCTTAAACCACTGAAGGAGCTGCGCAGCAAGCTCGATTCGCTGGGCAGCGATGGAACTGAGGCGCTAGAGCAACTGGAGGCTTCGATTAACAAGCTGGAATTAGCAGCTGAAGCGACGCAAAAAACGGCGAAGCGGTTGGAAGCTGCGGCGAATGCGATGAGCAATGAGCCAAGCCTGCGGCAGCTCGGTCAAGCTTTGCAGGACCGAGACGCCGCAGGCATGCAGCAAGCGATCGACGCTATGCGATCGCAGCTGCATCAACTGTCGCCAGCGCAGCGTGAAGCGCTGGCGAGTGCACTTGAGCGGCTGGCAGCAGAGCAGCCGCAAGAGCAGGGCGCCGCACAGCTTGCTGCGGCGCTTGAACAGGCGGCGCAGCAGGCGCGCGCCGCAGGTGATGCCGGGGCGGACGGCGGAGCCGCCCCGGATGGCGAGAGCGCCGGCGATGCACTCGCGGCGCTTGAGAAAGCGCTCGCCCGCGAATTATCGCAGGGCGAGCTGGAGCAGTTGGCCCGAGGTATGGCGGGCCAGCTCGGGCAAAGCGGGCAGCAGCTGGCACAGCAGCTGGCTGCGGAAGGCGCCGCGGGCGTTGCGCCCGGCACTGGCTCTAGCTCTAATGCTGCATCCGGCACTGCTCCGCAATCTAACTCTAGTTCCAGCTATGGTTCAGGAACTAGCTCAGGCACTGGATCTAGCTCTAGCTCTGCCTCCGCCTCAGACACTGGCTCCGGGTCTGGCACTGGCTCTGGCTCTGGCTCTGGCTCTAGCTCTAGCTCTAGCTCTAGCCCTAGCCCTAGCTCTAGCTCCGGCACTGGCTCTGCCTTAGGCACTGGCTCCAGCACTGGCACTGGGTCTGGCTCTGGCTCTGGCTCTGGCTCTAGTATTGGCTCTGCCTTAGGTACTGGTTCTAGCTCTGGCACTGGTTCTGGTTCTGGCTCTGGTTCTGGTTCCGGGTCTGGCTCCGGCTCTGGCTCTGGCTCTGGCTCTGGTTCCGGGTCTGGCTCTGGCTATGGTTCTGGTTCTGGCTCTGGCTCTGGCTTTGGATCTGGTACCGGCTCTGGCTCTAGCTCTAGCTCCGGCACTGGACCAGGAGCTGGCACAGGAGCCGGCGGCAGAAATTTGGTCACAACGCCTCGTACGATGCAGGGCTCCGGTAATGTACAGCAGGATGGTGGTCCTTCATCAGGGGGGCAGACCGTTAATGGCGGTCAATCCCCGATGATCGATGGAACGACACGTCCTTATGAGGATGTCTATAACGAATATGCAGCAGAAGCGAAGCAATCGCTAGGACGCTCTCAGCTGCCTGATAGTATGCAGGAGAAGGTTAAGCAATATTTTGATCAAATTCAACCGAACCGATAATGGAGATGATCCGATATGATTGAATCCAAAGCACAGTTAGATGAGGCTGCCGCGCGGATTGCTGCATTGAAAGAAGAGATTAGCCGTGTCATCGTCGGTCAGCAAGCCGTTGTGGAGCAGCTGCTCTGGTGTTTGCTTGCCGGGGGTCATGCCCTTCTCGAAGGAATACCAGGCCTTGGCAAAACGATGCTGATCCGCACTGTTGCGGATTGCATCTCTTTGCAGTTTTCTCGTATCCAATTTACGCCTGATTTAATGCCTTCGGATATTACGGGTACAACATTGATAGATTTTGGTACCCAAGGCGCAGCCGCACATCGGTTTCAAGCAGGCCCGATTTTCGGAAATTTAGTGCTCGCTGATGAAATCAATCGGGCGACGCCCAAAACACAAAGCGCATTGCTGGAAGCTATGCAAGAGGGTACGGTAACAGCAGGCGGGGAGACGCATCAGCTGCCAAAACCTTTTTTTGTGCTAGCTACCCAAAATCCGATAGAACAAGAGGGAACCTATCCGCTGCCTGAAGCGCAACTTGATCGTTTTTTGCTCAAAATTGGAGTGGATTATCCAAGCCGCGAGGAGCTTAAACAAATCGTGCTCCGCACAACTTCAATCACTCAGCCCAAAGTATCAGTTGTTCTTTCCGCGGCTGAATTATTGGATCTACAGATGTCTGCTAAACAGATTTTAGTCGCCGATGATGTGCTTGATTTAGCGGTTAAGGTTGTTATGATGTCGCATGCTGGCGAGCCTGACGCACCTGAAGAGGTTAAACGATACGTACGATTCGGAGCGGGGCCGCGTGCTGTTCAAGCCATTATCGCTGTTAGTAAAGTTAGAGCATTATCAGCTGGAAGGCTTCATATTTCTTGGAATGACATTCGGCAAACGGCTTTGCCGGTGCTTCGGCATCGACTCGTGCTTAGCTATGAGGCACAAGCGATGGGCTTGTCGAGCGACCAGATGTCCGAAGCCATTTTAACGGCTGTGGAGGCCGCGCGATGAGCGTGAGCAAAGAATCAGCAAATTCATTACAGAATGCCTATTCTCCATCTGCCGGACTTTCGAATCAGGAAGCTTTGAAGCTATTATTTCCTAATCTATCTTTTCTTACGGAGCTTGAACGAATGCGTATTCGTGCAGGTAACCGCATCAAAGGTTTGCTGGCAGGCAAAAGGCGCTCCAGCTCGCTTGGCGGATCGCAAGATTTTGCTGATTATCGGCCTTATTCATCCGGTGATGATATCCGCCGAATAGATTGGAATGTTTACGGGCGAACAGGCAAAGCGTTTATTCGGCAATATTGGGATGAACAAGAGCTGCAGGTTAGCCTCTACATCGATGTATCGCAATCCATGGCTTTTGGACATTCAGATACAAACAAGCTTCAATATGCATTAAGACTAGCTGCATGCTTAGGGCATATCGCCCTTTGCGGAGATGATCGAATTTCGGTGCGTTTGTTTCGTGATACGATCATTAAGGAGCTGCAGCCGCTGCATGGGCGTGTTTCTTCATCAAAGCTTTTTCATTTTTTAGCAGATGCCATGCAGCAGCTGGAGATGGATAGCGATTCTTCTTCCTCTGCTGCAACAAAATTCATTAACATGGCAGCACCATTCCAGACGGCAGCTGCATTGCCGAGACGTTCTGGTTCCGCGTGGGTACTTACAGATGCAATGTTTGAACAGGGAATCGAAGAAACTCTCATTTCGTTAACAGCAGCAGGTCAACAGGTCGTACTGGTACATCTATTGTCGCCTGATGAGTTGAGCCCCGATTTGAGCGGAGAACTCAAGCTAATTGACAGCGAGCTGGGGACGGGAAAGGAAGTAGCGATAGGTCAAAAGCTGCTTCAGGAATACCGCAGTGCAGTTGCAGTCTTTCAAAATGAACTGAAGAGCATATGCGCAGCACGCGGCGCCTCCTATATTTTCGTGAATACTGGTATTTCATTAGAGGAAACGGTTAGACACACTCTTTTATCCTCGTATGTACTTAACAGCTAGTTCCAAATTTATCGCTTTATAAGGTTTTTGCATATGTACTTTCCTAGATCTCTTTAAAGCATGATTAGAATGGATTGGAGGGTATTGGATGCAGTTTTTGTCCGTGGCATCGGCTTGGTTTGCATTTGCGTTGCCAGCTATCGCTGCCATGTATATCCTAAAGAGAACCTATAAGAACCAGCATATCGCTAGTCACCTGCTATGGAGACGGGTATTGCAGGAGCAGGAAGCGAATCGGCCATGGCAAAAGCTCCGCAGCCGCTGGCTTCTCATTTTGCAGCTGCTCGTTGCTCTAATACTCGTTTTCGCTTTAATGGAGCCAATAGTCATGAGGCAGGCAGCACCATTTGGTCATGCTGTCCTCCTCATTGATCGTTCTGCAAGCATGTCGGCAAAAACAGGAGACAACAATCTTACTGCGAAGACAAGCCTTGAATCAGCAATAGAAGCAGCAGAGATCTGGCTTGACAAACAATCAAATGCTCGATTGATTACGATTGTTGCCACAGGTGCGCAGCCTGAAGTGTTGACGAATCGCCAAAGAAACAAAGAGCAGATGAAACGACAACTGCAAGCGATAACACCTTTTTATGGAAAAACAGATCATACCGCAGCCCTTTCGTTAGCAGATTCTTTGTTGCAAGAGGATTCAAATGGAGAGGTCGTAATTTTTACAGATGGCCAGTGGTCAGATGCTGCAGAAGCCAACAAGCTCAACCTGCATGCAAAAGTTGAGCGTGTAATCGTAGGACAAGCGAGCTCTGACAGCAATGTATCGCTTTTATATTTTGGCATCAAAGCAGATTCGAACGATAGCGGTAAAAGTGTGGGTATGATTACGATAAAAAATGACAGCAAGCGGGAGCAGACGGTAAACCTTGATGTATTCGCTGCAAATGATGAGAGTGACGTGAAAAAGCAGATTCTAGCTGCAAATCGAACCGTTATTGTTCCAGCAGGCGAGTGGGAAAGCGTGGAGATCGTCGATCTTCCTCCAGCCCTTTATTACAAGGCCAGAATTGAACAACGCATGGATGCTGTTGTCATTGATAACACGGCATTTCAATTTCCGACAATTCCAAGTGCTAGGCAAGCACTTCTCATTTCGGAAGGAAATTTGTTTCTGGAGAAAGCACTTCAGCTGGCAGGCGTCCAAACGGTAAAAATAAGTCCAGACAGCGCCGTTCCAACAGGTGAGCAGGTTAATAGACTGGATTGGATTATTTTAGATGGGATGAATGAACGGCTGATGGCCGACTCTGAATGGTCCCTGCTGCTTAAATCAAAGCCGCTATGGATGATCGATCATCCCGATCAATCGGATGAAACAGCAAGCATTCCAACGAACACGAGAGTAGAGAAGAAGGAGCATCCCCTTACGACTTATATCACATTTGCTGATACGCATATTGGTCGACTGGAGAAGCCTGATGCATCTGAGCTTTTATGGGGAGAGCCGGTACTTAGCTATGGCGGAATACCAGCAATTTATGCAGGCAAGGAGAATGGCAAGGCGAAGCTTCGCTTTACTTTTAATTTTCAAGATACAGATTTGCCGCTCCGGCCAGAGTTTCCGATTCTTATCCTTCAAGCTGCACAGTGGATGAGCGGCGGTTCTCGCCTTGAGCTTGGTTCTGTCATTTCTGAGCAGTTAATGGAAATTTCTCTACATACGAATACGGTTAAAGCGGTTTGGGAAGCGGTTGAGCTTACTGGAGGAGACTCCCGAGCTGAGCGTGCGCTGCTTCGTCAGTCAGCAGAGCTTGATTTGGATTCAGCTGGATTATATATCGCACCCTCCATTCCAGGGTTATACCGCCTCGTAGAAAGCGACAAAGATCAAATGGCTGTAAGCAGTCGGTTGCTCGCTGTTACGGTTGATCATGAGGAGCTGCAGAATAATGGACCCGATGCAGGGGTGTTTTTGCCGAACGCAACCTCTGAGCTCGCTCCAGCTCCCGGCATAGATCGTTCAACAGAAGAACAGCAGATATCATTGCAATTGTATGTTGCGATTTTATTGCTCTTCATAATGGCAGCTGAATGGGAGGTGTATCGCCGTGGGCTTTCAGGCTGAGTTCCCGCTCGCATTTCTATTGCTGCTTCCTTGGCTTTTATATATCGTTTGGATGTTCATAATGACCCTTCGACTTCGCGGTCGCAGAAAAATAATGTCTATTGTCACACGATCGATTATACTGTTACTCCTGATTGCAATTGCAGCTCAAGTCCAGCCGTTTATTGAGCGAGAGCAGCGCAGCCTCGTATTTGTCGCTGACAGGTCAGAGAGCATGCGAGCCGATAAACGTATAGGCAAGTGGATAAATGAGGCGTGGACTGCTAAAGAAGAAGCTGATTGGGGAGGAATCATTTCTTCTGGGTTGAATGCGGCAGTTGAACGGACGGTTACGAATAAGAACTTAGCAGAGGATACCGAGTTTAATTTCCAAGCGAATGTCAATCGGAACTATACCGATCTGTCACAAGGGCTTCAGTTAGCAGGAGCTATGCTGCAAAAAGAAGGCGGAGGACGTATTGTTCTGCTCTCTGATGGTGCAGAAAATACAGGTGATGTACTTCGACAAGCACGTATGCTCAAAAATGCAGGTATTTCCGTTGATGTTGTCCATATCAACACTTCGGTTGTAACGGATACCTCGATTGAAGAACTGAATGTACCGGCAGCTCTTAAGCAAGGGGAGACCTTTACTTTTGAGATTGCCATTAACAGTACAATTACGGGTCGGGCGCAGCTTCGACTATATGCAGATGATACTGAGCTCTCAGTATCGGATATCCAGCTTGAAAGAGGCGAAAATCGTTATTCGCTGCAAAGTGTTGCGCTGGACCCGGGCTTTCACCGTTTTAGAGCTGAAATATTTACAGCAGGCGATGAACAGCCGGCAAATAATACAGCACATGCCTTTAGCCGGGTAAGTGGTCCACCAAATGTATTAATTGTGGAAGGCGTCCCTGATTCCTCAGCTAACATAGAAGCTGCACTGCAAGCTTCCATCATCCGTTACGAGACGATCATGCCAGAGCAATTGTCGGTCGAGCTAGCACAATATGCAGCATATGACAGCATTATTATGAATAATGTATCCGCTGCGCGTATAGCTGAGAAGCCTATGGAATGGATTGCAAAAGCCGTTAGCGATTATGGGGTAGGCTTGATGATGGTCGGAGGTGACGAAAGCTTTGGGCTTGGCGGTTATTTCAAAACGCCAGTTGAGCGTGCGTTACCCGTATATATGGACTTGCAAGGAAGAAAACAAATTCCATCGCTAGGACTTGTACTCGTCATTGATCGATCTGGAAGCATGTCGGATGGCAAGCTTGACCTTGCGAAAGAAGCTGCCATGCGAACGATTGAGCTGCTGCGAGATACAGATACAGTAGGAGTAGTTGCGTTTGATTCTTCGCCTTGGTGGGTTGTAAAGCCGACGAAGCTTACAGATCGCCAAGCTGTCCTTGATCAAATCCAAAGCATTCAGCCTGAAGGAGGCACCGAAATATTTTCAGCGCTGAATGAAGGTTATGAAGGTTTATATAAGCTTGACGCACAGCGCAAGCACATGATTTTGCTGACGGATGGTCAATCTTCAACGAATGCCAACTACAATACGATTACAGATGCAATGAATGAGAAAAATATGACGTTGTCGACAGTTGCTGTAGGAGAAGGCGCTGATCAAAATCTGCTTGAGCAGCTGGCCAAAAATGCCAAAGGACGGTATTACTTTACGAAAGACGAAAGCACGCTTCCCGCTATTTTTAGCCGAGAGACCGTGATGATGTCTAGAACGTACGTCGTGGAGCAAACCTTCACCCCAAGTATCGGTCAAGCAGGAGAGTGGTCTTCCCTTTGGCGCAATGGATTGCCTGCAATCCATGCCTATATAACAACTACGCCGAAAGAAACAGCTGAGATTGCATTATGGACACCTGAAGGCGATCCACTCCTCGCACGCTGGTCTTATGGTTCTGGAAGGACGGTTGCATGGACTAGTGATTTAAGCGGAAAATGGTCAAGCCAATGGGTGCAATGGGCAGAGCTTCCTAAAGTTTTCGTTGATTGGGTAAAATGGACGTTTCCACAGTTTGAGCATGCTCCTTATTCCATTACTGCACAAGTAGATGGTAATGAAGCAAAGTTAACCGTTCATTCACAGGCAGAGGGAGCAGGGGCTGACAGCAAGCTTTCTGCAGGTATTCTGAATCAAGAGGGAGGAAGCGAACGGAAGCGGTTAATGCCAGTGGCACCTGGTGAATTTGAAACGAAGCTAGCAGTTACTGAACCCGGTGTTTATTTGGTGCAGATTGGTCAAGGGGATAGTCAATCGTCTATTCATAATGGGAATACGGCAGGATTTGTGATCCCTTATTCGCCAGAATATCGAATCGCAAATCAGGATGGTTTAAAGCTGCTTGAACAGGTGGCCTCCACAACTAGTGGAAGAATGTTAGATCCAACAGACCCAAAGCAAGCCTTCCAATTTGAACCTGTTCTTACACGGCAAGTTTATAACTGGACACATGGCGTTCTCGTGGCAGCACTGCTGCTATGGCTGCTCGATATCGCCATTCGTAGATTGTCTATTTCATGGAAACGTGGGTTTCAGCCGATTATCCAAACATTTCGTAGAAAAACGAAGTTATCAATCCAGCGAGATAACGAAAGAGCTTTAAGTGGCCATTCGTCAAGCTCTGTGAGTCGCTTAAAGGAAAGAAAGTCAGAAGCAGTCCGTTTTTATAGCGGAGATAACCATCCACGATATCGTGAAGATAAAGGCCCATCGGGAGATCCTTCAGGCAAACGAGACGATGAGAAAAGAATGAACGTTTCTATTGCAAGGAACAAGAGCGTACAAGTGCCAACCAAAGAGGTGGAGCGCGCGCAAGAAAATGATCCTAGCGTTGCAAGAGAACTAGATTCGAATCGTGTGAATATGCAAGGCAAAGCAGAGAACGGAGCCACGATTAATCGTCTGCTTGCAGCGAAAAACAGAAAGAAGCGTTAGTATACTACTATTTATGCGGAGGAGGTGCCCAATTGAACACGATAAAAAAAGAGCATCGAATGGAAAGTATTCGTTTTTTTGTCCAAGAATTGATTTCATCGATCAATAATGAGGCGAAAAAACAAGAAGCGTCTATTCATTTATTCGGCGTTGCTAGCTTGGCCTCCATGTTGGCAATGAAAAGAGGACAGGATGCTGAGCTCACTTCAATCGCAGCATTGCTTCACCGATATTATGATTACAAAACCGGTATTAGTGAGTTTTCTGGTCTTAACAGTGCGGAGTCCGTACGACCTTTTATTCGGGATTTGGATCTGTTTACGAAGGAAGAGCAAAATACAATTCTTAGAGCGATCTTTTATTATGAAGACAGAAGCAGAAGCCAAGGGCCTTATGAAGAAATTTTAAAGGATGCCTATTTATTGCAATTGTATCTTTACCAGCCAAATCATTGTTTTGATCAGGACGGTAAAAGTAGACTTGAAAAGGTATTAAATGAACTTATGATTCCTGCCAAGTTTGTAGGAGCGTTAATAAACTGTGATACTGGCGGGACGGATGAGCGTTCAACTACGCGCGAGCTGCTTGCTGACATCGCAGAGTCGCTTGCGGGTAAAGATATTATTGGCGTGCCTGGCGATGAAAGGTATAGAGAGATATGCCGATATTGGCCGGACTCTGATATCCATAAAGTATTGAAAAATAGCTGGTGCGCTGCATTTGTTTATTATTGCTGCAAATTGGCCGGATTTCGTCTCCCCATTCGTTACCCGAATGGTGTTTGTCGTTTTGCGGGTGTAGCTGCTTGGCTGGAATGGGCACAACTGCCTGAAACCGGATTTTTTTATAAGGATGGGCAGGATGGATTTAAACCTCAGCGAGGCGATATTGTCATTTACGATAAGCTGCTCTCTGATGAGCCTCATGATCATATTGGCATCATTTTGAGTTGCGAAGATACTCAGATACTCGTAGCTGAGGGTAATCGAGACAATCAGAACTACTCAGATGTTTTTTACAGGGAAAGACAACGCTTTATACTGGGGTACATACGGATAAACAATGACTACCAATATGAATGGAGCGGCGAGTATGTTCCAATTACTTAATGCTATTAATAATTAATCGGGTTAATCAAGATAGACATGAGCTGGCCGTAGCGTTACAATGCTTGTAAATGAAAATTTAAATGCAACGCTTGAAGGGATGGGTAACATGTACTCAGAGATTACGACAGCCGAGTTAGAGAGCCAGTTGAAGGAAGGTAAAACCTTAAATCTAGTTGATGTTCGTGAAACAGAGGAGTGGCAAGAAGGCCATATTAAAGAAGCACGCAGCATCCCGCTATCGTCGCTCCAAGAGCGGATTGATGAGTTTCAGCAAGGGGAAGAAGAGATCCTTATTATTTGCCGCAGCGGCGGTCGCAGCGGGAAAGCTTGTGATTACCTCGAGTCTCAGGGTTATAGAGTAGTAAACGTAGCTGGCGGCATGCTTCAATGGCAAGGCGAAGTAGCTACTGGAGAATAATAGAATAATAGGTTTCTAAAAAAGCCCATTGCGGGCTTTTTTTATTTGCATATTCGAATGCAGAAATAGATCACCTGAGGTAAAAGTATCAAATGAATATATCTATTGTTTCTCTTGCTGCGTTTAACGAAATCAAGCTATATTTAATCCAAATTATAGGGGGGCTTGATTATGTCGCACACGAAACCGAGCTTATCGATTCAAGAAGTGAATACGGTGCTGCAGCGCCACTTTGGAAGTGAAGTAAGCCATATTATGGCTAATGAAGGCGGTAATTTCAGCAGCGTTTTTTTCTTCGAATGGGCAAATGAACCATATGTAATACGCTTCAATTCATCCAAAGAATCATTTCTGCAGGAAGAGACGATTTCAAATCTGCTTTCTTCACAAGAGTTGCCTTATCCGAAAGTTTGCGGTATCGGTGAAGAGCGGCATTTCTCCTATTGTATTTCTGAGCGAAAGCTTGGAATCGTACTGGCGGATTTGCAGGCTGAGCAAAAAATGGCCGTTGTGCCGGATTTGGTTCATGTCATCTCCAAGATGAATCAGGTTCATTTAGGACAAACAACAGGATATGGCCCGGTCATCGACGGAAAAAATGGTCAATATGCGGATTGGGAGTCATTTGTAGCAGCGTTTTTTGCAGAGAATCAGGAGGGAACCTTTTGGGAAAACTGGCATGAGCTGTATCAGACGACCTGTTTAGAGCGTGATGTTTTTGAAGAGATATATTCGAGGCTGTTGGCATTTTGCAGCTATAACGCAGCACATAGACATTTTGTTCATAATGATTGTCATGAGTGGAATATTATTTCTGATGGCAGCAGCATTACCGGAATTATAGATGCAGGTTTCATCTATGGCGACTTTATGATCGATATAGCGACGATAGAAGAAGCAGTACCTGGTATAGATTTGGGTGAAGCATTCCGTGTTCATTATGAGCATTTAGGCAAACCAATTGAAAACTTTAAAGAACGGCTTATTGGAGCTCGATACTTTAAAGGTCTGGACGGTCTTCGCTTTTTTGCGAAAATGGGCTGGGATCATGCATATATCGAGCTTCGCGATAAGCTGCTATCTCTCCCTAAAGGGTAAAAACCTTAAAATGCCTCTTTACACACGCAGTGACATTTGCACATATAATGAGAACACGCAACTGACAACATGCTGACGGTTTGTGTGCAGTTTGGATATATTTTTTTGACCATTTGAGGTATCCTTAGAATCACATTGTTTTTTAGAAAAATACTTCAGGCATCATTGTCCATGAAGTAAAGGATTGGGTGATTGAAATGATTGTTATCAAGACGAGTGAAGAAATAGCAAAGATGAAAAAAGCTGGTGAAATTTTAGCTGCTTGCCACCGAGAGCTGCGTACATTTATTCAAGCAGGCAAAACGACATTAGAGATTGATAAATTTGTCGAAGCTTTTTTGCAAAAGAATGGAGCAACTCCTGAACAAAAAGGATATCACGGCTACCCTTTTGCAACATGTGCCTCGGTTAATGATGTAATATGCCACGGTTTTCCAAGTGAGCGGGCATTAGTCGATGGTGATATCGTAACCATTGATATGGTAGTCAACCTAGACGGTTGGTTAGCAGATTCCGCTTGGTCTTATGCAGTCGGCAATATATCGGAAACATCACAAAAGCTGCTTGATGTGACAAAGGAATCCATGTATAAAGGGATAGAGCAGGCTGTAGTCGGAAACAGAATCGGCGACATATCTCATGCGATTCAAGCTTTTGCTGAAGCACAAGGCTTCTCGGTTGTAAGAGATTTTATAGGTCACGGTATTGGTCAGAAAATGCATGAGGAGCCTCAAGTGCCTCATTATGGCCCGCCGAATCGAGGTACACGTTTAAAGGCCGGGATGGTTTTGACAATTGAGCCTATGCTTAATACTGGGAAGTACCACAGCAAAATCGATGAAGACGGATGGACGGCTAGAACGATCGATGGCGGCTTATCTGCGCAATACGAGCACACGCTTGCTATTACAGAAAATGGTCCGATTATTTTAACCGAGCAATAGATTTAATAAATGAACAGACTATAGCAAATGAATATGGCCTAATGGCCACTACTATAAATTTCATTGTACTTGGCCTGCGTGCCTGTTTGTTCCTAGTGGAACAACAGGCCACAGGCTATTTTATTTTGTAGAACAAAATTCTAAGTTTAGAAACTGTCCCCAAAAGGGCGTGAGTGAGTAGACTTTATGGATGTAGAAAGAACCTTCCAATAAACTGTAAAAGTGGAAACGAAGGTTCTTTTCTCGAAAATTAATAGATGTAAAGCTTGGGTATGGATTCCGAAGTTAACTTTTTAAAACACCCTTCTTTTTAAACATTTTTTAACGACATGTTACTTTTTTAATAGGAAGAGTGTCTTATTACATATCAGGAAGAAGTTAGTCTTCATGCATATTTCGGAAAAACGCATCGATAATCAGATGAATACCTTGAAGAGAGGGAGGAGCCATATTGAGCAAAAAAATGGGATATATGTTATTAGGCGTTTTCTCTTTGCTGCTTGTCATTTTTTTATTCAACTGGCTTAGAACAAATACTGACAATTTCGGAATGCTGCAGAGCTTCTCTGTGACGATTAATAATCAATCGGATTATGATATCGTTTCGGTTGAAACTGGAATTATTTCAAGCCTTGAAAAGCATAGCTATGCAAAAGTAATTAAAGCTGGCGACACGGTTCGAATAAAACCGCAATTGAAATTAACAGGTGAAGGTGCCGTATACTTGAAATATACGGATGACAGGGGAATGACGAAGGAGACTGTTGCTTGCGGTTATACAGAATCCCTTTCTGGGAGCACGAAGTTAACCGTTGATAATAATGGAGTTACAGAGAATGAACAAAAGTGTATGTAAAGCTTGTTGATCTCTCTAATGTGCAGTTCCGTATTATGCGATTTTAACTAAACGTAATGATAATAATGGTTAAACCCTTTTCTCATTTGTGAGATAAGGGTCTTTTTTGTGCGGATAATTGTCGACTGCGTTGGGTGGAACTCATCCCTTGTAAACTGTAAATCTCTAGTTAAAGTAATAAATATAACTATTATTTTTAGAGCACAATCTATATTTCTTCAGGTATTTTATTCCTTTCTGCTTTGATAAGATTTTTGTGTAAGCGTTATCAATTCGTATTAAGATAAGGGGGATGGAAATGCGAAGGAAGTTAAGTATGCTATTGGCGTTCATTTTGCTCTTCGGTATGCTGACGCCGATAGGAAGATTCGGGAACACAGCTCAAGCAGCATCTACAACAGTGCTTCAAAATGGGTTTGAGGATGGAAATGCTGGCAGCTGGCAGCCGTTTAATTGCAGCGGAGGCACTCCGCAGGCAGCCGTTTCTTCAGAGCAGGCCGCAACGGGATCAAAAGCTTTGAAGTTATCTGGGCGGGGTAGTGTTAGCTGCAGCCCGAGCATTGAGCTCAATGCTTTGCTTCAAGAGGGACATAGTTACGATATTTCGTTTAAAGTAAAGCTTGGAGCAGGTACAGATCAAGCGCATGTTACGATGAGAATGACCGATCAAACGAATAACTTTGATTGGATCGTGGGCAACCAAAACATTGATGATCAAAGCTGGACAACCTTCTCGAAAACATCGTATACGAGACCTACTGGCTCAAAAGCTATGACGATGTATTTGGAGACAGTTTCGTCGACTGCTGACGTGTTTATTGATGATCTCTTGATCGTAGATCATACACCAACTGAAAACCCTGGTAGTGGTGGAGGTACTCCGATTGGGCCATTGGAATTCGGCTATAACTTTGATGGCGGTACAGTAGAAGGCTGGAAACCAAGGGGAGAGGGCGTAGCCGTAGCGGTATCACAAGAACAGCAAAAGTCAGGCCAATACAGCTTGAAAACGACAGGCCGTTCGTTGGACTGGAACGGGCCGGCCGTTAGTGTATTCGACAAAATGACCAGAAATGCAAAATATGAGGTTACAGCTTTCGTCAAGCTTACTGAAACGCCTTCCGCTTCCAGAACGATAAAGTTATCGGCTGAACTGGATGCAAGTGGTTCATATAGCTGGGTAAGCATTGCCTCAGCAGCAGTAGCTTCGACAGATTGGGTACAGCTTAAGGGGACATTTAGTTTCAATTCGAATTTAACAGATTTAAGCTTCTATGTTGAAAGTTCGGGTGTAAGTGACGCTTATTATATCGACGATATTAATGTCTTAATGACGGAACCGCCGCCTAAGACATCCCTACCTGTTCAGACAGATCTAGCGAAGCTGAAGGATGTTTATCAAAATTATTTCAAAGTAGGGGCAGCGCTAGAGCCGATTCAGCTTGAAGGGAAAAGCAGAGAACTTCTAGATATGCATTTCAGTTCAGTCGTTGCTGAGAATGCAATGAAGCCTGGTTCAATTAATTCAACAAAGGGAACTTACAATTTCGAGAGTGCGGATAGGCTTGCCAAATACGCAAGAGACAACAAAGTAAACATGCGATTCCACACGCTTGTGTGGCATGAACAAGCAGCAAACTGGATGTTTAACGATGATAATGGCACCGTATTGAGTCCAACTCCAGAAAACAAAGCGCTTGTTCTCAGTCGGCTAAAAGATTACTTAAGCGCAGTGGTACCAAGATATGCAGACGTCGCGACGGATTGGGATGTCGTGAATGAGGTCATTGATGAGGGCAGACCGAATGGTATGCGTAATAGTTTATGGTATCAATTAACAGGCGAAGATTTCATTAAAGTTGCCTTTACTGAAACGCGTAGATTGCTCGATGAGTTGTATGCGCAGGACCCGATAAAATATGCAAAGGCTAAGGATTCCAAGCTAGTTATTAATGATTACGGAACAAATAATCCGCAAAAAGCAAACTTTTTATTAAACCTTGTAAAGAGATTAAAAGCAGAAGGTGTGCCTATTGATTCGGTTGGCCACCAAACTCATATTAACATTAGCGGACCGTCAATTCAGCAAATTTCGAATTCAATTAAGATGTTCGGTGAGGCCGGCTTCGACAACCAATTAACTGAATTTGATGTCTCGGTTTATTCGAACAACACGGATGCCTATCAAGAAGTGCCTCAAGATTTGCTTGCCAAACAAGGTTACCGTTTTAAAGAGTTGTTCGAAGAATTGAAGAAATTGGATGATATGGGCAGGACAGCTGAAAATCCGGAAGGCTGGATAAGTAATGTTACCTTCTGGGGAATCGCTGACGACCATACATGGCTCCACAATCGTCCGGTCACTCGTCAAGACGCGCCATTTGCTTTCGATAAAAACTTCCAAGCGAAACCTGCTTATTGGGGAATGGTTGATCCAACGAAGCTGGTAGCGGTGAAGAAAACTGCAAATGCTGCAAATGGAAGTCCAAACCCAAGCAACATCAATGATATTTTCTGGAGTACAATTCCAGCTATTTCATTGGAGAAGAGCGGCGTATTAGAAGCTGCTATGAAAGTGCTGTGGGATGAAAATAATATCTATGTAAAGGCAATCGTGACTGATCCATCGAAATTTGCTGGTGATAAGGTCGATTTGTTCGTGAAGAGCGGAAATGAAATTAAAAAGGTACAGGTTGAAAGAGGGGCAGCTAACGCTGTAGAAACGAATAAAGGTTATACAATTACTGCTGCTATTCCGTTAAGCGGAAGCGCAGTGGACAGCAAAGTATCTTTTGATATTCGCGTCACAGATTCTGGTTCAGATGACGGTACTGAGCATGGCAAGAATGGCAGTATCATTTCGTGGAGCGATCTTGGAAACAATCAAGATCAGAATAGCAGCGGTTATGGCGAGTTGACGCTTATCTCAGGAACAAAAGTATCAACTGCAAAATACGGTACGCCTATTCTCGACGGTGAAATGGATGCAATGTGGGCGAGCGCCAGCAAGCTTGCTACCCAAGTTAAAGTAGAAGGCGGCGAAGGATCTAAAGCTGAATTTTATACGATGTGGGACGATAAGCATCTTTATGTTTATGCTTTGGTAACCGACAAAAAATTGTCGGATGCGAGTCCAAACCCATGGGAACATGATTCCATTGAAGTTTTCGTAGACCAAAACAATGGAAAAACTAGCGCTTATGAGGGTGATGATGGTCAATATCGAATTAATTACAAAAATCTGCATACGGTAGGCGGTCATGCCTCTCATGACAACTACACTTCGGTGACGAAGACAGTTTATGGGACTGATAATATTGCTACGGGTTACATTGTAGAGGCTGCAATCAACTTGGATTTGATCACTTCAAGCAACGAGACGATCATTGGTTTTGATCTTCAGGTCAACAATGACGATAACGGCACGGGTAAAAGAGATAGCGTATGGATGTGGAACGATCCAACAGGAAAGTCTTATGAGAACACCTCACGATTCGGTGTGCTTGTATTAGCTGGCAAGCCTAATGGCGGCGGAGACCCTAATCCTGGCGGCAACGGCAACACAGGCAGCATTCCTGCTAATAAACCAGGGGAAATTAATGTTACTATAGATGCGAACGGCAATGCTAAGGCATCTATCAGTGCTGCCGATGTGAAAGCTGCTATTGCAGATGCTAAAGCCGGTTTGTTGAAATTCCAGGCTAAAGCTGTGGATAAGGCGAAGCAGGTCGCTTTCAATATTTCTGTTGAGCAAGTTCAAGCTGCGAAAACGGCAGGTATTAAAACCATCGAATTCAACGCTGGCCTTGCTACTGTTCAATTGCCGATTTCATTATTCGAAGCCACTGAATCGACAGGAAATATTGAACTCATTGTTAATAAAATCGCAGCCGAGACAATGTCTAGCGAGGTTCGTGAACAGATTGGAACGAATGCGGTTTATGATTTCAGCTTAATCATTGGCGGCAAGATGATAAGCCAGTTTGGAAATGGTCTGTCTGTAGATGTATCTGTGCCTTACGAGTTGAAGAATGGCGAAAATGCAAATCAAATCGTCATATTGTATATTTCTGAGGATGGGAAGCTTGAAGTGCTTGCGAATAGCAGATACGATGCTGTTACAGGTATAGCCAAGTTTATTACGACTCATTTTAGTAAATATGCTGCTGTTTCAATCGATGTAAGCTTTAAAGATATAACTTCTGTTACATGGGCGAAAGACAGTATTATCGGGCTTGCAGCTCGTGGCATCGTTACGGGTGCATCTTCACAAGCTTTTGAGCCTAATCGTTCAGTGACGAGAGCAGAGTTTATCCATATGCTTATTCAAACGCTAAACCTGAAGCAAGCAGGAGCGATCAGCACATTCCATGATGTGAAGGAAGGCGCTTGGTATTATAATTCAGTTGCTTCAGCTCAGCAATTAGGCATTGTTACAGGGTTGTCAGATGGGACATTCGGCATTAATGACAAAATAAGCCGTCAGGATATGGCAGCAATGGCATACAGAGCGTTGCAGAAAGCGGGCATTCCGTTAGAACAAGTGAACGATAAAGCCCAGTTCAACGATGCAGCAGCTATAGCTGAATATGCCAAAGAGGCTGTAGACATGCTGCAAGCAGCGGGTACAATTAACGGCATGGGCAATGGCAGCTTTGCACCAAATCAAACGGCAAGCCGTGCACAAGCAGCTGTCATTTTATATCAGTTGCTGCAAAAATCTACGAAATAACTTCTATGAATTTCTAATAGAAATGAGTTAAAAAAGAGCCGATAAGATGTTTGTTGGGATATGAGTGCTGGACCCATTCGAGGTTGGCCCATATACAACTCTTCTTAACGGCTCTTGGTTTATTTTCCAACTAGAACGAAAACGTTGCCATCAGGGGCTTCGAATACAGCGACATGTCCTGACTCCGTAGCAAAGGGTGTTCTAATCCATTGAATTTCTTCATTTTTGCTTAACTCGTTGTGTGCTTCACGGACATCTTCAACCAGAATTTCAACTTCAGTAAATTTGTTGTCAGGATGATTGCTAAGAACAAGTTCAGAGCTGTCCTTCATTGGAAATTTTAGACCGATGATTTTCCAAACAAACCCATCCTCTAATGCTCGTTCTATTTTCCAGCTTTCAGTTAGACCCATCGTAGTGTAAAAGGCAAGAGATTTCTCAATTTCGATCGTGTGAATGCAAACGCATTCTAGTTTCTTAAACATAAGGTGCAGCTCCTTTGTTATCAATAAGAACATACGTTCTATAATAGATTCTACTATTTTCCATATTGAAAAGCAACCATAAGTAGTATTATACTTTTTATGGATTGGGGGAATATAGGCATGCTTGAATACTTGTATCACTACTATGATGAATCGACTGGTCCATTCCGCAATTTATCAGACTTAAATCCAGAGGAAGCAGATCGTGTTTTAAACGAAATCATAGTTCAAAATAAAGGCTTCGCTAGCAAACGGTCCACGGATTATTTGAAAATTCGACGGAGTCTCGAATTAAAAGCAAGAGATTTATTTATAGATAAAGGCGGCATGCCCATTCGGAAGTTTCCCCATTATATGACTCTCGGGGAATGTCCATGGCTCTTAGAATGGTATCCAGCAGGTAAAGTACTGCAAGTTCCAATGTCGAATTTCGAGTCAAATACGATTAGTTTTACTTATGGAGATTTGTTTCCGACGATGAGGTTCCAAGACGGAAAGCCTTATCGAGGTCAGGTCTATACTATGAACGAGATCTTTGAAGTAGTAAGAGAATTTGGATTGCCACAAGAATGGAATGCCAAGGGAGAAAGAGGACCAGAAAGATACATCGAAGTGCAAGTGTGGGATGATGAACCGTTGAACAAATGGAAGTTATAGTTCGAAAAATGCAGCGAGACTTGACACCGAGATACACTTCCTGTATAAATACTTCTAAGCATATGAGTTAGAAATAACAACATTAGCGATTGGGACAGTAGTCTAGGACCGATAGTTACAGCGAGCCGGGTTAGTGGAAGCCGGTACGGATGTCTTAGATGAAGCGGGCCCATGAAATGGTTTGCCGAAACGAACGAAGTTACTTAGTAGGCAAATCCGGTCATTGACCGTTACGAAAATGAGGGGTCAAGCTGCTTATCAGGCTTGGCACTTAGAGTGGTACCACGGGATCTTTATGGCTCTCGTCTCTTATTTTAGAGACGGGGGCCTTTTTTATTTTGATAATAGGAGGAATTACAATGATTCATAAGCTGATTATTGGAGCAATTGAAGAAATAACGCAAGGCATGCTGGAAGAGGGACGTACAGAGCGACCTGAAAATCTCAAAATTGCGGTCGAGCATCCCGTTAACTTAGCGCATGGCGATTATAGCAGCAATATTGCGATGCAGCTTGCTAGGCTTTTAAAACGTGCGCCTTCATTGATTGCAGATGACTTCAAACAAAAATTAATCAAGCATCCAAGTCTTTCCTCATCCATAAAAAAGATTGAAATTGCTTCACCCGGGTTTCTAAATTTTTATGTGAATTGGTCTTGGTGGGCAGTCAATATAGAACAGCTTGCATCACAGAAAACGACAGTTAACAAAAAAGTGCTTGTTGAGCATACATCTATCAATCCAAATAAATCTGCGCATATTGGTCATTTGCGTAATTCCTGCGTAGGCGATACGATTGCGCGAATGCTCAGAAGGACGGGTCATCAGGTTGAGGTGCATAACTACATTGATGATCTAGGCAACCAATTAGCGGATACGGTGGTAGGCATTCTTCAGACAAAGTCGGTGCTGCCTTATGAGCGTTTTGGGGATTTTTGCTGGGATACGTATTCAAGTATTAATCGAGCTTATAAAGAGCAGCCAGAATTGCTTGAACAACGTACCAAGGTTCTTGCAGAGCTGGAAGAAGGGCATTCGAATGTAGCATGGATGGGCTTGTTGGTCGCAGAAAGAATTGTGCGCGAGCATGTCGAGGAAATGAAGCAGTTTGGCATCACGTATGATGTTCTGGTATGGGAAAGCAATATTGTGCGTGAAGGCTTCTGGGCTCGCGCGTTTGAACTGCTGCAGTCAACGGGAATATTCCGCAAGGAAACAGAAGGGAAGCTGAAGGGCTGTTATGTGCTGAAGCATTCTGATGAAAACGGAGAACAAGAGGAACAATCGGATTTCCACGCAGATAAAGTGCTCGTTCGCTCAAACGGAATTTTGACTTATACGGCTAAAGATATTGCTTACCATTTGTGGAAGTTTGGATTGCTCGATAACGATTTCCGTTACCAGAAGTTTTCTGATGGTTTGTGGTCAACGCATACGAGTGGTGTAAGGAAAAAAATCGGTCATGCGGATATGGTCATAAATGTAATTGATCAGCGCCAAGAGTATCCGCAGGCTATGGTTAAACAAGCATTGCTCGGTTTGGGTTTTCAGGAGCAAGCAGAGCAGTTAAAGCATGTCAGTTATGGTGTTGTTGCATTAAGCCCAAATACGGCAAATGGTTTAGGTATCGATACGTCAGACGGCAAGCATGCGTATGCGATGTCAGGCAGGCAAGGAATCGGCATAAAAATAGCGGATTTCTTAGTAAGAATGGAACAAATCATAGACGCAAAAAGATCCCGTAAAGGAGGCTTGGCAAGTCGTACGATAGCAGCAGCATCGATTCGTTATTACTTGCTTCGTTTTCACTTGCAAACAGAGGTTGTGTTTGATCTTGATCAAGCAACCGAAATATCCGGCAATACAGGTGTTTATCTGATGTATACGTATGCTCGCTCCAGCAGTATTTTGAAGAGAGCAGGAGACACTGAGTTTAACCCACAAGCTCTAGCTGAGATTAGCGATCTTGAGAATCAAGAGCATTCATTGCTGAGACATTTAGCTTATTGGCCAGAAACGCTGGAAGCTGCCGCTTTGGAGCTGTCTCCTAATCAGCTTTGTACGTATGTATATGAGCTTTCCGCATTGTTTAACCATTTCTACGCCACATGTCCTATTTTGAAGGCTGAAGGCTCAGCGAAAAGCTTGCGTATTTGGCTTACCGAGCGTTATAAGCAAACGATGCAGGATGCACTTCACATACTGGGACTTCCTGCGCCAAATAGAATGTAAACAGATGTTCCAATCATGCAATTGGCTTGCCCGTCATATAGTTTAACGCAGAGGTACAGGCATTAACAGCGATGAACGAAGGGCGGGTGCTGCAAATGGAGCAGGTACATGATAATCAGGTAGAGGATAGCGACCTTACGATAGATTTTGCGGTTCAGGGAATGAGCTGCTCAGCTTGTGCGGCAAGAATAGAGAAAGCAGTCAGCAAAATGGATGGTGTTCAATTGGCTGCCGTCAGCTTTCCGCTTCGAACCGCTTGGGTACAGTTTAAGCCTGAGCGGCTCGGAGCGAAACAAATTGCTGAGCGTGTCAAGCAATTAGGTTTTGAAGCGATGCTTAATGAGACAGCTAAAGAAGGCTTGCACAAGGAGCATCGTATATTGAAGCTGCGGCTCATTGCTTCAGCGGTACTTACGGTGCCGTTATTAACTGGGATGATGCAGCATCTGCCTTTTTTAAGGCCGATGCTTGATTATTTACCTGCTTGGCTCACTATTCCATGGCTGCAGCTCATACTTGCCACGATTATTCAATTCGCTATAGGCTTGCCTTTTTATTTCGGCGCATATCATGCGGTACGCGAGCGAAGCGCCAATATGGATGTGCTTGTTGTTATTGGAACGACAGCCGCCTATCTGTACAGCCATTATGTCGTATTTCAGAACGGCTTGTTTCGGCCGATCTCAGAGGTGGCTTCTCATGCACCGCCATTGTATTTTGAAACTTCTGCTGTTGTAATCACAGCTGTCCTGCTGGGTAAATACATTGAAGTTTCCGCCTCGCTGCGGGCGCAGCGCGGATCAGACGGCTTCGGCAAACTGCAAAGTCAGACGGCGGCGGTTGAACGGGCAGGTGAAGTGATACATATTCAGACCGAATTTGTTCGAGCGGGCGATATTGTCATCGTACAGGCTGGAGAAACGATTCCGGTCGATGGCATTGTATGCGGCGGTCACTCCGCAACCAACGAATCATTGCTAACAGGCGAGAGTCTGCCGATTGCAAAGCGGGAAGGAGATCAAGTGTGGGCGGGAACTTGGAATGAAAGCTCGCAGCTTCGCATTCGTACGAAGGCGGCAGGCCATGATACGATGCTTAACCGCATACAGGAGCTTGTTCGTCAAGCACAACGCTCGAAATCAGCCATTCAGCGAAATGTAGATGCGGCTGCAAGCTGGTTTGTTCCTGTTATGCTTCTCTTCGCCGTTGCAACGGTTTTCATGTGGGGATTATTTCTTGAGCCGGGGAATTGGGGCCGAGCATTCATATGCGGCATTGCTGTTTTATTAGCAGCCTGTCCATGCGCGCTTGGTCTAGCCGCACCGATTTCACTTGTCATCGCAGCCAGCAGACTTGCGAAGCAAGGCATTATTACGAAGGAAGCGGGCGCGCTTGAACGTTTGGCAAGCATTCAAACGATCATTTTTGATAAAACAGGAACATTAACGGAAGGCAAGCCTCATATAAGTGCTTCACTAGCTATTAAAGGGAGCCGAAATGCTTTGCTGAGATTGGCGGCAGCCGCTGAAGCGGACTCCACACATCCGCTTTCAAGAGCAATTGAGAAGGAGGCGGTCAGACTAGGGCTTATTATTCCAGCTTCCAGTCATCATGTCTTCTCACCAGGCGGAGGAGTTGAAGCGATAATTGAGGAACAGCGCTTCGCTATCGGAAATGCTCGGTTTGCAGCAGAACGCCAATGGGCTTTGAGCGTCGATATCATTGCATTCGCAAGGCAACGTGAGGATTTGGGTGAAACCGTGCTATATGCAGCAATAGACGATCAGATTGCTGGTGTAATCGCATTTAGCGATAAGATAAAGGAAAACGCGAGAGAGACAGTGAAAGAGCTTAAAAATTTAGGGGTTTCCGCTGTTCTAGCTACTGGAGATCACAAGGCGCCGGCATTTGCTGCTGCAAAAGCGGTTGGCATTACAAGCATACATGCTTCCATGCTTCCCGAGGGTAAGCTGGCACTGGTGGAGCAGTTAAAGCGTCGCGGCAAACGAGTCGCAATGGCAGGGGATGGATGGAATGACGCACCGGCATTAGCCGCAGCCGATGTTGGTTTAGCAATGGGTGAAGGAACAGATGCAGCGCTTAGCGCAGGCCATATGACGCTGCTTTTCTCTCGTCTGCATGCCATTCCAGAAGCGATTCGAATTAGCCGATTAACGATTCGAAATGTGCGTCAAAATCTAACCTTTGCTTTCCTATACAATGTTATCGTCATCCCTTTTGCTGCTTTTGGTTTGCTTGAGCCTTGGATGGCTGGAACGGCGATGGCGCTTAGCTCTGTTTCTGTTGTAAGCAATGCGCTTCGGCTTTCTGGTCAGCTACAAAGCAAGAGCCGGGTTGGTGCAAGCAGATGACGCTGACTTGGCAGCTGATTGGATTCATTATTTTAACAGGCTTATTCAGCGCACCTCATTGTATCGGTATGTGCGGGGGGATTGTATCAACCGTCTCATTAAATTCCTCAGCGCCAGTTAAAAAATCAATGCTTCTATATAATACAGGCCGCATTCTCTCTTATTCCTTATTAGGGGCTGTAATGGGAACAGTAGGTTCTTTTGTGGATGTTGCAGGTAAATTTGCAGGGGTTCAAGGATTGGCATCCATTATTGGCGGCTGTTTCTTGCTGCTCTGGCTTTGGCGGAGATTTCAGCTGCCGCTCATGAACCGATTGTCTAGCTTTCTGCACAAAAGATTAGTAGGCGGTGCTTCTCGCTCTGCTAAGCAGGAAACGTTCCATTTGCTCGCAACTGGAATAGCCTTCGGATTTTTGCCATGCGGCTTAACTTATGCGATGCAAATGACGGCAGCCTCCACTGGCTCAGGACTTGAAGGAGCGGCTGTCATGGCTCTGTTTGGGCTATCGACTTTCCCTGCTTTAGCGGCTGCCGCGTCGATCGCTGCTTTTGCCAATAAGAAATGGCGGCGATTTATGCGTAAAGCAAGTGTAGTCACGGCGATTGCTGTGGGTGTCATCTCGATTTTGCGCGGGCTTGCGGTGAATGGTGTCATTCCTTCGATTAATCCATGGCTTTGGTAATTTGCTAATGAACCGCTCGCAGTAATCTGTCGATGGTATACGTTTGATCAACCGTCTTGAGTGTTAGAGTCGCTTTCCATGTGCCAGCCATCAGCGGTACGCCTTCGCCCGTATACGTTCCAGGCTCAGCTTCCGTCATTTTAAACTCGTAATCGCCGCAAACCATATCCATCATCTCAAGCTTGACTGATAGTTCAGCTCCTTGTAATGGGGCGCCCGAGAGATCAGTAAGCTCGATTTTAAATAAATTGTTGTGTAGCACCTTCGCTGGATAACCATCGATGGACCATTTAGCTTCGCCTTTGTCGAATACATGTTCAGTCATGGGAGGAGATAATTCTTCGCCCTTTCGGAGCCATGTGAAAACTATGCCAACGACAATTGCCACAACCAGTAAAATGATAGTGAATTTTAGCAGATTATAATTTGGTTTGTGTTCTACTTTCATATCTAGGAAAGAACCTCCTTTATGAGTTGCATATTCTTTTGTTAGATTCATAAAAAGAATGAGTGTTAGAGTCGGATGTATTATCTGCTGTCTGCTATTTGCTTGCGGAACGAACGGTAAGAAAAATAAAAGCATAGCAAGGGTGGAGAAGTCGCAAGGAGAGGTAACGGACATCAGATACGCTATTGTGCTCATTTTCGTTGTTTTGGCAATCGTAACGGACATAGAAGCCCTTATTTGGCTCCACGAGTTAGTTATTAGCTACCTTTTGCCCAAATAGCGGACCCTATGTCCGTTAGACTCAAATATGAGCCCAATTCTTGAAAATAGCGTAATGTATGTCCGTTGAGGTTTGAAGTGACTATTGCGAAAAGCTAACGGACATCAGATACGCTATTAAGCTCATTTTCGCTGTTTCCACAACCGTAACGGACATAGAAGCCCTTATTTGTCTCCACGGGTAAGTTTTTAGCTCATTCTTGTCCAAATAGCGGAACCTATGTCCGTTAGACTCAAATATGAGCCCAATTCTTGAAAATAGCGGAATGTATGTCCGTTAGGAGATCTGAAGTGATTATTGCGAAAAGCTCATGGACATCAGATACGTTATTGTGATGATTTACGCTACTTACGCTGCCGTAGCTGCATCGGACATTGAAGCCCCCTTATTTGGCTCCACCAGTTAGTTTTTAGCAGCCGTTAGCCCAAATAGCGGAATGTATGTCCGTTAGCTTCAAATATGAGCCGGACTCTTGAAAATTACATCTTGCTGCTCAGTTCAGGCCAAGGCTAAACGCACTCATCATGGTAAAAAAACGCGCGCTAAGAAATAGACCCATTACGTTACCTATGCGGCAAATGAGTGAAGCAGAACGTCGATAATTAGGATGAGTATGGCATGGATGTCATTAGACAAATAGAACAAGACGTTGTATAGTAACAACGGATCATTTTATAGATGATGGACGGGGATAGATGCACCATATCTTCTCCTGCATGATCCGATATTGTTGGAGAAGCTGTTCGCTTAGCCTAATTAGAAAAAGCGTATACTAGCATTTCTGACTCAAGGTCGGGGATGCTATTTTTAATACGATATATGACGCAGGAGGAGTAAGGAAAATGAAAAGGTTACATAAAAGTACAATGAAAACGCTAGTAGGTTTTCTGCTCGTGATGATGCTCGTATTCACAGGAGCATGCGGTGCCAATAAGGACACGGTTAACGAGCCGGGAAAAACAACGAATAATGCTGGTCAGGCTGCAACTGACGAGCCATCCAAGGCGAATGAATCGACCGTTTATCCACTAACTTTAAAGGATGATACAGGTACGGAAATTACGTTTGAGCAAGAGCCAACTAAAATTGTCTCGCTTGCTCCTAGTGAAACCGAAGCTATTTATGCAATCGGCTCAGGTGACCGTGTGGTAGGTGTAGATGAGTCAAGCAACTATCCTGAGGAGGCGGCAAGCAAGGCAAAGGTTGGCGATATGACGACGAATATTGAAGCTGTTGCAGCTCTCAATCCGGATCTCGTGCTGGCGTCTTCTTCAATGAATGGAGAGGCAATCACGAAGCTCAGAGAACTGAAAATTCCGGTCTATGCGACAGACCCTCTCACGTATGATGCAGTTATTGCCAAAATCGAAAATTTAGGTCATATTATGAATAAACAATCCGAAGCGGCTGAGGTTGCAGGTCACATGCTTTCGGTGAAGCAACAAGTTTCGGATGCAGTTAAGAATGCAGTGAAAAAGAAAGTGTATTTAGAATTTTCCCCAGGCTGGACCGTTGGATCTGGCACATTCCTTGACGAATTGCTGGCACTGGCTGGCGGCGAGAATGTTGCTGGAGCTGCTCCAGGCTGGTATGAGGTGAGTGCAGAGTCGATTGTTACTCAGAATCCCGAGCTCATTATATACCCTGCATTGAAGGAGGAGCCGAATCCGATTGTTGTTGGCATTGAGAGCCGTCCTGGCTGGAATGTCATTGATGCGGTGAAAAATAAGCAAATGCATGCAGTAACAGAGGATCCGCTTGTTCGTGTAGGGCCGAGACTTGCAGATGGTTTGCTGGAGCTTGCGAAAGTGATTCACCCGGATCTCGTAAAATAATGATGACCTATAAATTAGTTTGGTATGGAGGAGCAGCTATGCTCCTTCTTGCTGTTTCTATCGTTGTAAGTTTATCGATTGGTTCGGCTGGTATTTCCATTCGAGATGTTTGGGGTATTTTGCTTCATCAGCTGCCTTGGCTTGCTGATAATTCAGTTCCTTATACACCTGCCGAAATAGCGATCGTCACGCAAGTACGTCTATCGCGTATTTTGCTTGCTGTCCTCGTTGGTGCTTGTCTCGCACTTGCTGGCACGGGCTTTCAAGGGGTTCTTCGAAACCCGCTGGCTGATCCCTATACACTAGGAGTGTCTTCGGGGAGCTCAGTTGGTGCATCGTTCATTATCTTATTCGGCTTGCAGTCAGCGATTGGCATGTGGACGATACCGCTAGTTGCCTTTGCTACAGGAACCTTGACGCTGCTTGGTGTTTTTTGGTTGTCTCGCAACAAGGGTATTATACATATTGAAACGCTAATTTTATCTGGGGTTATCATCCAGTCTTTTTTAGGCGCTTTTGTATCCTTCATGGTGTCCGTCTCAGAGGGCGTCGTGAATCAAATTTTGTTCTGGTTAATGGGGTCGCTTGCGATGAGAAGCTGGGAACATGTATATATGCTTATTCCTTTTCTCGCGGTAGGCTTTCCACTTCTGCTTGCATATGGGCAATCTCTCAATTTATTTGTACTGGGGGAACGCCATGCAGCGCATCTTGGCATCCGTGTCGAGAGAACGAAGCTGATCGTCTTAATCAGCTCGACCTTGCTGACGGCAGCAGCAGTCTCTGTTTCTGGTGTAATTGGTTTTGTTGGACTCGTGGTTCCACATCTCATTCGTTTGCTCGTTGGCCCCGACTATCGATTAATTACCCCTTTATCGGCTATCGGTGGAGGCATATTTATTTTATGGGCTGATACGCTTGCGCGCATGGCGCTGACGCCTAAGGAAATACCGCTTGGCGTTGTTACGGCTCTGCTTGGTGCGCCATTTTTTGTGTATTTGCTGCATCGGCGGAAGCTGAAGCAAGGAGGGGCGTTATGATTGAGGTGCGCAGCATCGTTCAGACGGTGCAAGGGAGGACTGTGCTCAATAAGCTTTCCTGCTCATTTCAAAAAGGGCGGATGTACGGTGTTATTGGACCTAATGGTGTTGGCAAATCAACGCTGCTGCATGTATTGTCAGGCGTTGAACAGCCGGTGCAAGGTGAAGTTTTATTCGAGGGGCAGAGCATCTCGGCATATCCAAGAAAGCAAATCGCACAAAGGATGGCAGTTTTGCAGCAAAGCGGTTTGCCTCAGGTAGGATTCTCTGTGCGTGAGGTTGTTAGCATGGGAAGATACCCTTTCCAAAACTGGCTTGGCAGCGATAAACATGATTCAGAGGAAATTATTGATAAAGCGATAATGACCATGGGACTCGAAGAGCTATCGCATCGCAAAATGGATCAACTAAGCGGCGGTGAACGTCAACGTGTTGCATTGGCAAAGGTTATGGCGCAGGAGCCCTCTATTATATTATTGGACGAGCCGACGACTTATTTGGACATTGGTTACCAAATTCAGCTTTTGGATACGGTACGTGCTTGGCAGCGTGATCGTGAACTGACCGTTATTGCCGTCTTGCATGATCTTAATTTGGCTTCGCTTTATTGCGATGAGCTTGTCGTTCTTCATGAAGGCAAAGTTGCAGCAGCTGGAACACCTAGGGCGGTCATAACTGCAGATCTTATCAAGCAGGTTTATCAGGCGGATACAACTGTGATCGCCCATCCTGTTACAGGTGCTCCGCAAATATTGCTCCAACCGGATATGAAAATATAAAAGCTTATAATACGCTTGAAGGAGTTATGAAATTGAAACATGCATTGGAAACTCAGCTTGCAGAGACGATCAAACAAATCAAACCATTTAATGAAGAGGCAGCAGAATTAGCTGTGAAGCATTCTGATTCATTGACGAAACCGCCAGGCAGCCTCGGCAAGCTAGAGACAATCGCCAGGCAGCTTGCCGGCATTACAGGCGAGCTGTGGCCGGATTTGTCACATAAAGCCGTTATTGTCATGGCGGGTGATCATGGTGTATGCGATGAAGGAGTCAGTGCGTTTCCACAAGCGGTGACACCACAAATGGTGCTAAACTTTCTCAGCGGAGGAGCAGCAGTCAATGTGCTGGCAAGACAAGCTGGCGCAGATGTTGTTTGTGTGGATATTGGTGTAAATGCGGATTTGGAGCATGAGAAGCTAGTAAGCCGTAAAGTGGTGCGGGGAACGGCCAATATGGCCAAGCAGCCAGCGTTGACTCGCGAAGAGGCCGTCCAAGCTATTATTGTTGGTATTGAAGTTGTTAATGAGCAGGTGCAGCGCGGCTGCCGATTGTTTGCAACAGGCGAAATGGGTATTGGCAATACGACTGCCAGTGCGGCGTTAACGACCGTATTGACGGGTCTATCTCCTGAGGAATCAGTCGGCCGAGGAACTGGCATAAATGATGAAAGCTGGGCAAATAAAGTGCAGGTAGTCAAACGCGCAATTGCTGTCAACGAATTGGACCGCGCTAGTGTCGATCCAATCGATGTGCTGGCTAAGGTTGGCGGTGCAGAAATCGCAGGGCTTGTTGGCGTTATTATCGGAGCTGCAGCAAACGGCTGCCCAGTCGTCATCGATGGTTATATTTCATCTGCTGCAGCGCTTGTCGCATCGCGGATAGCGGAGCAGACGCTTCCCTTTATGATTGCTTCCCACCTCTCTCAAGAGCAAGGCCATTTGAAGCTGCTTGAATCGATAGGTTTGCTTCCCATGATGCAGCTGGAGATGCGGCTTGGCGAAGGCACTGGTGCTGTATTATGTTTTCATTTTATAGACGCTGCGCTCCATCTCATGAATGAAATGGCAACATTTGAGAGTGCAGGCGTATCCAAAGGTTAGGTGAGCGTGAATGGCAATTCTAGTAACGGGCGGAGCAAGAAGCGGGAAGAGCGGATTTGCCGAGCAGTATGCGATGAGGGTTGCAGCCCGTGGATTTTATATTGCGACCTGTCAGCCGTATGATATGGAGATGCGCGAGCGAATAGGAAAACATCGCAAGGATCGTGAAGATTCAGGCTTCCGCTGGCAGACCATCGAAGATCCGCATGAAGCAGCAAATGAGCTTTACAGATTGAAAGAGCAAATCGATAAAGAAATTTCAAACGGACAGCAGCCTGCTGTCGTATTGCTCGATTGCTTAACGTTATGGCTGACGAATTGGCTTATGCGAATAGAACAAGAATCGTATGAAGATACGAGGCTGCAAATGGAGCAGCAGAAACTTCTCGAAGCTATTAACAACTATCCATATCCATTAATCATTGTAACCAATGAGGTAGGAGATGGCATTGTTCCGGCATATCCTCTAGGCAGGCTTTTTCGAGACGAGGCGGGGAGGTTCAACCAACAGATTGCTGCGATATGCGAGCGGGTTTTTCTCGTCACCGCAGGCATTCCAGTTGAATTGAAATCGCAAGCTTTTAACTGGGATCAATTATGATGATTTATTCAATAAAGGAGCTCCTGCTCCTCGCAGCGGCAGCCATTGCAATAGATTGGATCGTTGGTGATCCGAAATGGCCAACTCATCCTGTCATCTGGATAGGCAGGCTCATTCGACTGCTGGAACGTTTGCTTGCTCCTGAACGATTGAAGGAACACCCGGCTGCTGTAAGAGGTTTAGGTGTAGTGTTGACCGTTGTCACACTCGTTGTAAGCTGCGGCGCAATGTGGTTCATTATTTGGGCGGCAGATGCTATACATACTTGGCTAGGCTATGCGGTGAGCGCATGGTTTATTTCCACAACACTAGCGGTTAAGGGCTTAAAGGAAGCAGCTATGCTCGTTTATCATCCACTAGTGGTAGGAAGATTAGATGAAGCACGTAAATATGTTGGTTATATCGTAGGCCGAGATACTGCAAAGCTGGATGAACGGGAGGCATCGCGCGCTGCAATTGAGACGGTTGCTGAAAATACGGTAGATGCGCTCGTGTCACCTTTGTTTTTCGCTTTAATTGGAGGAGCACCGCTTGCTATGCTCTACCGTGCAACGAACACGCTGGATTCCATGGTCGGATATCGCAATGAAAAATATAAGTATTTTGGCTGGTGCTCTGCACGGACGGATGATGTATTAAATTATATCCCTGCAAGAATAACTGGCGTTTTGCTTACGCTGTCATCGCTGTTTGATCAGAGAATGAAGGCGAAGCAGGCGTGGCTTGCCATTCGCACGTTTGCACATCTTCATCCAAGTCCAAATAGCGGCATACCGGAATCAGCGGTTGCAGGAGCGCTAGGCATTGAGCTCGGCGGTTTGAATTCGTATTTTGGCGTAATCAGTGAACGAGCAAGGATGGGATGGCCAACTCGCCAACTGGAACCAAACGATATTGTACTAAGCGTGCGGTTACTGTACAGCGTTAGTTTTATATTATTTGCGGGGGTGATCGCCGTATGGTTCGTCGTGAATTAAAGCTGTATTTCCAAGCACTTATTGCTGCTTTTCAATTTCTAACTCGTTTTCCAGTTCCCATCACGGTTCCTTTCCAAGGATCTGTTCTCTCGCGAAGTGTCGTCTTTTTCCCTGTAGCTGGTGCGTTTATCGGTATCTGCCTCCTTGCATGTACGTGGCTGCTAGCATTATTTGTCCCTGCTTGGCCAAGTGCTGTACTGATTCTTGCGATATGGACTGCATTAAGCGGGGGCCTGCATTTGGACGGTTGGATGGATACAGCAGACGGCGTGCTGAGTCACCGCTCTCGCGAGCGTATGCTAGAGATTATGAAGGATAGCCGAGTAGGAGCGATGGGCGTCATTGCCGCAGTATTGCTCCTTCTTCTCAAAGCATCGTTATTAGCAGAACTGCTGAATGGTGGCCATTTTGAGCAATATGGACCACTGCTTATCATCGCGCCGATTTGGAGCCGTGCTTGGATGAGTGCAGCTATTTCAGGGTGGCCGAATGCCCGTCAGGGTGAAGGGATTGCTGTTTTATTTAATGAGGTCAAATGGCCGCAGGCGACTGCTTCTTTTGTGATGGCAGCCATTCTTTCTGTCCTTACTTTTTGGATCGCCGGCACCGGTACAAACGTAGCATTAATAATGCTGCTTATTATCGTCATCTTAACGATTTGCTGTGGTGGTTTTATAGCGACATGGTTAAATCGGAAGCTTGGCGGATTAACTGGGGATACATATGGTGCGATGAACGAAGCGATTGAAGCGTTATTGCTGCTTGCGGCGGTCATCTGGTTATATGCGCAATAGAAAAGGAGTTGTTTTTGTAAAATGTTAGAAAGATATGGTCATGGCGGCGATTTGCGGACCGCGGAAGAAGCGTTCGATATACCTGCACATAAATTTGTTGATTTCAGCTCGAATATGAATCCGCTAGGAGCGCCGTTAAGCGTTAAACAAGCGCTTCTTACCTATGCAGATATGATAGAGCAATATCCTGATCCAGCCGTTCGCGGCCTAAGAAAGAAGCTTGCTGAACTACATAATATTGATGCTCAATCCATCGTAGTAGGAAATGGAGCGGCAGAACTAATCGATCTTATCGTCCGTACGCTGCAACCAAAGTTAACGACACTTGCCATTCCGTGCTTTGATGAATATGGCGATGCCATTCGGAAAATCGGCGGAGCTGTGTATGAAATTAAATTATCATCTCACATGCAATTTAAGCTTAGCTTGGATTCCGAGCATTTATGCGAAGCGGCCGCAACAGGATCATTAGTTATGCTCGGTTCGCCAAACAATCCAACGGGGCAGCTCGTAGATCCAGAGCTTATACGTGCACTCTTAAGTAAAGGAGCCTACGTCGTAGTTGACGAGGCGTTTATGGATTTTGTGCCTGATGAAGCACGGTACAGCCTTGTTCAAGAAGCAACTAAGCATGAACGGTTGTTCGTCATCCGCTCAATGACAAAATTTTATGCGATACCCGGCATTCGACTTGGATATATCGTTGGCATGCCTAGAACGATAAGCGGTTTGCGACGCTTGCAAATACCATGGAGCGTTAATTCTTTAGCGCAGTTGATTGGGGAAACGGTGCTGGATGAGAAGGATTATGCAGAGCGTACACTTGCTTGGTTAGAGCAGGAAAGACCTTGGCTCATGTCTGAGCTTGAGGCGATCGGCTTTGAAGTTAACCCAAGTGCGGCCAATTATTTGCTCATTCGGATTCCGAGCGATGCGGGTCTCAGTGCCAGCATGCTTCAGCTTGAGATGGGCAAGCAGGGGGTGCTTATTCGCGATGCATCGAGATTTGCAGGGCTTGATCATACGTATATCCGGGTTGCCATTAAACTTCGGCAGCAAAATGAACAGCTGGTCGCTGCTTTTAAGCATTGCTTGAAATGGAATGAAAACCAAGGCGGATAAGGAAATTTAACAAATTGCAAATTTCCTATCCATTCCAAATTAAACTCATGTATAAGCTTCTGTGACAGCCAAAGGAGGGAAAAAAGTGACACAGCCCTTTCGCAAAGATCAGCATTATTATCAATCACAGCTGTGGTGCGGCGTAAGCTTGCAGCTCCTTGAGGACCGTATTGAAGCAAGCAGCAATGTTCCTTTATATGCACTAAGCAGCGCAATTCATCCGGGCGGCTTTTCTTATACCAATCGTATTGTGAATTGGAAAGTGCCGCTTACTTATCAATGTGAAGATCCTGTTCTCGACATCATTAATCAATGTTCGGAATGGGGCTGCGAACCAGAAGCTACAGTAGGATTATTAACAGCAGCGAAGCTGACACATGCATCCATCACTGAAATGGAAGGCGATCTGTTTAAGCTTATCTGCTGTACGACGGTAGGCACACGTAATGCAGCAAGATCTGGTATGCCGCGAAGTACCTTCTCTGCTTATTCTCCGGGAACGATCAATATAGTTATTTTAATCGATGGTCAAATGACTGAATCAGCTATGGTGAATGCGGTCATAACAGCAACTGAAGCGAAAACAGCAGCATTACAGCATTTAGGCATCGTTGAGATGGAAACAGGACAATCAGCTACGGGGACGACAACGGATGCCATTGTCGTAGCGGTTAGTCAAGCAGCAAGCTGGAATGCGGTTCATGCGTATGCTGGTGCAGCTACGACAATTGGGTGCGCGATTGGAGAAGCGGTCTATGAGACTGTACTAGAAGCAACACGAACGCAGCATGATGACTAAGGATTAACGACCTTCGCCATAATTTCTATAAGGAGGTATGCGAATTGGAATTTTGGATACGAAAAGCGACGATCGATGATCTTAAGCTTCTCTCTCAAATGAACAAAGAGCTTATCGAGGATGAAGGCAGCCGTAATCCAATGACTCTCGTGCAGCTTGAAGACAGATTTCTTGGATGATTGTCAAGCGACTGGGAGATTGCATTGTTTGAGAAGGCTTCTGCTATTTTAGGATATGCGGTATATCAAATCAGGGAAGATGATTTTTAACCAGAGGAGTCAAATGTTTATCTCAGACAGTACTGCATCGCTCGACAGCATCGGAGCCATGGTTATGGAAGCGCAGTATTAAAACAATTAGTCCGCGACTCATTTCCAAGCGGTGCCAAAGTGACGATTGATGTGTTGGCCTCCAATCCGCGAGGGCAGCAATTTTGGACGAATTGTGGTTTTGAACCCTATTATACGAACATGCAGCTTAAACAATGAAACAGCGTACTGCTTTTACTATTGCCGACTACCGACTACGCCATGCCGGGAGACAAGATAACAATGGGGATGCTAATTGAAATTGTCTTTGAGTTTATTGCCGATTTATTTATAGCGGACGGAAACGGGAAATGGGAGAAGCTCAAACAGACAAAATACGAGAAAAAGCTGCGAAAATGGGCAAAAGAATACGAATGGTTTGAGCATTTATCCGCAATCTAGACTTAAACCTGGAAGCAAGGCGCCAATTAGAGGGAATGCTCATTGATAAATATAAAAGAAGCAGCGGAATAAAATAGCGGAGTTACATTACAGCGATTGTGAAATCGTGTAAAATGATAAAGTTGAACAATCGGTCATAAGATCGATCGTGTGCCGCTTAGAACGGAGGAACATCCTTTGATTAAAATAGTAGGTTATACAAAACAAAAGCAATGGTTAACTGATTTAACGATAGAAGATCTAAACTCGCCTGAGCTTGACTGGTATTGGGTCGACTTTAGTAACCCGAAGGAAGAGGAGTGCAGACTGCTCGATACCTTTTTTCATTTTCATCCGCTCGCTATCGAGGATTGCTACCATTTGCTTCAGCGGCCGAAAGTAGATCATTACGACGATATTCATTTTTTTGTGCTGCACGAAATTGAGCGTAAGACGTTGACCGTAAATGAAATCAATATGTTCATCGGTCCATCATTTATTGTTACGTTTCATTATGAGCGATCACCAGAGATTGAGGAAGCTCAAACTAAGCTATTATCGAGCACGAAGATCGGCGACAAAGGCCAGCTATATGCGGCATATCTCGTAATAGACAAGCTGGTTGATCAATATTTTCCTGCGGTTCATGAGCTGGAAGACCAGCTTCTTGACATGGAAATCGGAAGCGGCGACGAACAAAGTCAAACGGCTATGAGCGATATATTCAACATACGTTCTAGGCTGCTGCGTTTGCGCAAAACGATTGTCCCCATGCGTGATTTATTGTATCGTATAACGAATTCCGATCGCATTGACGGGCTGAAGCCTTATATGGCCTTTTATCATGATATTTATGATCATTTGCTCAAATTGACTGAAATGATGGATTCAAGTCGAGAGATGACGGCAGATCTTCGTGACAGCTTCATTTCCTTTAACTCCAATCGGATGAACTCCATTATGAAAACTCTTACCGTTATCACGACGATCTTCATGCCGCTCACTTTTTTGGCTGGCATTTATGGCATGAACTTTCGTAATATGCCTGAACTGGAGTGGACGTGGGGCTATTTTGCTGTCATAACGATTATGCTCGTCATCGGGCTTGGCATGTATGCTTGGTTCCGAAGCAAAGGTTGGTTTAAATGAATGTTAAGGAGCTTGGAGAGCAATGGAAATGAAAGAACCTGCTCGGATGAGCAAAAAGCGGCTGTTCACCATAGTCGGCATTATGGCAGGCATTATGCTTGTACTCGTCGTGATGCTTTATTTAATGATTATTTCACTCGGAAATCGCAATGCAGTTAATCTCTCAAAGTCTGAGCAAGCATTGCATTACTCCTATTTTTCAAAGACTTCAACTAGTGGGGTAAAGCTGCACGTACTGCAAACAAAGCCCGCCTATGTCACTCTTGAAACGATCAATACAAATGTTACCATTACCGGGAAAGTCGGCATTAACGGCGGATTTTTTTATGGCAATCAGCTGTTAAGCATCGGGGTTGTAAATAGCATTCCGATTAATAAGGAAATTGGCAATTTCGGAACGGGAAGCGAAAACGTAAAATATGCGCGTGGCACACTCGTTTGGGATGGCGCTTCTGATTCATTAAGCGTTCAGGTTGCAAGCCAAGCGTCCGAGATAAAAGTGAAGGATCACACACGTTTCTGGGCACAAGGCGGTATTAGCATGAGCTTAGGCGATGATGCACATTGGATTGAGCAGTCGGTTAAGGAGAATGCGCCGTTTCCAGATGACAATCGCTTGCGATCGGCAGCGGTGTACGATCAAGCAGGGGCGTTATATTTAATTGTTAGTGAAACGAAAAACTCGCTTGCTGTATTTAGAGAAGCAATTATATCAAGCATTGGCGATGGAAAGCTGGTTGACGGTATATTTCTAGATGGTGACGGGTCGTCTCAGCTTTTTGGCAGCAAGGCATCGTTGCCTGGAGATAACAGACCGGTTGTACAAATGATCCGGATCGTAAAATGAGTTGAGATAAGATAAGGAGCAATCAGCATGAATCAACAGCAATTGCCGATTGATCAGGTATTGCCGGAACTGCTATTGGCTCTCCAAAGCGGTGTGAATGCGGTGCTGATCGCAGAGCCGGGAGCCGGAAAGACGACACGAGTTCCGCTTGCGCTGCTTGATCAGCCATGGCTGGGAAGCAAAAAAATAATAATGCTTGAGCCGCGCAGACTCGCCGCACGTTCAGCCGCTCAGTTTATGGCAAAATCGCTTGGCGAGCAGGCTGGTGAAACGGTTGGTTACCGGGTGAGATTAGATTCTCGGGTTAGTTCGCAAACACGCATTGAAGTGGTGACCGAAGGTGTATTAACGCGCATGCTGCAGGAGGACCCCGCACTCGAGCAGGTTGGGGCGATCTTGTTCGACGAGTTCCATGAACGGCACTTGCATGGCGATCTTGGCTTAACGCTTTGCTTGCAATCACAGCAATTGCTGAGAGATGATTTACGCCTCGTTATTATGTCAGCAACGCTGGATGCAGAGCCGATTGCCGAGCTGCTTGAGGGTGCACCAATTATTAGCAGTGAAGGCCGGGTTTTCCCTGTTGAGACACAGTACATGAAAGCAAAGCTTACGGGACCTATAGAGCCCCACATGGCACGAACGATTATGGAAGCGCTCCGTTCGTTTGATGGAGATGTATTAGCGTTTTTGCCAGGTGTTGCAGAGATACGCCGCACAGCCAGATGGTTAATGGAGAGCGGCGTATCTTCATTTGCTCGAGTAGAGGAGCTGCATGGCAGCTTGCCGCTCGAGAAACAAGATGCGGCTGTTGCTCCATGTGCTGATGGTGAACGCAAGGTTGTGCTTGCGACTTCCATTGCAGAATCAAGTCTGACCGTTGAAGGAATTAAGGTTGTGGTAGACAGCGGCTTAATGCGAGTTCCCCGGTTTTCTCCAAGAACTGGCATGACTCGGTTGGAAACATTGCCTGTTTCGATCGCTTCCGCGGATCAGCGACGAGGGAGAGCAGGACGGTTGGCTAAAGGTGCTTGTTATCGGTTATGGACAGAGCAAGAGCAAGTTTATTTGCCGAAACAGAGTACACCCGAGCTGCTTGAGGCAGATCTTGCTTCCCTAGCCCTTGAGCTAGCCATTTGGGGAATAAAAGATCCGCTGGAGCTTAATTGGTTGACGCCGCCGCCTGCAGCTGCTTATGAGCAAGCGGTTGCTTTGCTGAAAGAGCTAAACGCAATAGACGGTGACAGTAAACCAACAGCCGCGGGAGTGAAAATGGCACAGTTTGGTTTGCATCCGCGGCTCGGTGCCATGATTTTGCAGGCTTCAGAGCTAGGTTCTGCAAGACTCGCATGTGATGCAGCAGCTTTGCTAAGCGAACGTGATTTACTTCCACAGGAGCGCAATGTAGATGTGCAGCTACGGTTGGATTTGTTATATCAGCTGTCCGGAAAAGATGGCAAACTGCTGATGGGCGGCAGCTCCGAGCATCCCAGCAGAGGCGCAGTACGCCGAATTATCGCGCAAGCGGATCAATGGGAGCGGAAATTGTCAGCGCAAACCGCTGCCGAGACAGCTTTTGAAAAAACAGCTCAGCACAAGTCGCCTATTCCAATTGGCATTTTACTGGCATTTGCGTATCCGGACCGAATCGCTCAAAGGCGCAGCGATGGCCGATATTTATTAGCTAACGGCAGAGGAGCTGTACTGCCTGAACTTCAGCCGCTATCGCGTTCAGCTTATCTTGCTGCTTGCGAGCTCGATGATACAGGCTCCGAAAGCCGGATACGGTTAGCGGCTGAACTTCATCTAAGCGATATCGAGCATTATCTAAGTGGCTATATAACAGCTGAAGAGGTCGTAGAGTGGGATGCTGCTGCACAAGCTGTTCGTGCTAGAAAGCGATTGCGACTTGGCAGTATTGTGATGAAAGAAACCATTCTTCAGAAACCGGATGAACAACTTGTAGCGGATGCTTTGATTACTGCGATTCAGGAAATTGGATTTGTAATGCTGCCAATGAGCAAGCAAGCGCAGCAGCTGAAAGCAAGGATGAGGCTCATGGCGCTGGCTGGCGATGATTGGCCCGATGCTTCCGATGAAGCGCTGCTCGGCACGCTCGAAGAGTGGCTGAAGCCGCATCTATTTGGGATGAAGAGCCGTGCTGATTTACAGAAGCTCTCCATGCTTCAGCTGCTTGAAGGCAAGCTTAGCTGGAAGCAAAAACAGGAGCTTGATGAGCAGGTTCCTACCCATATCGTTGTGCCTAGCGGTTCTCGCATACCGATAGACTACAGTGATCCGGAGTCGCCTGTGCTCGCTGTAAGGTTACAAGAGCTATTCGGCCTTACGGATACACCACGACTAGCAAGGGGCAGGTTGCCGGTTACACTGCATCTTTTATCCCCTTCGCAGCGACCGGTTCAAGTCACGCGTGATTTGCGCAGCTTTTGGGAGAATACGTATTTCGAGGTAAAGAAGGATTTGAAAGGACGTTATCCGAAGCATTATTGGCCGGATGATCCTTACACAGCGATGCCGACGAATCGAGCGAAGCCGAGAAACACATAAGGGACTCAGCTGTTTCTGCCTAAGCACGAGAAATCTCCCTATTCTGAGAGGATGTGTGCCAAAGCAATGATCATTTATTTAGTCATACTATATTTGCTGTTTATAAATATTTACACGTTTGCGCTTATGGGCTTTGATAAGAAAAGCGCTAAGAAGCAGCGCAGGCGTGTTCCCGAGAAACGATTGTTTTTGCTGAGTGCCATTGGCGGTGCAGGCGGAACATGGCTTGCGATGAAAAAATGGCGTCATAAAACAAAACATCGCTCGTTTACAGTAGGAATTCCTTTTCTGTTTGTCTTAAATATATTGCTCATTCTAGGAGCTGCCAAGCTTATTGGAATGACTGTAAACTCTTGATTGCTTTGAGAAGCCTTCCTATGGTATATTGGGGCTTCTCTTTTTTTTCTTGCACACCACAAACTTAGGAGGTAACTGACATGACCGTTCAAAGTGCCTATCAAGAAGAGCAGGATCGATTAACCGAGTCGCTGAATGATATTGTAAATCAGCTTCAAGAAATTGGTCCACGCTACAAAGGCGATGATTTCACAGAGCAAATGCTCGATTTACAGCAAGAGGAACGTAGACTTAGACTTGAAATATCGAAGCGTGAGCCTTATTTCGGCCGCATTGATTTTCAAGAGTTGCCAGTGGGCGAAACAAAGCCCTTATATATTGGAAAAGCCGGTGTGGCAAAGCAAGGCAGCAATGAGCTGCTTGTCATCGATTGGCGTGCGCCAGCAGCAAGCTTGTTTTATTCCTTCACAGGCGGAGAAGCGCCAGCTTCTTATCAATCGCCTGACGGAGAAATTGAAGGATATGTCCATTTAAAGCGAAATTTCATGATCCGCCAGGGAGAAATCATTCGTCTGGTTGATAGTTATGTACGCGGCCAAGAAGAAGGCTCGGTAACGGATGAATTCCTTTTGTATCGCTTAGGAGAGAACAAGGATAATAAGCTGCGTGATATCGTTTCTACGATTCAAGGCGAGCAAGATCGTATTATTCGTGCGGATCGTAACAAAGCGTTGTTTATACAGGGCGTCGCGGGAAGCGGTAAAACGACCGTTGCGCTGCATAGACTTGCTTTCTTGCTTTATCAGTACGCTGATCGGATGCGAGCGGAGCGTATGATTATCTTTGCACCTAACCGAATGTTCCTAGACTACATATCCGGTGTATTGCCAGAGCTAGGCGTGGGTGATATTCAGCAAACGACATTCAGTGACTGGTCTCTTGAGCTCCTTGAGAAAACAGTAACTGTCAGCGATCCGTCTGATACGATGGCTTATTGGTTCGAAGAACGCAGAACCGCTTCAGAAGTGGAGAATGCATCCGGACGTTTTAAAGGGAATCTCGATTTTAAAGCAATTATAGATGAGCGGATCGCTAACTTTGAGCAACGGATTGTGCCAACGACATCTTTTTTGCCAATTGACGGGCTTGAGCTGTCGCCAGAGCAAATTCGCGAGTGGTATGATACCGATTATGGCGAAGAGACGCTCATGAAGAAACGGGATCGACTGGTTAGTCGAATTCGTCGCTGGATGGAGTCCGAGCTTAAGATGAAGCGGATTGTTGATAAAAAAATAAGAGCGAAGGCGCTCACTAAGTTTAATAGCTACACCAAAAAAATTCCGGCCTATACCTCTTTACAGCTATATGCTTCGTTATTCAGCGGCAAACAGCTTGAGAGCCGTATTCCTAAGGTTATCGCAGCTGCAACTGCCGAACGATTAAAGAAAGAAATGGCTGCTGCGGAGGATTTGGCACCACTCGCCTATATCCAGCTTCAGCTATTTGGATTGCCGAAGCAGTTTTTCGATCATATCGTTATAGATGAAGCACAGGATTATTCTCCGTTTCAGCTGGAAGTACTGCGGCTGTGTCAAAGAACGGCATCGATGACCGTGCTAGGCGATTTGCAGCAAGGAATTCATGCCTACGCAGGCGTACAAAGCTGGACAGAGCTTACCGCTTTGTTTAATGAAGAGCAGATTGACTTTTATGAGCTCAATCGAAGCTATCGTTCGACAATGGAAATTATTGAATTTGCCAACAAAATTTTAGGAAGCATGATCGGTGAAGTCAAACCTGCGGTGCCTGTTTTCCGAAGCGGAGATGCCGTTCTTGCAGTACCAGTTGAAAACGATAATTGGTTAGCTTCCATTGAAGGTACTATCCGTGAATGGCAATCGAAGGCGGAATATGAGACGATTTCTGTCATTGGCCGTACAGCGATTGAATGCGAAGAAATTTATAACTTCTTGATTAAGCAAGGTTTGGATGCTTCGTTAGTGCAGAGCAAGCAACCTGCATATGGCGGCGGCCTGTCTGTAGTACCTGTCTACTTGTCTAAAGGTTTGGAATTCGATGCCGTTCTTGTAGCAGATGCGAGCGAGGAAGCTTATTCTGAGCTTGATGCGAAGCTATTGTACGTCGGATGCACGCGCGCCTTGCATAAGCTTAAGCTGTTTTATCGCGGAAAACTCACATTACTGCTGGGCGACGAAGCTTAATTTCGATATAATAGGCAGCAACATAACGTCTATCCGGAGGCTACTTATTTATGAACTGGGACGAATGGCTGCCGCCAGTATGGCTCTCTTTGAGAGTATCTATTATTGCTAGCATTATCGTTGCCATTATTGGAATGCTCGTAGCACGCTTCATGTCACGGCATTCTTTTAAAGGCAAAAGTATCATAGAAACCTTCTTCATGCTTCCGCTGGTCCTGCCCCCAACCGTCGTTGGGTTCATTCTTCTCATAACGCTTGGACGAGGGAGCTGGATTGGTAAAGCATACGAGTGGTTATTTGCTCAACCTATCGTTTTCTCATGGATCGCCGCGGTTATCGCGGCGGTCATTGTTGCGTTTCCGCTCGTTTATCAGACGATGAAGGTTGGTTTTCTTTCCGTCGATCGCCATCTTGAGGATTCTGCACGTTCAGCAGGAGCCAGTGAGCTGCAGGTGCTGAGATATATCACGCTGCCGCTTGCTAAACGATCACTGACTACGGCATACCTGCTAGGATTTGCTAGAGGCCTTGGCGAGTTTGGCGCAACCTTGATGATTGCAGGAAATATACCAGGTCGCACGCAGACAGTACCTACTGCTATATACATCGCTGTTGAGACAGGTGAAATGGGAATGGCTTGGGCTTGGACGATAGCTATCATTTCGTTCTCTTTTGTCATGCTGCTGTTTACGGGACGCAAATTGGAACAATAATGTGAAGGACGAATCCGAATCCAGTTTTTCTGCGTATTACTTGCGGAGAAGGAGCGTGCCCGAAGATGCCTACTGTCATGGATTCACCAGAAAATTTGAAATCTGCTTTGCTTGAAATAGAGAAATGGGAAAAAGAACAGAAGGATTTATGGTTTTGGGAAAAGCTTGGGCGTTTGCCATTTATGCTGCTCGACAAAATTACTCCAAAGTTTATACAGGAAAAACTTGGACTTGCAGTGGATGAGATCGGAAGCTATATTCAAAATGGCGGGAAATATTTGATTTCGGAGCGTTCGGTTATTGATAAACTGCATCATAATGCGGCTCAGAACGATGTGCTTCTTGGAGCCGATCATGAAGAGATGACCATTAACGATGTGGCTAATATGCCGTTGTCTATTTTAAACTTAACTGCTGAGCAATTGGCATCCAGTCGTTCGAAAATGGCCACGCTTCAAGGGGCAACGACAGGAATTGGCGGCATTTTTACATTAGCGATCGATATTCCAGCAATACTCGGCTTATCGCTGAAGATCATTCAAGAAATTGCGATTTGCTATGGATTTGATCCAAAAAGCAAGGAAGAACGTGTATTTGCAGTTAAAGTAATGCAATTTGCTTCTTCAGATATTGTAGGGAAAAAAGCGATACTTGATGAGCTCAGTGCTTATGAGGAAATGAACCGAAGCAATCAAATGCTGTCGCAGCTGCAGGGCTGGAGTGAAGTGGTTGCTGTTTATCGGGACAATTTTGGCTGGAAGAAGCTATTTCAAATGATACCTGTGGCAGGCATGTTATTCGGAGCGTTCATCAATCGGGGCATGCTGAATGATGTTGCAGAAGCAGCAACCATGCTGTATCGAAAACGCAGAGTATTGATAAAGCTGGGGGAAAATGAGGCGAAAGCATAATGACGACGAGCAGCATGAGAAAGACCATAGCCGAGCAAGCGATTGCTTTTCTAGGTGAAGCGTATTATGAGCTTGGAAAAACCGAAGAAGAAGCGAAGCGGCGAATTGATGAAGTGCTGAAGCAATTAGAGGATACTGGTTATTATACACATACGTATGAAGAGCTAAGGCATGGTGCAAAGATGGCGTGGCGGAACAATAACCGCTGTATCGGTCGATTGTTTTGGCAGACGCTGGAAGTATTCGATGCACGCGATATAGTGGATGAACAAGACGCTGCAAAACGAATCTTCCAACATATGAGCTATGCAACAAATGGAGGTAGGATTAGGCCAGCTATTACGATTTTTCCGGCCAGCCACTCCCAAAATAACGTAATAATTTGGAATCATCAGCTTGTACGTTATGCAGGTTACCGCGAGGGGGAAGCTATTATTGGCGATCCTGCCTCCGCAGCCTTTACAGCTGTTTGTGAGAAGCTGGGCTGGAAGGGGGAAGGTAGTCGATTTGACGTGCTTCCGCTAGTCATTTCGCTTTCAGGAAAATCGCCTAAATGGTATGAACTGCCTAAAGAGAACGTGCTAGAGGTTGCGTTGACGCATCCTGAAAATCAGGAGTTCGAGCAGCTCGCATTGCAGTGGTACGCCGTTCCTTTTATATCCGATATGGAGCTTGAAATTGGTGGAATTTTGTATAAGGCTGCTCCTTTTAATGGATGGTACATGGGTACTGAAATCGGAGCGAGAAACCTATCGGACACCAGTCGCTATAATCAGCTGCCGAATGTTGCAAAGCTTTTTCAATTTGATATGTCAACGAATACTTCGTTATGGAAGGACCGTGCTTTAACGGAGCTTAATGTAGCTGTACTGTATTCATTCAAAAAGCAGGGCGTCAGCATTGTTGACCATCATACAGCATCGGAGCAGTTTCTACGTTTTGAGAAGCAAGAGCAGGAGCAGGGTAGAGCTGTGACCGGTCGTTGGTCATGGCTTATACCGCCTATGTCACCCGCTACAACGGGCATATGGCATCGCAGCTTTGATGATGCGGAACGAACGCCTGCTTATCGAGCGCAAGCTGCTCCATATTAAGGAAATAATGTATGAAATGTAGTAAGATAAATAGAGGAATGTTAGTTCATGAATTGGGCTAATCTCCTCTATTTTTTTATTTTAAGCATGTGAAGTCGAATTTTGAGATGAACTTGCTTTTGCAGAGAAAATTATGAATGCCTGATTGTTTTAATAGGAGACTAAAAAAATAAGGAGGCTCTTTATGGGAAAATTTATTAGCCATGTACAGATTCCAGTGAAAAACTTGGAGGATGCAGCTTTATGGTATATTACCAATCTCGATTGTACGTTACATGCTAATTTCGGTGAATTTGCTATTATAGGCTTTAAGGGAGATAAAACACATATCTTTTTATGGCAGTCTTCAGATAAGGAATCATCAACGTTTACAGTTAACGGCGAACCGTTTCCGAGCATTGGTTTTCAGGTAGAGGATATGGATGAGCTTTGCAGAAAGCTATCTGAAGCTGGCGTCAAGGTACATGGTGACCCAAAAGCACCGCCAGGCGAGGAAGGAAGAAGATTTTTGAAATTTTTTGATCCCGATGGCAATATGTTGGTCGCACATACTATCTAGGAATGTTAATTTTAGTAAACTGTAATCAACTGAGAGACTTTTATTAGCTGACGTTAAACGATATAAGAATCATACATAAGGATGAGCAGGCATTGGGGTGTCTTGCACATTTTATTTTAGGTAAACCAAGAAAAGGGGGTATGTGATGAGATTCAAAATGCTGCTTCTTTTGGCGATATTTCTTATCCTTTCAAGTTGCCTTAAACTCGGCTATAAATCGATAGATGAAGCTATGAAACACGCTGGAATACAATCCAAACAAATTTATCATCAATATGAAGTGGAAAAAGGAGTCATTTTATTTTATGAAAATCCAAGCGGAGGCATAGATGCTGGTATTGTTTATAATGAGGGAAATAGGTATAAATGGGGCTTCGGCGGCGGTACGGTGCCGTTTTCTTCGGAGAGGGATGTTGACTGGGGATGGGTTAACCTTGATAACAATGCAAAAAAAGAAGATAAGCAGTACCAGCTTTATTATGGCATTATAAATGAACAGTCGATTGCCAGACTTCATATCGAAGATAAAGGTACAAACAAACATATTGATAAAGATGCAGAAATAGTGGAGCTACAAAATGGGACTAAGCTATGGTTTGCTTTGCAAGATCGTTATAGCGAGGTTTATCCTGGTTTCATATTGAATGGATTTAATGTAGACAACAAAAATGTATTTCATTTTGAGTGATTGGCAACCATTTTTTTGTGCATATGGGTAATTAATTCGAACGAATCTTAGCAGGAGATCCTCAAAAATTACGCAACATAAAATTATTAACATACGTCGAAGTAGATGTGTGTACTTTTAATTTGAATGTTAGAGAGGCAGGGGTTCTTGTGCAAAAGTTTGTCTGCTTGGTATTGTTTATTACGGTTTGTATATCTGGTTGTTCCACAAAGTCTGATCCCGCAGCATCAAACCGAACTTCCGTAAATACTGTAGTTGAAGAAAATTTGCCATTTGCACAATTGCCAGTGAATGAAATAAAGGAAATTGTTATCATAGAACCTGATGGCATAGATTTAGAGCCAATGCCTAAACCATTAGCGACTCTTACCGAGAAAAATGAATTTCAAGCATTTTCAGAAGCAATAAAAGATGCGGTTAGAGCTACAGGGGAGGTTGTTGCTATCGGACCGAACTACGACATTGTCGTAAAATATTCATCCTCAGAGCAACGTTTTCGATACTGGAATAGCAAACCTCTAAAAATGATTACAGATCTTGAAGTACAAAAGTCATATTTCTTAAGTGAAGAAGCAATCAATCAAATTGATGAGTTAATCAACAAGCGGCTGACAAACTCTGTAAAGGATTAGGTAAACAATGATCTGAACAATTAACTGAACGAGGCAGCCGGTAGGATGACAGCCTTCCCGTGCTACTTTGAGGTTATTTTAAAGGGAAGATGGAGGCATTACAAAGGTGCGGAAAAATATGAATATCGTACTAATCGGTATGTCAGGAGCGGGTAAAAGCACTTTAGGTGTATTGCTTGCAAAAGCTTTAGGAATGGATTTCATCGATACAGATCTTATTATTCAACAACTAGAAGGTAGGTTGCTGCAAGAAATAATTGATCATGAGGGTATCGACAAATTTATGGAAATCGAAGAGAAAATCGTTTCTGAACTGGAACTGAATAATTGTGTGATTTCTACAGGTGGAAGTGTTATCTATTCAAATAAAGCTATGAATGCCCTGAAACAGGTTGGGCAGATTGTGTATTTACATGTCCCATATGAAGAAATTCAAAAGCGGCTCATAAACATAACAACCAGAGGGATTGTAATGAAGAAAGGAAATAGCCTGAAGGACGTTTATGAGGAAAGATTGCCGCTATACATGAAGTATAGTGATATAACTTTTGATTGCTCAAATAAGGATATCGAACGTTGTGTTAGTGAAATTATAGAGAGCATGCAGGAATAAAGGAGCGAAAAAGCGCACCTAATGTATAACATTTATTACATAATTAATCGTGTAAGGGGAGTAGAAACAGCTTGAGGCCGTACGGGAGAATCATATTCATCTCATTTCGGGCCATGCTGAAGATGATTGCTATATCGTATTTTTAAGCTCTTTCGCCTGCATATCCAGCTGCCGCGCCGCTTCTCCAATGCTGATGAATTCATCGACAGCCCGTTGAATGCGCAGCTGGCTTTCCGCAACGACCTCTTGTGAGAGTTTGGTGCCGTTCACGACCTCATGAACATGGTTTACGATATCTTCTACATACCCATTTACTTCTTTGGTTGCTTCCTGGACTTGACCAGCCAGCTTGCGCACCTCTATCGCGACCACATTGAAGCCCCGGCCATGCTCACCGGCATGTGCAGCTTCGATTGCCGCATTTAAAGATAAAATATTCGTTTGCGACGCAACGTCGCGGATGGTACGAACGATTTTACGAATGAAGCTTGTTTGTTGTTCCAGAAGGTGGAGAACAGTCATATTATCGCTTGCACCTACAGCCACTCTTTCAATTGCCGCTTCCACTTCTTGGCTGTGTGATATCCCTTCTTGGGCACGGCTGAGCAGCTCCTCGGACATTTTTAGCAAATTTTCTGTCATCTGAGAAGTAGCCTGTTCGCGGGCATTAATATCGGTTGCCATTTTTAAAATCGCAATAACACGGCCTTCTTCATCTCTGACCGGCATGTAAGTGGCCTCCAGCCAGATTGCATTTCCGGTTTTTGTAATCCGCAAAATTTTATTCTGAAAGGGTAGTCCATTGCGCAAGTCTTCCCAGAGTTTGGCATACGCAGTGCTATTCACAAATTGTTGCGAACAAAATTGCTTATGCAGCATGCCTGGCATTTCTGAGGAGTGATATCCCATAGCTTGCGCAAAATTTTCGTTTGCCCATAAAACCTTCCCTTGAACATCGAATTCGATCATGGCGAGCGACTGCTCAATAGCTGTAAGAACAGCTCGCTTGTCCAATACCTGGGTAGTCATATGTAGCATGGTGTTACGTTCTGTCATGTCGAGATTCTCCTTCATTCGTTCGAATGCTTATAGTAAGCAAAAATAGCCTTCACAACATTCTACAAACATTGTACATGTTGTGCAAGATATTATTATCAAGGGTTTGAAATACACTTGGAACATGTTTGAAATTCTATCAGATTCAGTTGAGAGATTAATGTGATTGGTTCTCTCATCTGATGTCGCGAAGAGGCGAGATATGCTATTCTAAGTAGATGACATCAGCTTGTTTGGAGGAATTATAAACGTGGATTTTAATATGCAATATTTATCCTTTTTCGTTATTCATACCGATGGTGAAGAGAGTGCCACATCATCAGGAAAACGGTTTAAGCATTATCAGACTTTAGAAGAGGACACGTATGAAGATAGTGAAATTCAAAGGTTTTTGGATGATGAATTTAAACGGATCGTCAAAAGAAAAGTAGAGCGCAATCCTAACTCAGCAGGCGCGCCAACGAAGATTGGTCGATTTATGGTCGAGCCCGGTTATGAACTCGGTAGCAATCAGAACTACAATTTATTTCAGCGACTGCGTGACGCGGATTCCAAGGAGCGCTTTATCGGCATTGCCGACGAGCTCGTTCGAATCTACATGGATACGAGTGCAGTAAGGGGAGGCGCATTTATTATTGCGTTATCCAAGCTTAATACGTATTTCGATGAGCCGTTTTTATTTTTGCTGAAATGTGATTTTGAGCCTAAGATTGCTCGTATTTCGGATGAAAAAAGCCTAATCTCCCAGGTGGAGATGGCGATATCTGCTCGCAGCATCAAATCGATTCAGTATCCGCATATGCCAGAGGAGGGCATGCTAGAGCATTGGGAGCTAAAAATTCATCAGGCGTCGCACGCTCGATATTTTGAAGATTTCTTAAAATATGTTTCTTATGAGAAGCCTTTGCCTGAGGTCATGGGTGAGCAAGTGGTGGAGATGGTTCATCAATATATTGCGGATAAGTGGCAAGAGGATGAAAGCTCGGAGCGCCGCGAGGAAGAAAATGCGGTTGAGGTGTGGGCGGCAAGTGAGAAGCGCGACCTTCAGGAGTGGTGGACGCCGGAGCAGGTAGGAGTTGCAGCAGCGGCATTAGTAGAGCAGAAGCCGGATTTACCTTTTACATTTAAACTAGGCGACGTTACAGTAAAAGGACTGCTTGCTGACTTTGGCGACAGCATCCATTTTGCCAAGCATAACGGACGTTAAGTCGTCGTAATTGAAGGGGATTCCTTCCAATTCGATAAAGGCATGTCGCCGGTTGAGCTCGTCCAGCCGCTTGATCTGGTTGATGTTATGCCGCGTATCGGAAGCAAGAAGCCTGCTGAGGATGCGGATTCCGGATATAGCTACACCCCTGCTGGAGAAGGCTCAGGCAATAACGATGATGTTCCATGGTAAGTCATCTAGTACGTATGAAATTTCACTTTGAAGGAGAGGATATTTAAGTGGACAACTTATTTTTTATAGAAATAGGCATGGGATGCGATCTACACGGTCAAAATATTACAAAGGCATCGGTGCGCGCGGTACAAAACGCGATTCATCATAACTCGATGCCCGGACTGCGATCCGTACTGCCAGGAGGAACGCTTGATAACATGAAGGTGCGGGTAAGGCTTGCACTTCCTTGTGATCATGAGCTTCTTGACGTTGAGCAGGTAAAAGCAGTGCTGCCGTATGGACAAGTGACTGTAGAAGTCATACACGGCGGCATGCTGACGACTAGCGGTGTAGTACTGCCGGACAAAGATGATAAAAACGATTTGATTTACATCGTTAATGCATCAGTTGAGGTGGGCTACTAGTAGCATCTCCATTGCAAAAGGGAGAAGACGATGGTTTTAAAGCTTGCACTATTCGTATTATTGCTCGTATTTACAGCTTTTTTTGTCGCGACTGAATTTGCAATTATTCGTATGCGATCAAGCCGCGTCAATCAGATGGTAGCAGAGGGCATGAAAAATGCTAGAGCGGTTGAGCAGGTAACGAGCAAGCTTGACGGTTATTTATCTGCCTGCCAGCTCGGCATTACGATTACGGCGCTTGGCCTCGGATGGTTGGGAGAACCAACGATTGAGCTTATATTGCACCCGTTATTTGATCGGATACATATCGAGGGCGAGCTAAGCTCGGTGCTTTCGTTTGTCATTTCCTTCATCATTGTAACGTACTTGCATGTCGTGCTAGGAGAACTTGCTCCCAAAACGTTAGCCATCATTAAATCGGAAGAAGTCAGTCAGTTTACAGCTCCAATTATCATCGTTTTTTATAAGGTGATGTATCCGTTTATTTGGCTTCTCAACGGATCTGCTAACTCCTTGGTAAGATTGCTGGGCTTAAAGCCAGCGAATGAGCATGAGGCTCATTCCGAAGAGGAAATCCGCATCATTTTGTCGGAAAGCTATGAGAGCGGGAAAATTAATAAAAGTGAGTATGGCTATGTCAACCGGATTTTTGCGTTTGATGAGCGGCTTGCGAGAGAGATTATGGTTCCTCGGACGGATATGGCCTGTTTGTATGTGGATCATACTCGCGCAGAGAACCTCGAAATTATAATAAGAGAGCAATACACACGTTTCCCTGTGGCCAAAGGAAGCAAAGACAACATCATTGGGATATTAAATACAAAGCAATTTTTTCTCCGCTATGAAACAAACCGAGATATCGACGTAACATCTCTGCTTCAGCCCGTTATGTCAGTTCCTGAAGTCATGCCGATCAATAAGCTGCTCCGCAAAATGCAGCAGGAACGCGTTCAAATTGCAATTTTGTTGGACGAATATGGTGGAACGGCGGGGCTCATCACCATCGAAGACATCATAGAAGAAATAGTAGGGGAAATCCGTGATGAGTTCGATGAGGATGAAGTGAAAGAAATCGAATATATTGAGCAGCAGCGTTATTTGGTTAACGGCAAGGCGCTAATTAGTGATTGGAACGAAATTGCAGGAACTGATCTTGAAAGTGAAGAAGTAGATTCAGTAGGCGGTTGGCTCTTTAATCAGAAGCCCGAGCTTCCTATCGGAGAGCCGTGGACCTATGGGAATATGACCTTCATTATTCGTGAACGTGACGACAATCGAATCCGGAAAATCGAAATTCATACTGATTTGATCGAAAATGAAATGGGAACCTACGGACATGCATAGGCTTGTATAGAGTGAGTAATTTTCAGTCTATTTCTAGGAGGAGATTGGGCGTTGGGCGATCTAATTAATGCGATTATTATGGGTATCGTGGAGGGCCTTACTGAGTTTTTACCAGTTTCATCAACGGGTCACTTGATTTTAACAGCGGAGCTGTTGAATTTTACAGGTGATCGAGCGAAAACCTTTGAGGTGGTCATTCAATTTGGCGCAGTGCTGGCTGTGCTTGTGTTATACCGAAATCGGTTTGCGAGTTTACTTAATTTCAAGGTAGGCAAAAATTCGGGTTTGAATGCTCTTCACATCATTATTGCAATGGCACCGGCGGGAGCTTGTGCTGTTCTGCTTCATTCATTTATAAAAGGCGAGTTGTTCGTTGCTGAGAAGGTGCTGATTGGTCTTGTGGCGGGCGGAATACTGATGATTATCGCCGATCGTGTACGAAAGAAGCCGACTGCAGAGGAGCTTGATGACATTACCTACAAGCAGGCCTTTGCTGTTGGATGTTTTCAGATACTCGCATTATGGCCGGGGTTCTCGCGTTCAGGCTCGACGATATCTGGCGGCATGCTGTTTGGTGTAAGCCAGAAGGCTGCGGCAGAGTTTACTTTTTTAGTATCCGTCCCGATTATGGCTGGAGCGAGTGGAATAGACCTACTTAAAAGCCGAGAGTTTCTCACGATGTCGGATTTGCCTCTCTTTCTAATTGGGCTAATAGCTGCATTTGTTGTAGGTATGATTGCGGTCGTAACGTTTATAAACATGATGAAAAAAATTAGGCTTTCATGGTTTGCCTATTATCGTTTTGCGCTCGCAGCACTTTTTTATTTTATTATTTTATAAATGGAGAAAACACTGATTTTCGACAAAATTATCGAGAATGATTTTCAACTACATATAATGTAGCAAAAATTCGCTTGGATCAACTATCATTAATTTATATCCAATCGATCATTTTTTCTAATAAATCCGAGATAATCAGGGCAAATTGCCCTGATTTCTTTGTTTTGTGGATGAATAACGATCTTTTTCCATAAAATTGTAATTTAGGAGCATGAAATCATCGTTGATGGATTTGTCTGATTATGTTAGGTTAATAATTATTGAAGCACTTCTGAAGCACTAATTTTAAAATATAAGAATTTATAAGTTTGTTAGCTTATAAAGGGCTTATATTTCTCCGTCAAAGCTGCTTCAGCGTCTAGAGGACGCCGATGGCGTTTTGCTTGTCTGACTATGAAAACTAATGATGATTTTATGTTTATGAGAGGTGGATATTGTTGCAACTTCAGGTAACGAACAGTCCTTTTAATCAAGAGCAAGTTGACCTTCTGAATCGCCTTGTACCATCACTAACGGAGTCTCAGCAAATTTGGCTGACAGGTTATTTGTTTGCTCGTCAAGCATCAGCAGGTCCATTAACGATTAGTGCGGATGTGCAGGCTGTCTCCGAAGGAGCAGCAGTTGCAGAAGTCATTTCGGCTATCAGTCAACCAGCGGTTTCCCGTGAGGTTACTGTACTGTTTGGCTCTCAAACCGGCAATTGCCAGCGGGTAGCTACCAGCTTATCGCGCAAGCTGGAAGAACAGGGTCTGCAAGTAACACTTGCGCCAATGAACAAGTTTAAGACGAACAATTTGAAAAAAGTCGAAAACCTGTTTTTGGTTGTCAGTACTCATGGTGAAGGGGAACCGCCGGATAATGCGAAGAGCTTCCACGAGTTCCTTTACAGCAAGCGAGCTCCGCAGCTAGAAAACGTAAGCTTTTCTGTCTTGTCGCTTGGCGATACGTCGTATGAATTTTTCTGTCAAACGGGTAAAGACTTTGATCAACGTCTTGAAGAGCTTGGTGCAAAACGTCTTGTTCCTCGTGTAGATTGTGATCTCGATTACGATGAGGCTGTTGCTGGCTGGTCAGCAGAGGTTATCAGCTCATTAAATGATCGTTTGAATGCTGCCTCGGGAACGACTGCAGCTATAGCGCAAACAAGCAGCGAAACAACACCAGAACAATCCGCCTATTCGCGAAACAACCCTTTTAAGGCTGAAGTTCTTGCGAATATTAACTTGAATGGCCGCGGCTCTGATCGGGAAACTCGTCATTTGGAGCTGTCGCTTGAAGGCTCTAATTTACAATATGAACCAGGAGATAGCCTTGGTATTTATCCGGAAAATCATCCAGAGCTAGTGGATGCAATTATTAAGCAAATGAATTGGAATGCTGAAGAAGTTGTTCCGATCAATAAGAGCGGTGAGCAGGGCTCATTGCGTGAAGCTCTACTTAAGTATTATGAAATTACAGCTCTAACGAAACCGCTGATCACGCAAGCAGCCGAACTGACTTCGAACTCAGCACTTCGTGAACTGCTAGTTCAAGGGCAAGAGCAAGCGCTTAGAAGCTACATTAACGGTCGTGATCTGCTTGATTTATTGCAGGATTTTGAGCCATGGCAAGGAAGCGCAAAACAATTTGTTGCTATCTTGCGTAAGCTGCCTGCAAGACTTTATTCCATTGCCAGCAGTTTTAAAGCGAATGAGGATGAGGTTCATCTTACCGTGAGAGCTGTTCGTTATGAGTCTCATGGTCGTGAGCGTTATGGGGTATGCTCCGTACATTGTGCAGAGCGTGTACAACCAGGCGACAGTCTGCCGATCTATATTCAACAAAATCCGAATTTCAAGCTGCCTGCGGATACGAATACTCCAATTATTATGATTGGTCCAGGTACTGGTGTTGCTCCATTCCGTGCATTCCTTGAAGAGCGCGAGGAAATTGGCGCAGAAGGAAAATCATGGTTGTTCTATGGAGATCGCCACTTTGTTACGGATTTCCTATATCAGACCGATTGGCAAAGAATGCTTAAAGACGGCGTCTTGACCAAACTTGATGTGGCTTTCTCCCGCGATACGGAAGAGAAGGTATATGTACAGCATCGTTTGCTGCAGAAGAGCCGTGAACTATTCGAATGGCTTCAAGCCGGCGCTTATGTTTATATTTGCGGTGATGAGAAACATATGGCACATGATGTGCATACGGCTCTATTAACTGTTATTGAGCAAGAGGGCGGATTAAGCGCTGAGCAAGCGGCAGCTTATTTGAATGATATGCAGGATCAACAACGCTACCAACGTGATGTTTATTAATAAATAGATAACAACAAGAGTACTTGAATGATTGCGAGAGGAGACAGCAACAATGGCGAAAGAGCAGTTGGTAAAACCTATCGGTGGACCGCCAAGTGAAGTTGAGCATATCAAAAGCGAAAGCAACTATTTGCGCGGCGCATTAGTAGAAACGATGAGAAATCCGATTACAGGCGGTTTGCCTGAGGATGACAATCGGTTGTTGAAGTTTCATGGAAGTTATATGCAGGATGACAGAGATTTGCGCAACGAGCGTGAAAAGCAGAAGCTGGAGCCCGCATTTCAATTCATGATCCGGGTAGTACTGCCAAGCGGTGTAGCAACCTCTAATCAATGGCTTGCCATGGATGAACTAGCTCACAAGTACGGCAACGGGACTTTGCGTCTCACGACACGTCAAACGTTCCAAATGCATGGCATTTTGAAATGGAATTTGAAGCCTACGCTTCAAAAAATCAATAGCGAGCTGATGACTACTCTTGCTGCCTGCGGTGACGTCAATCGGAACGTTATGTGCAGTCCAAATCCTTTTCAATCGAACCATCATGAGGAAGTTAGCTACTGGGCACGTCAAGTGAATGATCATTTGGCACCGCGTACTCGCGCTTATCATGAAATTTGGTTGGACGGAGAAAAAGTAATCGATGGTAAAGAGGATGGAGCGGAAGTAGAGCCTATCTACGGACCTGTATATTTGCCGCGTAAGTTCAAAATTGGATTTGCGATTCCGCCTTTTAATGATGTAGATGTATTCTCTCAAGACATCGGCTACATTGCAATCGTGGAAGATGGCAAGCTGAAGGGCTTTAACATTTCCGTTGGCGGCGGTATGGGGATGACACACGGCGATACAACGACTTATCCGCAGCTTGGTAAAGTGATTGGCTTCTGTCCGCCAGAGCGAATTGTGGAGCTTGCCGAGAAGACCGTTATGATTCAACGTGACTATGGCAACCGTTCGGTTCGCAAAAACGCTCGGTTTAAGTATACGATTGACCGTCATGGGATTGATTGGTTCAAAACCGAGCTGCAAAACCGTCTTGGCTGGCAGCTTGAAGAGGTACGTCCTTATCAATTCCAAAATAACGGAGACCGTTATGGCTGGCTAAAGGGAAGCAACGGCAAATGGAATTTGACGTTGTTTATCCAAAGCGGACGTATTGAGGATCAAGAAGGCAACCCGCAAATGACGGGTTTACGCGAAATCGCTAAAGTTCATACAGGCGACTTCCGCATTACTCCGAATCAGAATCTTATTATCGGTAATGTCAGCAGCCAGAAGAAACGCAAAATTACGGAGCTAGCAGAGCAATACGGACTTACGGACGGTACGCAGCACTCTGCGCTGCGCCGAAGCTCATTATCTTGTGTTTCGTTGCCGACTTGCGGTCTTGCTATGGCGGAAGCAGAACGTTACCTTCCAACACTGATCGATAAGCTGGAGCCGATTATTAATGAAGCAGGACTGCGTGACCAGGAGATCAACATTAGGATGACTGGATGCCCGAACGGCTGCGCAAGACCAGCGCTTGGAGAAATCTCATTTATCGGCAAGGCACTCGGCAAATACAATATGTATATGGGCGCAGGCTATGCAGGTGATAGACTAAACAAGCTTTACCGTGAAAATATTGATGAGACCGAAATTCTCGATACTTTAAAACCGATTATTAATCAGTATGCGAAGGAACGGGAAACGGGCGAGCATTTCGGAGATTTCGTAATTCGTGCAGGTTATGTAAAGGCTGTTCATGATGGTCAACAATTCCATAACTAATAAGTATAAATTAAGCAAAAGAAGACTAGGGCGTTATGCCTTAGTCTTCTTTGTTATGAAGAGCACGATGAATCATCGATGAAATAAGATTGACCCTATTCATTAAATGTGTTAATTTGGTAAAAATCATCGGAGTGGAGCGTGCTTATGCCGAAATCAGCGATATTAATTAAACCAACGATCGAATACCGCGAAGCGTATATATCCTTTTATGAGGACTGGATAAAGAGCGGTGAAGATATGGTGCCGTGGGTCATTGAGAGAGAACCGGAAGATTTTAATGCCATGTTAGATTTTTTGTATGCTGAAGATACTGAATCCAAAATATCAAGCAGTGATCGTGTTCCTCATACCACTTATTGGCTCCTAAGTGAGGACAACTTAATTGTAGGAGCGGTTAATATTCGGCATCGATTGAATGAAAAACTGCTCAATCAAGGCGGCCATATCGGATATGGCGTTCGTCCATCGGAGAGAAGAAAAGGGTATGCCAATATCATATTATCAAATACGTTGGAGCTGTTAAAAGATTGGGGTCATCAAAAAGTTCTAGTTGTTTGTGATAAAGGGAATACCGGCTCAGAAAAAACGATTTTAAAAAACGGTGGCGTGTTGGAATCAGAATTCGTAGAGGAAAATGGCAATATTATTAAAAGGTTTTGGTTAGGCCTATAATCAATGCAGTTAGCTATTTTTTTAGCATTTGCAAACCATAAGCAGGTTTCCGTCGGGGTCTTTAAAGCTGAAAAAGTGACCATGTTCAATTTCGCTTACAAGCTCTACATTCTTATCACGCATGAACTGAAAAGCAGCATGGATGTCATCCGTATTAAAATGAAAAATAGGTGTTCTTGCATAAGTATCTTCTGTATAGATTTTACTGTCTAAAACAAGGTTTTGGCCGTTGTTATCTAAAGGAATACAGCATAAATGACCTGCAATGATATCATAGGTAGGCTCCAATTCAAGAATGGAGCAATACCATTCACGAGCTTTTTCAATATCGCTGACCGTAACAAAGATTGCTCCTACTCTATTTATAATAATACCCATCATGAAACACTCTCCTTTAGTTTTACATTTATTCTATCATGCTTAGTAGGCGAGTTCACTTCATTTTTCCATCATTAGTATAAAAAAAGAGGTTATTCCAATTGCTCGGAATAACCTCTTTAACTTATTGATCGCGAAGCAGCTTCTTATCAAGAATAAATGTGCCAAATGGAAGGAAAGCTGCGATAAACGCTGCTGCTGCCTTGAGAATCGACCAGCGGTGTTTAATCCAAACATGGAAGACAGCAAGGATATAAAGAACGAATAAGAGGCCATGAAGTCCGCCTACAATAGTCACAGGTTCTGGAATATCAGCCCAGTATTTGAGGGGCATTGCTATTAAAAGTAGTAATAGAAAAGATAACCCTTCGATGAAACCAACGACCCGCAGACGACCCATTGCGGTTTTAAGCATTAAAAAACCTCCATTTAATAAGATTGCGAGCGAGGCTCTAGTCCTGCCCACAATAGTTCTACGATTTCGAACGCGGCTTGTTCCACTGTTTTTTCATTATTAATGATTTCTTTACGGTTTCGTACCGTTAACATAGCTGTAAAGACATGAGCAAGCAACATCGAATCACCCCGTTTGATTTCGCCCTCGTCCATTGCCTTCTGAAATACACTCCCAATTAATTCGTGTATCGCTTGCTCACTCGTACGAATGCTCGTTATTTGCTCCTCAGTCAAACCGCTGGATGCTTCCCGCATCATCGTTTCAAACTCAACATGAGCATTGTTCATATGGCGCTCAGCAACAACAAGCATTCTTTCCTTCAGTGACCCGGTGCTGCTAACAATTTTTGAAGTTTGATCATAAGCCATCTTTAGAACAAATTGAAGACATTCCGTGAACAAAACGCTTTTATTATTAAAATAATAATAAACGCTTGCTTTAGTAACCCCGCATGCTTGGGCTACACTTTCTAATGAAACTTTTTCGAAACCTTGCTCCATAAATAAAAAGGCTGCTGTGCGCAAAATTTGCTGCATCGTCTGAATTGAACCTGTGCCTTTGGGCCGGCCTGGTTTGCGTTTTATTTGGTCCTCGCTCATCGACATGCCCTCCATTCATCAAATTGTAATAAATATGAATTGATTAATTAACCTTTCGGTATATATAATTAAATTATCGCTTGAGTTAATTTTAAACGATATTAGTCGTAATGTGAAATGGAGGATTTGTCAAATGATCGAAAGATTAGCAGGAATGGTCGCTGGACGACGTACAAGGTGGATAACATTAGTTGCGTGGATTGTATTAGCCGGGCTGGTAACTGTATTTCTGCCAGCTGTGGGCGACAAAGAAGTAAGCAATGCTCCAAACCTAGAGGCTGACAGCCCGTCCGTTGTCGCTGATGAGTTAATAAAAGATAAGTTTCCAAGCTCCTCTGGCATTCCAGCATTGGTGGTCTGGCATCGAGAAGGCGGCTTAACAGAAGCGGATTATGCGCTTATTCAAAAAACGACGCAGAAGATTGTTGAAAATCCGTTGAAAGAGCAAGGCGAGGTTATACCTCTTCATCAAATGCCTTTACCTGCTTTGCAAAAATTTGCTTCTGAGGACGGAACGACACTCGTTCAGCCGATTCAGTTCGGTGAAGCAACAGAAACTGAAGTTTTGAAGGAAAATATTGAGTCCATTAAAGCTATCATCGGAGAAGCATCAGGTAAAGAACCTTTTTCCATACCTATCGATGATGATGCTGAATTAAGCGTGCGTGTCAGTGGTCCAGTTGGTATTTCGGTTGATGCAACCGATTTGTTCAAAGGAGCGGATGTATCACTGATGATCGCAACAGTACTTATCGTACTAGTCTTGCTGCTCCTCATTTACCGCTCACCGATTCTTGCTATCATTCCACTAATTGGTGTTGGATTTGCTTATGCTGTTACAGGACCATTGCTTGGCTTTATGGCAGGTGAAGGCTGGATAACGGTGGATGGTCAAGCTATATCCATTATGACTGTGCTCTTATTCGGAGCGGGTACTGATTATTGTTTATTTTTCATCTCGCATTTCCGTCAAGAGCTTACTCGTGAAAGTGACAAAATGAAAGCACTAAAACGATCGTTCAAGGACGCCTCAGGTGCTATTGCAATGAGCGGCTTTACGGTAGTTCTTTCTTTGCTAGCTTTGCTTGCGGCTAAGTACGGTGCTTATGATCGCTTCGCAATTCCATTCAGTTTATCGATCCTTATTATGGGAATCGCAAGTTTGACGCTGGTTCCGGCATTGCTTTCGATTATTGGAAGAGCTTCCTTTTACCCGTTTATCCCGCGTACAGATGCGATGGGGCATGCACATGCGGACAAAAAAGGAAAAGTGTACCGTAAGCCGAATTCGGAGAAAAAGCTCGGCTCCAAAATTGGAAATCTCGTAATAACGAAGCCGTGGATGGTCGTTATCACCTCTGTTTTGATACTAGGAATTTTCGCAAGCTTCTCCAGTCAAATTAAATTTACTTATGATCTGCTGTCTTCTTTTCCAGAGGATATGCCTTCAAGAGAAGGGTTTGAAGTGATTTCGAAGTCATTTACGCCAGGAGATTTAGCGCCGATTACAGTGGTTGCTGCGACGGATGGTGCAGTACCTGAGTTAGCAGAAAAACTTGCTGCTGTCCCGCTTGTAGATCATGTTCAGGAGCCGCAGCCGAGCGTTAATGACCCTAATTTACTATCGTATACGGTCATCTTGAATACGAATCCATATTCCCAGGAAGCAATGGAGACGATTCCGTTACTCCGTGCGGCGGCAGAAGCTGCGCTTACGAATGGAAACGTTGCTGAGGCTGATCAAAAAGTATGGATCGCTGGCCAGACAGCTACACAATATGATGCTAAGGTGCTGACGGATCATGATAATAATGTCATTATTCCTTTAGTTATCGGACTCATCATGATTCTGCTGTTTGCTTATTTAAGATCCATTACTGCAACATTATACTTAATCGGCACTGTATTGCTGTCGTATGCAGCCGCACTAGGCTTGGGCTGGGTGATCCTGCATTACATCATGGGCGTTGACGCCATTCAAGGTGCAATTCCGCTTTATGCATTCGTTTTCCTCATTGCGCTTGGTGAAGACTACAATATATTTATGATCTCAAGCATTTGGAAAAAGAGCAAAACGCTGCCGCTGAAGCAAGCCATCAAAGAAGGGGTTAGCGAAACGGGCGGTGTTATCACTTCAGCAGGACTTATTCTTGCAGCTACGTTTGCCGTGCTTGCGACGCTTCCTATCCAAGTGCTTGTCCAGTTTGGCCTCATAACAGCGATTGGGGTATTAATGGATACCTTTATCGTTCGTCCATTCCTCGTACCGGCTATTACGACTTTACTAGGCAAGAGAGCGTTCTGGCCAGCAAAAGTATCGCTAGTAGAGGAATCCAAGCAAAAGGCAAAAGGATAATAACTAAAAAAGCTGTTTCGATCGTAGCTTCCACTACGGGAGAAACAGCTTTTTCATTGCTATAAATGAAACATTTTCCCAAAAGAAACCGTCTTAACCTAAAGGCATAAATGCCTGCTATAGAGAAAAGGTTGGGGGAGTAGATATGATTAATAAAAAACAGAGACTTTCAGTTGGATTCATTTTCATATTTTTTATTAGCAGCTTATTGATTATGCCATCGAATGTCCAAGCCTGTTCTTGCGTAAAACCAGGTACGGTGGAGGAGAGCAAAATCAAAAGTGACGCAGTGTTTGAAGGAACGGCAACTTCCGTTAAAACATCCTCACAATCCTTGTTTCGCTCCTCTGAGAGAGCGGTCAAAGCCAGCTTCCAAGTCAATGAAGTGTGGAAAGGACATGTTGCTCCAACGCTTGAAGTGAAAACGGCTGAAAGCAAAGACAGCTGTGGCTATACGTTTAAAGAAGGAGAACGTTATTTGGTTTACGCAAAAACAACTGGAAAATCGCTACATGCACTCTGCAGCGCAACTTTATTGCATAGTGAAGCAAATGAACATATCAAGCTGCTGGGTATTGGTTCATTGCCGCCGCAGCCGGAGATCCCCTTGCAGAAAACGGAAAGCTCATTAACACAAGGCTGGTACATAGGCCTTGGCGGTGTTGCTGTAGTATCACTCATCTCCGTATTTTATCGTCAACGAAAGCGATCTAAATCAAGAACATAGCAACGATCGTTGTCACACAAAGACCGATGAGCACCGGTTTTAAATTGCGACGCGCAAGTTCAAAAGGATCTACCCCGCAAATGGCTGCAGCAGGGATAAGCGCCCAAGGAATGATTGTACCGCCGCCTACCCAGATTGCAGCAACTTGACCAAGAGCCGTCAAAGTGGCAATCCCGGAGCCTATGGCGTGGCCAAAGAGCTGCGCGATCGAGCCAGCAAGCGAGATACCAGAGAAGCCTGAGCCATCAAGGCCTGTCACTGCTCCGACTACTGTTAACGTAATCGAGCCAACAACTCCATTAACGGGCACGACATGAGCAAGGGCAATGCCGAGGTCATTAACTATTCCGTGCGACGCTTCAGGAAGCTTGTCGCCGAACATGGCCAGAAATCCAGAGTCGCCCAAGTAAAAGAAAGCCGCAATCGGTATAACCGGTCCAAATACTTTGAAGCCGAATAGGAAGCCTTCAATTAAATAACTAGTCGTTTTCTCGAACCCTTTGCCACGGTGTGTCAGCATTGTAATGAACAGCATAATGAGTATGGCTGTTCCGCCAATCAGCGCAGTGGCATCACCGCCTTGAAGCTTAAGCACGAACATGGCTGCCACATCAAGTGCGAATAACAAAGGAATAAGTGCTGCGAGCCAGCGCTTTGTACTCAGTGACAGCGCATTCCGGTCGGCATCGAAGCTGGGGTCGTTTGATGGATCTGGCCCTGCGGCTGAAAGGACAAGTCCATCACGCCATGTACCAAGTTTCTGATCACGTCGCATTATCCAGTAGGCAGCGACGGTTGTGACAACCCCCATGACAATGACTAACGGAATGCTGGCCTGCATGACGGAGCTGACAGGAATACCAGCAGCATCCGCAGTAAGCTTGGGTGCGCCTTGGATGATATAATCACCAGACAAGGCGATGCCATGTCCGAATAAATTCATCGCGACTGCTGCTCCGAGTGCAGGCAGCCCAACACGCAAAGCTACAGGGAGTAAGACGGCACCGATGAGTGCAACCGCTGGCGAAGGCCAGAAGAAAAATGAGGTTACCATCATAATTAAGCCGATTCCCCAGAAGGCGAGCGCGGGTGTTCTAAGAAAACGGGTAAACGGAGATATCATAATCTCGTTTATACCGGTTCGAATAAGGATACGACTCATGGCGACGATGATGGATATAATTAAAATCGTTCCCAGCAATTCTTTTATGGCAAAGATAAAGCTGTTAAAAATACCGCTTACAGAACCGCTTGCCGATGTGGTTGCTAGTATTCCAATTCCTAAGATTCCGGCAATACAAATAAGCGTTGTATCGCGTCGCATCAGCATAAATCCAATGATTGCGATAATAAAGGTCAAATAAACCCAGTGAATCGCCGATAAATGAATATCCATCTCGATCATCTCCTTGTGACATACACGAAACCAGCATGAGCTGTTAATCGTACAGTAATGTATGCATCAACTCGAATAGGCGTTCATCTCGGTAGTAGGTTGATTATGACAAGGAGGTTGCTTATGATTAAACGGGGCGTTTCGATAATATTGCTCTCCATAATGCTAATGACATCTGGGTGTGGTATTATTGATCAAGTAGGTCAAACGGTAAATTTTGCAACAGAAACGACGGATTACTTACAAACGTTAACGGATTTCGGACAAGATATGAATACACTTGCAGAGCAAGCAGTGACGGATTTGGACAAAAGAACGGATTTAAAGGAGAAGCTTCTTGCATTGAAGGAACAGGTTGTCCATTATGAAGGACTGCAGGTACCTGATTACGCAAAAGATATCCATCAATCGATTGCCGATTACAACGCGACGCTGCAGCAGGGTATCGATCAAGCTCTAACGAATATTGAGCAGGGTAGAGCCGCTTTTGAATCGACGGGTATTCCAGATACGATCAACAAAATTAACGAGCTGTTAAATCAAATCAATCAGCTCGCACCGTAATGAACGATGAGAAAGGAAGAACAGAAGTGATTAACATCAATGTATTACAGGCCACTATGACGTATTCGAAAGAAGACGGTTACGTAGGCAATGTTCAATTCGGGGTAGAAGGACATAAGAATGAGTATGAAATTGCACTGCACAGCAAGCGAGGCAAAGAGTGGGGTTATGGCTTGTTTTTCCTTCATGAATCAGGCAAGGAAGAAGAACTGCTGGCACTTGAGGATTTGTTAGAGGAAGATGACGAGCTGTTTGATTTCTTCATCGATACAGCCAAGGAAAAGCTAGTTAAGGAAGAAAAACAGGAATAAAAAATGATTAGAAAAGCTCATGTTAGCACACCGACAGGTGCACTTGCATGAGCTTTGTTTGTTAATGACCGCCTGATGAAGTTAAGCCCAAATGACGTATAATTAATTTGCTTTCCTCATTGAGCCCCGTAAATGAAACTTTCTTGTTCAGCTGCTCATATTTGTTTTTAACCTTCGCTATGGCGGTCACCGCGGATTGATCCCATACATGCGAGCCGCTAAAGTTAATAGTCACATGTGTTGGATCGTCTTTATAATTAAAAAGAGTCACAAAACGACTGGTTGTCCCAAAAAACAACTGTCCGCTTACATGATACGTAAGATTCTTCGAGCGTTCACCTGCGATGGAAACACGGATTTTCGCCATTTTACCAACGAATACAAATGCACTTAGCACAACTCCAGCAAATACGCCTTTGGACAAGTCATGTGTGATAAGAACAATAACTACTGTAACGATCATGATTAACGCATCGGTACGTGGAACTTTATGAATATGAAATACTGATTTCCAATCAAACGTGCTAATAGACACCATAATCATGACGCCGACTAAAGCAGCCATCGGAATTTTATTGACGACATCACTTAATACCATAATAAGAAAGAGCAGGAACGAGCCAGCTACGAAGGTGGAAAGCCTAGTTCGGCCGCCTGATTTCACATTGATAACCGATTGACCAATTAATGCACAGCCTGCCATTCCGCCAAAGAAGCCTGTCACCATGTTTGCAATGCCTTGACCGCGTACCTCTTTGTTTTTGTTGCTTGTGGTATCTGTCATTTCATCAAGGACCGAAGCTGTTAAAAGCGACTCCAAAATTCCTACGATAGAGAGTGAGAAGGAATACGGCAATATGATCCACAACGTATGAAGCGAAAATAACGTATCCGGAATATGGAACAGCGGCAATGTACTTTCGATTAAACCTCTGTCGCCAACGGTTTTGAGATCCGCGCCAATGGCAACGGCTATAATGGAAACGATAATAATTGCAGCCAGCGGTGAAGGTATAACCTTTGTGAATTTAGGCAGTGTATAGATAATGACTAATGTTAATGCAACGAGAGCATACATGATCCAAGTAGCACCCACAAAATGAACAAGCTGGGTAGTGAAGATGAGGATGCCTAATGCATTGACAAAGCCGAGCATGACGGATTGCGGAATGAATTGAATAAGCTGCCCTAGCTTGAGCACGCCCATAATATACTGCAATACACCCGCCAAAATCGTAGCAGCGAACAAATACTCGATGCCATGATCTTTAACTAGAGAGACCATCAGTAACGCCATCGCTCCTGTCGCAGCGGAAATCATTCCGGGCCTGCCGCCAACAATGGAAATAATGACAGCGATGCAGAAGGAGGCGTACAATCCAACCATTGGCCCAACACCTACCATTAAAGAAAAAGAGATAGACTCCGGTATGAGCGCTAACGCAACTGTAATGCCCGCCAAAATATCACCGCGTACATTTGAAAACCAAGATTTTTTTAGTTGTTCAAGCAAAGCAAATAAACCTCCCAAATTGCAGTCATTTGTCTAATTTTACTGACACCAAGAACATAACAAGGATATTGATTGACTTTCCTCTCGCAGAAAAGTCGGGGCCGTTGCACACTGTTCATTATTATACAACAAATAAAGTGAAAACAACGCGGCTCGATATCTTGAGAAAGCGGTTACATCCAGTGAATTCGCCAGTTATCTTGCATTATCTAATTTTCAGGCATAAGGCTAGGAATAGAAAAGAACCACCGCGGCTTGCGATGGTTCTTAAATCTGTAACGGCTACATTGGCCGTTCGATATGATCCTTTTGTTGTTTGCTTTTATAATATTTATAAATGATAAAACCAACAACGATAACAATGATGGCATAAATGACCCATATTAAGTATTTGTAAATATGATCAGAGAGGTCTTGCACTTGATCTCCCACGAACGTACCAATAATAAAGTAGATGAGTGTCCATACAAATGCGGATGGGTAAGCGAAGATTGCGAATCTTTTGTAAGGCATGCGATTCATCCCCATAACATATGGCGTGACATGTCTTAAAAAAGGAAGGCAAAGGCTAAGGCTGATGGCGTAGCCGCCGTACTTTTCACTTAACTGTTCGGATTTAGCGACAAATTTACTTATGTTTTTCTTCTGGCTGAACCAGTTGGACAACTTGCTTCCTGCAAATCTACCGATGCTGTATCCAAAGGTCATCGCGGAGCAAATACCAAGACACGTCATAATAAAAGCGGGTATCGGCGATAATACACCGGATTCAGCTAATGCTCCGCCAGTCATCACGACTGCTTCATTAGGTATGGGCAAACCGATTAAACCAAGACATAAAACGAGGAATAAAGCGAAATAACCAAAATCATCTATTATGTTCAATAATAAATCATACATTGAGCAACATCCTAACCTACCAAAAAATAGAATTTTTATTATTCCACTTCAAACATGTTAACATATCCGAATCCGAAAGGATACCATACATACGATTGGTGAGAGGAAAGGATTCAAATTTAACCATTTCGTAACTAATTGCTTTTCAGGAACAGTTACAATAGGGAATAGGTTTTATGTGTATGAAGGGGCGACTATTCTCATGCTGGATTTCCAAAAAAAGGTGGATGCTTTACGGCGATATGAATCGCTATGTTTTACGGTATGCGTCACAATCTTAATAGAAGAACATGCTTCATATAAAACAGCTGAACAGGCTTTATGTCAGCTTTTTGGCGATCGTGAATTTTGGCGTACAGCTGAAGTTGATCGATCACAATATATATTGCGGGTTTGTACTAAATTATGCATGCAAAAGAAGGAGATTCGTTTATCGCGAACGTCTTGATTGAAATAAATACGTTGATATTTCATGCTTCCAGCGACCATAATAGAAAGGTCGTGTGAATATTTTTTTTATTTATCATGTTATTCACAGAAAGGATGAACAATGAACGCTAATCAGACTCGGAAAAAAGTAACCATTGCATTATTCGTAGCCACATTTCTTGCTGCCATCGAGGGGACGATCGTTAGTACAGCCATGCCTAGCATTACGGGAGAACTTCAAGGAATCCAGCAGTACAGCTGGATTATTTCGATCTATTTGCTCGCAACCGTTATTACTACTCCTGTTTACGGCAAGCTATCCGATCTTTACGGTCGAAAGAAAATTTTTATTATCGGGGCATTGATTTTTCTTGCAGGCTCCATGCTCTCTGGTGTAGCGCAATCAATGAATCAGCTTATTATGTTTCGTGCTTTGCAAGGACTCGGAGCAGGTGCGCTCACGACGATACCTTATACGATCATTGGAGATTTATATCCCTATGAACAGCGTGCGAAGGTACAGGGCTGGATGTCAAGCATATGGGGGATAGCGGGTATTTCAGGCCCATTGTTTGGCGGTCTGTTGGTCGATTACATATCCTGGCGGGCAATCTTCTATATGAATTTGCCGTTTGGAATCGTTGCTATTTATTTGCTCTCCACTTCACTGCGGGAGACATTGGAGAAGAAAAAGAGACATATCGATTATCCTGGCATCATTACCTTTACGATCGCTATGTTCAGCTTCTTGTATGCGATGACGCTAATTCGCGATGCCGATGGTGGCAACGGCGGAAAACTAACGATTAGCGTATTATTTGGTATAGCTGTACTATTTTTCGTCATTTTTGCTCGTATCGAAAAACGTTCTCCAGAACCGATCATTCCATTCCAGCTATTTCGGAATCCGATTATTAGCATGGCGAATCTTAGCAGTTTCTTATTGTGTGTGATCAATGTCGTCATAATATTTTATTTGCCTTTATGGATACAAGGCGTATACGGCAAACCGGCTACCTATTCTGGACTTGCCATGATTCCACTATCCGTAGCATGGCCGCTGGGCTCAATATTAGCAGGAAACTGGATAGCCAAAAAAGGATTGCGCTTTATTAGTGTGGCGGGCTCTTGCTTCTTGTTCGTCAGCAGCATTGGTTTCGCTTTTATGACAGCTTCTACATCCATTGTATTATTTATCATTTATACGTTTTTGGCAGGGCTTTCGTTTGGACTTTCTCTTACATCCATAACGGTAGCTGTATCTTCAGCTGTCGGCTGGGAGCTTCGTGGATCTGCTGTGGCCAGCAACAATTTCATTCGTACACTCGGCCAGACCATTGGGATTACTGTGTTTGGTTTGCTGCTTCATACCGGTCAAGCTGATCGAATTGAAGCAACGGTTCTTGCAGGAAGCTTGCATACGATATTTATATGGGTAGCGGTATTATCTGTTTTTGTTGTATTTGTATCCATTGGCATGCCTAAGATTAAGCAGCCTGAACAGCAGCAAAGAAATGCTTCTTAGAAAGGTCGATTAAACAGATGAATCCAATTGATTTGGAAGCTAGTAACAAGCTGTTAGCCGAATGGAAAATGAAATCTGTTATCGTGCTTCAAGGACAAAAGCTGCTTGGCGAATGGTATGAGAGCGGACAGGATTCAATCGGTCCGCTCTATTCTTGTACAAAAAGCGTCTTATCCTCGTTGATTGGAATCGCGATTGATAAACATTTTCTTAAGAGTGTGGACGAGCCCATTACGAATTATTTGGAGCATCCGCAGGAAATAAGCGAAGCGCTCAGCCAAATCTCTATCAAGCATTTGCTGACGATGACGCCTGGGTTTGAATGGCCTGACTTTGACAAGCCATATAAAGCCTTGAAAGCAGCGAAAGATCCCATACAATTTGTATTTAATCAGCCGCTGATTTCTGAACCTGGAACGGCTTTTGCTTACAATTCGGGAGGATCTCATCTGTTGTCTGCGATATTGACTTCAGCGACTGGGATGCCGGCTCTTTCGTTTTCCAAAGATTATTTGTTTGGTCCGCTTGGTTTTCGCAGTGCGAGATGGATGGAACGGGCAGGTATTAATGAAGGCGGAACCGGGCTTCAATTGTATGGCAGAGATCTTGCGAAGATTGGCAGTTTATTTGTAGGTAGTGGACATTTTGACAACGAGCCGCTGCTGTCAGCTTCATGGATAACAGAATCGACTCAGCTCCATCATCGCGGATTGATGCAGTATGAACCGCCGATATATGGCGGCTATGGCTATCATTGGTGGTATTCGCCGGAGAGTCACAACGGCCAATGCGATTGTTATTTTGCTTTTGGCCATGGCGGTCAATATTTGCTCATCGCGCCAGAGCATGAGCTTGTGATCGTCGTTCGAAAACAAATAACGAAACGAAATGAGGCAATATGGTCAAGACGCCTTATATTTGAACATATTATTCCGTCTTGTTTAGGAACAAATAAACAATAAACGGTATGTGAATAAATCAAAAGCCGCTCCAAACGCGATTTTTTCGTGCTTGGAGCGGTTTTTTGTTCTTTTTGCTGAATTGAATTTTTTCGATGGAACATTAATGTCGCATTAATGTTAAGTAGTTCCACGAATTCGTAGTAAAGCATATAAATATTTAAAGAAACGTATTGCCTAACGATCGAATCTGCATTATTATGTTAGATAACCTTACACAAAGAAAGTAAATGCCTCCATTGTCTTTCCGTTTGTAGGATGACGGTGATGCTGTAATTAATAAAGGCAGAATATTTGGTGAATTTAACATACTAGCACTTGAGGCATGAGGGGGAATTTTTGAATGACAACTATACTTATTCGGAACGCAGTAGTTATGACTATGAACCACGACAATCAGATTTTCACAGGTGATGTCTTAATAGAGGGAAGCCGAATTGCCCAAATGGGCGAACGGTTGGACACACAGAATGTTGAACGTGTTATTGAAGCAGGCGGAAAAGTGCTGCTGCCCGGGTTTGTACAAACGCATATCCATTTATGCCAAACGCTGTTTCGAGGGAGGGCTGATGATTTATCGCTCATTGAATGGTTGAAGGAAAAAATCTGGCCGCTTGAGGCTGCTCATAGTGAGGATTCTGTTTACTACTCAGCCATGCTCGGAATTGGCGAACTGATTCGCAGCGGTACAACGACAATTCTGGATATGGAGACGGTTCATTATACAGAATCGGCTTTCCAAGCTATTAAAGAAAGCGGCATTCGAGCTCTCTCTGGAAAAGTGATGATGGATCATGGTACGGAGGTGCCGCTTGCTCTGCAGGAAAATACTCAAAAATCGCTGCAGGACAGTGTGGATCTTCTCGAAAAATGGCATGGTGCTGAAAATGGGAGAATTCAATACGCCTTTTGCCCGCGTTTTGTTGTTTCATGCACCGAGGAATTGCTTATTGGCGTACGTGACTTGTCTGCTAAGTATGGCGTAATGGTGCACACGCATGCATCAGAAAACCAGGGTGAAATTGCAATGGTTGAGGCGGAACGCGGAATGAGAAATGTCGTCTATCTCGATCATATTGGACTTGCGAAGCCGAATCTCATTTTGGCACATAGCATTTGGTTAGATGAGGAGGAAAAAAGAATTATACGGGAGAGGGGAGTCAAGATTACTCATTGTCCGGGCTCTAATATGAAGCTTGCGTCAGGCGTTGCAGAAATTCCGCATCTTCTTGAGCAAGGGATTGATATTGGCATTGGTGCGGATGGCGCGCCTTGCAACAATAATTTGGATATGTTTCAGGAGATGCGCTTAACCGCTTATATGCAAAAGGTGAAGCATGGTCCTACGATTATGAATGCAAAAACGGTGCTGCGGATGGCGACGATGGGCGGAGCGAAGGTGCTTGGCTTAGAAAATGAGATTGGCAGTATTGAGACTGGTAAACTCGCAGATTTGCAGCTGCTTGATTTGGAGGATTTCCATGTGTATCCATCATTTGATGCTGATTGGTATTCAAGAGTTGTTTATGCGGCGACAAGAGGCGATGTTGATACCGTTCTTATTGATGGGCAAGTGGTCATGGAAAACAAGATCGTGAGGACGGTTGATAAAAAAGTTGTCTTAAAGGAAGCGGATCGCTCGCTCAAAAAATTGATCGCTCGATTGTAGCTGATAGGTTGAAGGCTAAGCTAATGATTACGCTGCGAGGGCTAAATGTGCTAATGCTAATGGAGGGATAGCGGATGGATATGCATGATGTATTGGAATCGTTGAAGGCAAGCGACGAGCCGAGTGTGCTCACTACCATTGTATGTGTTGAGGGTCATTCCTATCGTAAGACCGGAGCGTCGATGTTGTTCAGCTTCAGCGGTGATCAGATTGGATCAGTTAGCCCTGGCTGCTTGGAGCAAGATCTGTTGGAAAGGGCGGCGGGGGTATGGGATTCCGGTCAATTCATTTGTGTCGATTATAATATGAAGCCTGAAGAGGATGCTATATGGGGTGAGAGTGTGGGCTGCGGCGGCGAGATTCGCATGTTGCTGGAGCCTGTGGAAGGACGATTGCGGGCGATTTTGCTTGAAGCGAAAACAAAAAATGATGCCGGTATTTCCGTTAAGCTAATGCGAAGCTGGGATGAAAAAGAAATCAGCTACGCTCTTATTGATAACCTTGGTGATCACTCACTGGTGGACTATGAAGATGAACTGAACAACAATTCCAATCAAATGACGATCGTAATTACGCCTAGACCTCGTTTGGTGTTATTCGGGCTAGGAAAAGACGCGGAAGCTATCTATTCGTTAGCGATACAAATTGGCTTTCGTGTTATAGCAGCTGATTGGCGGCTGGCGTTATGTACGAAGGAAAGGTTTCCACACGCCGAATGTGTGATTGGATCTCCCGTACAAATTATGGAGCAGGTGCAACTCCGTCCAGATGATTATTTAATCGTATGCAGCCATAATTTGTCTCAGGATAAGGACATGATTAGGCTTGCACTGCCTCTAAAGCTTGTTTACATCGGCGTTCTTGGTTCAAAGAAGCGGATAAGGATGCTGTTTGAGACCTTTCTCATTCCATCCAATGTACACGCTCCGATAGGCCTCTCCATTCATGCAGATGGACCGTATGAAATAGCTGTCAGTGTTGCGGCTGAATTAATTGCCATACGTGCAGCAAGGAAAGGCAGCCTGCGACAGGAGGGGAGCAAACATGCGAATATCAGCCCTTTATTTAGCAGCAGGACAGAGCAGACGTATGGGAGTTCGAAAGCAATCGCTCGAGCTGTCGAAGAACAAGCCGCTGGCACGGATGGGGCTGCTGGCTCTGTTATCCAGCGATCTTCATGAAATCAAGGTTGTTGTTAATCCCGAAGATTCAAATGATTGGATAGGAGCAGAGGATAGTGCTGTAAGTGCTGCTCATCATTTTCGGTCAAGCGGCGTCACTGTGATTGAATGTGCGGAAGCGCAGAAGGGATTGTCCTATTCGATCCGCTGCGGCCTTGAAACGCTTCTGAGAGAGGGAGCTGCGCTTGATGCAGTTGTGGTTGTACTCGCTGATCAACCCTTTATTACTTCCGGAATGATTAATAGGCTTATCCGTTGCTGGAGCGAGCGTCCGGCTCTCGATTTTGTCGCAACCGCAGTGCATGAAGCGAATGAAGGGGAAATTGTTCTAATGCCTCCGGCGATATTATCCCGCTCCATGTTCGATCCTTTATTTCAATTAAAGGGCGATGCTGGAGCTCGTAAGTTGTTCGAATCAACTGAATTTCAAGGCTATGGGCTGCTGGCGTTAGATCGTGAGACATTATTTGACGTAGATACGCCAGCAGATTTTGCTTTAGCTAAAAAACGATATTTGGGTTTGACTAAAGAGTGCTAGTGCTACCTTTTTTAGCAGATCACTTCGGGCCAAACAAATGGTACGCAGGCTTGCAATGACCATGTTTGGAGCGAGGGTACGCACTTATTTAGATGCAAACGGATCGGGGGAGTAATGTGAACATGAATGCTCAGGAGATCATGTCATCTCCTCTTGTATGGCATCCTCAGACGGCCGCAGAGGCATGGCTGCTTAAACAAAGCTATGGGTTTGATGGATTATATATTTCAGGTGGAACCTTGCTTCGAACGCAGTGGGAATCTGGTGTTTCCGCTATCCCGAAACATTTGATCAATTTGAGTGCTATTCGTGGATTAAATGAAGTTAAAATCGGCGAATCAGGCGTCATTATTGGCGGCCAAGTGACTTTGCAGGCTTGTCGGACGAATGCATTCCTGCAGCGTAATTTCCCACTAGTCAGCGATGCTGTACGCGCAATAGCAGCGCCGTCCATAAGGCATTTAGCAACGATTGGCGGCAATGTTTCCTCCTTAATTGGTGACGCTATTCCCGCTCTCCTTGCCTATGATGCTGAAGTGATTTGGTACAACGGTGTAATAGAGCAGCGCGCTCCTCTATCCAGCTATTTGCTTCTAGCAAACGATCGGGCCCAAGGATGTGAGAGATTGCTCCTCAGCATCGTCCTGCCTTTTACACGATTAAAGGAAGAGAGCACGGCGTGTGGGGATGAAGAGGAAAATACCATTTCGAAAATCAAGCATTTTGGCGCCTACCATAAAGTAGGACGTCGTGAAGCATTTACTCCTTCTATTGTAACTGCAGCCATATTAGGCGCGATTTCGTCCGCTGGCGTGCTCATGGAACTAAGAATCGCGCTTGGAGGAGGACAAACGCTTCCGCAAAGACTAGAACGATTAGAAGCAGAAATCGTAGGAGCGGCTGTGGATCATCAGCTTCTTCAGCAAGCCTATGATTGTATTTTGCAAGAATACGAACCTAGGGAAGATTTATTCGCATCATCGTCGTATCGGAAGATTACAGCAGCTAACGTCATCGCAGCGGAGCTTTGGAAGGCAGCTAGAGATTGAGGAATGACAGGAAGGAGTGAGCGTATGCTCTTAAACCGCACAAGCAGCGGAGGTAGATGGCGAATCCGTCCTGATGGTCCAGGTAAAGTAACAGGCAGTCTGGCTTATTTAACCGATATGACTAGGGAGCATATGCTTTATGGCCTTGTTCTACGAAGCGAATATCCTCATGCGCGTATTCTGTCCATTCATACAGATAAAGCCAAGCAACTAACCGGTGTCCACGCCGTGCTTACCTTTGAAGATATCCCTGGATTAAATGCTTTTGGCATTGCGCATCCTGACCAGCCTGTTTTATGTGAGGAGCGAGTGAGATATGTGGGTGATGCAATAGCGACAGTAGCAGCTGAATCCCTTGCCATTGCACAAAGAGCTATTGCACTTATCGAAGTTGAATATGAAGTTTTGCAGGTAGTGGATGATCCTGAGCACGCGCTGCGGGATGATGCACCTCTGCTTCATCCAAAAGGCAATGCGATGCACCGGGCATCCTTTCATAGAGGGAACGCTGAGGCTGGATTCGAGCAATGTGCTTGTATCATAGAGGAAACCTATTACACGCCGCGCCAAATGCACACCTATATGGAAACGGAAGGCGGCTTGTTCGTGCCGGAGGCGAATCATCGGTTAACGGTATATTCACCAACGCAGCACGGCTTTATGGATCGTATGCAATTATCACGTATTTTAGCTGTACCACAAGAGGATATTCGGATCGTATCCAGCCCCATTGGAGGTTCTTTTGGCGGAAAGGACGAGTTGAATGTGCAGCCTTATGGGGCACTGCTCGCCACTTACACAGGAAAACCAGTCAAGATGCATAATTCGAGGCAGGAATCGGTTCGTGCTGGCTTAAAGCGGCATCCGATGAAAATTACGATGAAAACGGGCACTGACGCAGCAGGGAAATTAATTGCTCACCAAGTCAGACTTATTTCTGATACGGGTCCCTATTCAACGCTTGGAGCCGAGGTGCTTAATTTTGCTGTAGAGCATGTTATAGGTCCTTATCAATACGAGCATTTGGACGTTGAAGGCGTATCGGTATTTACGAACAACGGCATGTCGGGTGAATTCCGAGGTTTTGGCGGCAATCAAGCTATCTTCGCACTTGAGGGACAATTGGATCGACTGGCTGAGCAGCTTGGCTTAGAGCCTTGGGCATTTCGCCAATTAAATATGCGCCAAATGGACGATCTTGGCCCATTTGATCAACCGATCGTGATGACCGAAGGTGCCGAGCGAGTATGGAGCGCTATAGCAAAGAGCCCATTAATGCAGGAGAAGCTGCAAACCAAGTCACGAAGCAAAGATGGCGCAGAACCTTGGGTGAAAACGGGCATCGGAGCCGCTTTTACGATGCATGGCGCAGGACTTGGGGTTGGTATTCCTGACCCTGCAGGCGGTCGCTTAGAGCTTGCGGAAGACGGGAAGATTGAAGCCGTATTCGGTTATGAGGAGTTTGGGCAAGGTCTCATTGCATCGCTGGAGCAGATGCTCATCGAGCAGTTCAAGTTAGGAGCAGATGATTTGCGGATCATTATCGGCGATACCGATGTCGTGCCAAACAGCGGTTCAACTACGGCTTCACGTGCAACAGCAATGATGTGGAAATCACTTCAAAAGTTAAAGCAGCCATTTACAGAGCAGTTGCTAAAACGAGCTGAAGCAGCGTTAAGACAGCCTGCTCAAGAGCTGCAATTGGGTGAAGGCGGCATAAGAGAGACGTCGAGCAACGCACTGCTGCTTACCTACCAAGAGCTCGCCGAAGCTTGCGATTCCCCTATTCGCTGTGAAACTTCTTTTTCATTTCCAATCTCACCTACAGAACGTGTAGGAGCACATTTTATGTATACCTATTCGGCCGTAGTTGTAAAGGTTGAGATTAATACGCTGACAGGCCGAGTTAAGGTGCTGCAGCAGTATCATGCGGTAGCGGCTGGACCTGTCATAAATCCACAAGGCTTCCTCGGTCAAATCGAAGGAGGCAGCAGTATGGCTCTTGGTTTTACACTTATGGAAGATGCGATTATGGAAAAAGGACAATATATTACGCAAAATTTGGATACGTATCTTGTTCCGACGATCATAGACCAAAAAGGGTTAGTAGAAGTGGAAGCCATTGAGCATTTGCCTGAGGGGGATGATTATGGGCCACGCGGTATTGGCGAGGTCGGATCGGTTACTCTAGCACCAGCTATCGCAGCTGCTATTAGGCAAGCTTGCGGGAAGTGGGTAACTAAACTGCCGGTAGACCCTGCTTTTTTGCAAGAAAAGCCATTATTTCTTATGAAGGGGTGAACGGAGATGAGCGATCATACTGCAAAAGCCCAAACACCGTTTGCACTCCAATGCTTCATTAATGAACAGGAGCTTAAGATTGAAACGGCAGCTTCCACCAGATTGCTGAGCATATTGCGTGATGACTTGGCGCTTACGGGGACGAAGCGATCATGTGATATCGGCAGGTGCGGTGCATGTATGGTATTGATTGACGGCCAGGCGGTCAATTCTTGTTTAACGATGGCTTATCAATGCACTAGCAAGCGGATTACTACGATAGAAGGTATTTCGTCAGAGGGGATCGACCCGATTGGGCAAGCCTTTCTAGAGGAAGGCGGCTTTCAATGCGGTTATTGCACACCGGGAATGATCGTTTCCGTTAAAGCGCTGCTCGACCACCAGCCAGAACCGTCAGACGATGAAATTGCAGAAGCCTTATCAGGTAATTTGTGTCGCTGTACTGGATATGGCGGAATATGGAGAGCTGTGAAACGTGCCATTGAAGGGAGGCGTCAAGCGATATGAGTGATAGGCATGAGATCGATTCACGAGGGGTACTGGAAATGAAAATAAATATGGATCAAATCAATGCATGCACCCGCGAGCAGTTCATAACATGGCTTGGAACGATATTTGAGCATTCGCCTTGGGTGGCTGCTTCGGCAAGTGCAGCGCGTCCGTTTGCTTCGGTCGAAGCGCTTCATGACGCAATGATGAACGTTGTGCGGGAATCAAGAGTAGAGACGATTATTGATTTGTTCCGCGCCCATCCCGATCTTGGAACAAGGCTTGCGGTTGCCGAGTATTCCGCGATAGAGCAGCAAGGTGCTGGTTTGGATCAACTGACGGCAGATGAATACGAGCTCTTCCTCGGATTAAATCAAACGTATGTAAAATCTTTTGGGTTTCCCTTTATTTTCGCAGTAAGAGGAAAAAAGAAAGAGGATATACTCGCAGCGATGGAAGCTAGATTATGGCATTCTGCTGCTGAAGAAATAGAGCAAGCATTGCGAGAAATTGAGAAAATTTCCGGATTTCGTTTAAGAGATCTCATCATGGAGTAGAGAAAGGAACGATCATTATGCTAAAATTACGCAGCGGACGAACATTATATTATGGCAAAGGCGATGTGCTGAGCTACCGGACATACGCAATACCGCTTTCTGTTAAATCGATTCCTCAATCAACTTATACGGGTGATCCTAATATTATTTTTGCTCATAACATAACCTTCTCTGTGAGCAGCGAGGTGCTGCTTACCTCCTTTACGGAGGGTGACAATGCGCAGGTCGTAGCTACTGACTCGATGAAAAATTTTATATTACGGCAAACTGCTCATTATGAAGGAAGTACAACAGAGGGATTGCTAGCTTTCATAAGCGAGCGATTTATGGAGCGTTATTCGCATATAGATGCGATTGAGATTCGTGCGGATCGGCTGCCTTTTAACTCCGTCACGATTGCCGAAGGCAGCAGCTGGAACGATAGCCAGCTTGTGTTTCGAAGATCGCACAACGAGCATGCGAGCGCTTCGCAAAAATGGATACGTACAGCCAATAGCTTGCAACTCGCTGAGCAAGAAAGTGCTTTGTCCCACATTCAGCTCATTAAGGTGAGGGGCAGCTCGTTTTATGGATTCGTTCGCGATGAATATACAACTTTGCCTGAAAGCTATGATCGTCCTTTATTTATTTTCCTTCATATCTTTTGGACTTATGAGCATGCAGAGGATGCTTTGGACAGTCGGCGCGGAAATTATGTTCCATCCGAGCAGATCCATGATTTAGCCCACACGTTGTTCCATCTTGCAAACTCACCTTCCATTCAGTATTTAATCTATCAAATTGGAAAAAGCATTCTTACAACCTTCCCGCAGCTGTCTGAGGTTCGATTCGAGTCGAACAATCGGACATGGGAAACGGTAATGGAACCTGAGCATTCCGCAGCAGCAGGCGTGTTTACTGAACCACGTCCGCCTTATGGCTTCCAAGGATTCACTCTTACAAGAGCTGACCTGATTGAGGGAGAGTGATGCAGTGTGAACGGGAAAGTTACGACGCATGTTCTTGATCTTGCTGGAGGCAAACCGGTTGTTGGCATAACCATAGAGCTATGGTATTTGGGTGAGGAGAGTGCGGAAGCTGCAAACCAGCCTAGGCTCATTGGTTCTTATCAGACGAATGAAGATGGACGCGTTGATAAGCCATTGCTTCTGGGTGAAAGTATGGAGTGCGGAACCTATGAGATCGTTTTTGCAGCAGGAGAATTTTTTCGGCGATCGGAACATTTGTCAGCAATAGCAGAGAGCATATTTGATGAAATTCCAATTAGGTTCCGAATTCGCGATAAAAACTCGCATTATCACGTTCCATTATTAGTTGCTCCTGGCGGCTACAGCACCTATCGCGGAAGCTAGCTCATTTTGCGTTCATGTATACAAAATATCAGGATAGTGTATGAATATACCGAAAGGAGATTTGACGATGGCGTTAATGAATGAAAAAACTGCAGCTATGACAACGTTATTGTCGCAGCTGCCAAAGGTTGATTTGCATGTGCATTTAGATGGGAGCGTAAAGCCGGAGACCATTAGGGAGCTCGCTATAGAGCAAGGGAATCCTTTACAAATAGATTCGGAAACAGAGCTTCTGTCTCATATGCAGGTTGGAGAAACTTGCGAGAGCTTAAAGGAGTATTTGGACAAGTTTGGTTTTGTCTTGCCGTACTTGCAAACGGGATCAGCGTTAGAGAGAGTTGCATATGAGCTTGTTGAGCAGGCTGCAAACGATAAGGTAAGCTATATTGAAGTGCGCTTTGCTCCTCAGCTGCATCGCACACAAGGCTTAACCATTCAGGATGTCATCCAGCATGTGATAAATGGCTTAAAGCGCGGTGAGCAAGCATTTGGCACGGTAGCTAGAGCAATCATTATTTGTATGAGGCATCATTCCTATGCGCTCAATAAGGACGTTGTTGAAGAAGCAGCGCGATTTTATAATAAAGGAGTCGTTGCCGTCGATTTGGCTGGTGACGAGGCAGGATTTCCCGCCAAGCTGTTCCTTCAGCTCTTTGAAGAGGCACAGCAGCTGGGGCTGCCGATTACGATCCACGCGGGAGAAGCGGCAGGTGCGGAAAACGTGCGAGTCGCTGTCACAGGCTTAGGTGCTGTACGTATCGGCCACGGCATTCGAATGCAGGAAGACCCGGAGGTCGTTGCTCTCGTGAGGGAACGGCAAATACCTTTGGAGATGTGCCCGCTCAGCAACATCCAGACAAAAGCTGTTCCAAGCTGGGACGCGTATCCGATCCGCCGTTATTTGGAGGAAGGGATCATTGTTACAGTAAATACAGACAACCGAACGGTTTCGAATACGACGATTCAGAAGGAATATGAGCAGCTGGCTGAGCATTGCGGCTTAACGATGAATGATATCGCCAAAATCGTGCTAAACGGCGCAAAGGCTGCTTTCTTAGAGGAAGCAGAGAAACAATTATTGATTGCTAAGCTGGAAAATGAATGGGCAGCAAAAGGATTTAAGGTTTAACAAAATATAAGGTAAAAGGCTTCACGTCAGATTTTGACGTGAAGCCTTTGTTTTTGCCCCTAAATCCTTGAATTTTTTGAAAATGTTTCATCTGAGCTTTGACAGATAGACATTACTCCCAATCGCAACCATTTTCTGCTATATCCTGTGCACCTTGGGCTTTGTAATCCCTTACATCATGAACTAAGATGGAAAAAGTTATTAATTGTGTTTCGGGAGGGATTCACATTAGTCCAGTTAAACGATATTTACTATGGGCAAAACCTTATTGGTGGTCGATAGGACTTATCATTTTGTTAGGTATGGTTCAATTCGTTGCACCTCTATCAACACCCATCTACACGCAAATTTTGCTCGACGATGTACTTGCAGGCAAAGGGGACTGGGGGCTTTATCAAATTGTAGGCATCATGGCTATTATTTTATTTTTTGGTGTTATTGTCAGCTTTTTAAGAAATTATTTCTCAGCTATGCTTGGCAATCGGATGATGAAGGATCTTCGCGAGCAGCTGTATCATCATCTGCAAAAAATGCCTGTCAGCTTCTATGATCAGAGGCAAGTAGGAGGAATATCCTCTAGAGTCATTCATGACATCGGAGGAGCACAAAACTTGATTGGCGGGGGCATCATTAACCTTGTTCTCGATTTGTTTATGGTGCTTTTTGCGGGGTTTCTGTTATTTCGGATGAATGTGTACTTAGCATCGCTTTCACTTATTATTTTGCCTTTCTATTACTTGTCATTTACGAACATGAATGTGCATATTCGGCTTGCATGGCGTTCGGTTCATCGGCAGATGGAGCGTATCTCAGGCACTCTTGTCGAGCGTATGGCGGGGATACGGATCGTGCAAGCATTCAACGGTGAAAGACAGGAGCGGGCCCGGTTTGGCAAGCAGACAAAGCAGCATTATAATCATACGGTGTACGCTCATTTATTCTCAAATGTGCTTGGCAGGCTTAGTGAATCGTTTGCCCATATCGGCGGCATTATCATTTGGCTCGGCGGAGGCAGCTTAGTGCTTGCAGGTAAAATGACAGCAGGTGAAATCATCGCTTTTCAATTGCTGCTGGGCAATCTTTATGGACCGATACAGCGATTCGCAGATGTTAATGTCACCATTCAAAACTCGATTACAAATATCGAACGAGTGTTTGAGATGCTTGATGAGAAACCTTCGATTAAGGAGTCAGAAGATGCGCTTCCTATGCCAAGGTGTGATGGGCATGTCGTTTTCGTTAATGTTACCTATAACTATAAAACACGAAATATAATACCTCCACAAACCGTTAACGGAACTGAAGACACGGATATCATCGAACGTGAGAAGGCGACGAAACGGTTTTATTGGAAACCAACGAATGTACATCCATTCCCGCCGGAAGTCACGATTGAAGAAAGACAGGGCATAAAGGACATTACGTTTGAAGCGCGCTCCGGCGAAGTGATTGCGCTTGTGGGGCCAAGCGGCGCAGGCAAATCGACTTTAATCAACCTTATTCCGCGATTTTATGAGCCTGTAGAGGGTACGGTATTTATTGACGGCGTCGATGTGCGTGATTACAATCTGGATGATTTGCGAAAGCATATTGCATTGGTTTTACAGGAAAACATACTTTTCTCGGGCACGATTAGGGATAATCTGGTTTATGGTCGACCCGATGCTACGGATGACGAGGTTGTCGCAGCTGCAAAAGCAGCAAATGCCCATGATTTCATTATCGCGTTTAAGGACGGTTATGAAGCTGTCATCGGCGAACGAGGCATGCGATTGTCGGGCGGACAAAAGCAAAGGCTGGCCATTGCGAGAGCGATTTTGAAGGATCCCAAAATATTAATTTTGGATGAAGCGACATCTGCTCTTGATTCCGAGTCGGAAGCTATGGTCACAGAGGCGCTTGAACGCCTCATGGTTGGAAGGACAACATTTGTCATTGCGCATCGTTTAGCTACTGTTGTTCGCGCCAATCAGATATTGGTTATCGATGATGGAGAAATTGTACAAAGAGGAAGTCATCGCACGCTGCTTCGAGAAGGCGGACTTTATCGCAAATTGTATGAACAGCAATTGAAGGCAATGAAGCCTGAAGAGATGACAGGATTGGCGCAATAAAGAACAATAGAAGAGGCTGCCTTTCAAGGTCTAGATCTACATTGACCTTGAGGGACAGCCTTTTTTGTTACGAGGCATTTTTGTACTCATTCGAGGTTTGAAACCCAATTGGCTCAGAGTGCCTGAATTATTTCAAAAGCCATAGCGAAGGAACATTAGAAGGTTCCCAGCCTACAAGCGAGGTATGAGATTGACGACACTCGTATGTGGAGCCATTGTACGAAACAAGTGTACCTGTTGTGTATGCTGTATTGGCAGCCCAAGGTGCAGCCGTTGAAGCGGCAGCCGTTGTTCCAGTAACCGTGCTTGCAGCGGAAACATTACCGGCAGCATCGATCGCTTGAACATTAAATGTATAAGCTGTGCTTGCGCTAAGTCCTGTAACCGTGTAGAAGGTTGCAGTGCCGGCTACTGTTGTAACTAACGTTGTTCCGTTATAAATGCGGTAGCCTGATACTCCTACATTATCAGTTGATGGGTTCCACATAAGCATTAAGCTGCTGGATGTTGGCGCACCCATTACATGAAGGGCGCCTGGTGCAGTTGGCGCTTGTGTATCATTGCCGACTGGAGCGTTCGTTGTAACTGACAGCGAGTTGCTTGCACTGGATTCATTGCCAGCATTGTCGATGGCCTTGACGCTGAATGTGTAAGCTGTATTCGCAGCTAATCCCGTTACATTGTAAGCAAGAGTTGTTCCAGAAACGGAACCAGTTAAAGTGCTGCCGTTATATATCCGGTATCCGGTAACGCTTACATTGTCCGTCGAAGCATTCCATGCCAAGGACACGCTGTTCGTTGTTTTCGCTGTAGTCGTTAAAGCGGAGGGTGCTGTAGGTGCTTGCGTATCAACAGGATTGCTGCCGCTGAAGTTTGCGTCAATGACATTGTAGAAAGCGTTCGGTGTGTCAGCGACTTCCCAAACCGCCAAAATGATATGATATCCGCTGCGTTCAGGTACGTTGCAGCTGTTCGAATAGGAGAATGGAGGCTGCGTGCCGCCATAATTTACAGAACAGAATGGCGTTAAATCAAAGGAGTCCCGAGTTAGCGCAGCATTTGGATTCCAATTTGGTTTTGTTATATAGTATTTCCAGCTAGCTGTTGCATGATTAGCAGTCAGCTTCCAAGTAAATGTATTTGGACCGGAAGACATATTCACTTTCGACCAGCGAGTAGCGGATTGCTCATCAAGTTTAGGGAAAGCGCCATTAGCGCTAGCTATTTTACCGTCAGCAGGACCTGCTGCGGGGAAACCCTTTGGTGCTTCAAGGCTTTGAGGCTCATAAACGATTGGACCACAATCGGTATTTTGACCAGATTTACAAAGTGCAGCACGGCTGGCAGGCCCTTCAACATAACCATGTGCAAAAAGCTGTTGGGAGAATAGCGTCAATCCTAGAGCAGTAATAAGCAGAATGCCAATGTAAGTACGAAGATGTTTTACCTTAAAATGTGATGAACGAATAGTTGACAATGCAGTAGCCTCCTTCAAATTTGGGGAAGATGGAATTGCCGTCACGTCTAAGAGCTGGAATGACCAACGCTTATTCGTTTCGTGTTGCATTTGAGCAAACGTGCAGGAACAAACCTCCTGTTCATAGAGATTGTATATATAAACTCCAAAGAGTTCATATCCAGTTTAGTTTGTGTATTCTGCGCTGTTCAAAAGGGCAATTGGCTCTAGATTGATGAATGGCTAAATCATTTTAGGAGGTCATTACGGGTGTTTAGGGGGGACAAATGTATAATGTGTTTGTCGCTGAACTCAGTGTACTATATTTTCGCGACAATTATGAGTGTATTTTGGAGCATTTAATCAAACTTTTGATTGAATATCACAAATAAAGGATTAAAACGATTATAAAATGACGCTTATGCCGCATGGATAAAGGCTTTTTCGATGAATGGTGAAAGGTATTATTATCATTTTTACATGGATTTTGGAAGATATTCTAGGACTTTGGATAGGAGAAAAATCTCTTTTTACTGAAAAATCCAGCAAAGACAGCCAAATTGCAAAAAAAGTGATTTGACTATGAATCCGATTGAAACAGCAGACATATAGAAAAACATAAAAAAAGGCGAATTTTCATTCCTAATAGAATGGAAATTCGCCTTTATCAATTTAGATATATTTTTAAAATATGAATAGATTATTTCATTGCAGCAGCTGCGCTGTAAACTACAGGGAAGTGCTCGCCTGATAAAATATCTCCCTCATTAACCGTTACATAAGGCACCATGGGATGATTGCTTGTTGGCGAATAGATGGTGTGGCCAGGCATGTAATGAACAGCGATTGCTCTACGTTTAAGCTCGGAGCGGTTGTGCGGGCTGCCATGCCAAGTGAGGCTGTGATGGTAGCCGACCTGTCCTTTCTTTATCTCGAACGGTACAGCTTCAACGACTGCGCCTTCAGGCAGCAATTCTGGCTTGCGATGAAAAGGCATAAAGTCAGGCGTACTTGCTAGATATTTTTGGTGATCGCCCCATCTATGACTGCCGGGTACCATCCACATGCAGCCGTTTTCGATGACTGCATCGTCAAGGGCAACCCATGCACTGACGAGGTCAGCTGGCTGAATAACCGGCCACAGCGGATGATCCTGATGCCATGGCGTCGGTCCACCCGTTACCGGTGGTTTATACTGGATCTGATCATGCCAGACACGAAGGGTATCGGTTTTGCATAATTGTGCGATTTCTTCGCAAATAACCGAATGTCCGGCATGCTGCAAATAAGCATCACTAGCCATCCATATATTTACGATTTGGACTACCTTTTCACTGACGCTCATCTTCATGCCTTTGTATAAGGAGTCAGCTTCTTCCTCACGCATATTGTGGTTAAGAATGGGTTTCTTGACCGCTTTTCCTTCCATAACCAAATCTAGTTCCTCGCGTAAACGTTCAACCTCAGCATCGTTTAAGACCACATCGCCTTTCAAAAAACCATTTTTCTCGAATTCAGCTAACTGTGCAGCATTCAACATACTCTTGCACCTCTCCTCAAGCTTGATTATGATTGTTGATAACCTAATCATAATGAAAGCGTGAAGCATTGTATTTTCCTAAATCAATGAATCATTTGTGTTTTTCTTATCATGTGGAGAAAAGGAGCGCATATGTCTACTATCGAGCTTGAGAAAATAGCGCCAACAGTCAACTTCGCCGTTAGACAAACGGCGGAAGCAGGCGAGAATTGGGGAGTTCGAGTCATTCCCGACTGCCAAATCATGAACGTCATTACGGGCTGTGCCGAGCTATATATCAATAATCAGACCTATACGATCGGACCTGGAGAATGCGTATACTACGGTCCTGATTGTCAGTCCTATTTGAAAGCAACGGAGAAAACGGACTTTTACAGCATTCATTTCAGTTGGCAGCATGATTCTCCAGAGCCTGTGCATCCTGGACTTGGCATTCGGTTTTTCAATTCATGGCCGCCACAGGGTGTTTCTAACAATCCGGTACTTGTGTGCGGGACGGCAAGCCAGCTTCTTATGCCCACATTGTTTGAAGTGCCTGGGCTGGAAGCGATATGGACGCGTATGGTTAAGGAGTATAAAGGGGAGCAGCCGGGGTATACCATGGCACTGCGTGCCTTAATGATACAAGCAATCACGGTTATGTATCGGCATATGCTGGAAGGCAGTTTGTCGGCTAATGCCAATCATAAAATAGAACCTGCTATTCAAGCGATGCAGCTGCAGCCCGATTACAACTGGTCGGTAGCGGAGCTTGCTGCATTATGCGGTTATCATCCTATCCATTTCTCTAAATTGTTCAAGGAAGAAGCGGGACTTACACCGAAGCATTTTATTATTAGAGAACGGATTAAGAGAGCGAAGCAGGCTCTTCTTCTAGGGGAGAAGATGGAGTCGCTTTCGATAAGGCTCGGATTCAAAAGCATTCATTATTTCAGTCATCAATTTAAGGAAGTAACGGGTCTTACGCCGTCTCAATTTCGCATGCTTGGACAAACGAAGAAAACAATAAATGATAAGAAGCAAGAATGAGGTATCGAAATCATCGTATAGTTGCTATACTAGTTGGACATTTGTTTATAGGTATAATTTGAAGGTGGAGATAGAATGGTAGACACGAATAGTCGTGCACAAGAGTTATTCACTGCCTACTACGGCAATTATTTTCAAATGCATCGCGCGGGAGAGCTAGAGGAGTACAAGTCCTACGAGATTGCAAAAGAAACGGAAACGGCATGGTACGATGTTATGATTGCCAAAAATGCCAGTGAGCTGTCGATTAGAAACTGGGACGCTGTTCTTGAGCTGCTGTCGATCGCCAAAAACAATCCAGATCCAATAATAGTAGAGCATGTTATGGCTTTCGCTAATCGTCACGTCAAGTCGTCCGATAGTATCGTAAAGCTGATGTATGCTGAAAATATGATCGAAATAATTAAACTAGTTAGAAGTAAAGCGAGTACCGAGCTGCTTCATCAAGCGTATAAATCAGCCGCTCAGCTTCTGGATGACGTTATGTCGAGTGCGTTGATCATCGATCCGGGTCATGATTTAAAATCGTTAAACCTAAAGGACAAAAAGTCCTTGAATCATAGAGCAGCAATAAATATTGAGATGATAAAAGAAATGCTTGCTGAGGATCAACAAGCTTAATTTTGGAGGTAGATATGAAAAAGACTAACAGGCTCGCTGCCATCGGAATGGTCCTATTGCTCTTGTTTGCATTAGCGATATGGAATTCTTACTCGAATGTAACAGGAGCACAGGTGAAAGTGATTGAGGTTCATGAAACAGCCATCAAAATTCAGGATTTGAGCGGGCATCAAGACATGATTCAAATTCCTAAAGGCATCTATAAACTAATTGAAGTGGATCATGATTATTATATTAAATATGAACACCGAAAATGGGAAAGACCTACGCTCGTTTCCATTGAGCCATAATAAATCTAAAGGGATTGCTCGGCGCGAGTCAGCAATTCCTTTTTTTTATTTACCCATTAATTATGCGATATCGATGTAAAATTTTGTTGCTTCGACCTCACCGTTATGTCAGGATTTAAGTAGACCTATCAATATTACCCAGTACGCCACATAAAAAGAGAGAGGGTTATTTTATGGATGAGAGGGTAGCGAGAATTAGAGAGGAAGAGAAAAAATATCACGAAGTCTGCTATGATGATTATAAATTGTTTGAGGAAGGCTCGTGGCTGCATAAGCCTGTGCTGACGGTTATGAAAAATCTTGACTTACTTGATAAATCAGGCCCGCTATCTGTTCTTGATTTAGGCTGCGGAGTAGGTAGAAATAGCATACCGATAGCAAAGGTATTGCAAGAACATCATATTCATGGACAAGTGGTATGCGTGGATCTCTTGGAGTCAGCCCTCAGTAAGCTAATGAGTTATGGCGAGCAATTTGGAGTGCATCATTTACTAAAGCCTGTTGCAAGCGATATAGGCAATTTTACAATTTCAGAGAAAGAATATGATTATATTGTAGCAGTATCCTCGCTGGAGCATGTGAATACTGAAGCGATGTTGCGTCATACACTGCATCATATGACTGCGGGTACAAAAGATAATGGAATCAATTGTATCATCATAAACACCAATATTCGCGAAACAGATATAAGAAGCGGTGAAAGTCTAGAAGTTCTTATTGAAGTAAATATGGAAACACAAGCGATGGAGCATTTGTTAAGCAAAGCATATATGAGCTGGGAAGTTATTGACCACCACGTCAAACAGCTGGAATTTGCAATCGTTAGAAATGAAAGGGATATTTTGCTGAGCAGTGATTGCATCACTTTTGTCGTCCGAAAGATAGGATAAATTGTACGTTGACAACAACATTGAGGAGGTTGATCAAATGAATCTTAAACCGATGAAATCTTTCTATATGGGGCTTCTGACAAGCTTTGTACTAGGCATGAATGCCGTTATTCAATTTATAAACATTTATATGAATGATGGTCCTGAAGCTATAGGTTTCTTTTTCTTCTTTATGGGTTTTGTAATGATTGTTTTTTTTATAGTATACGTCGTGGATGTATTCAACAAAAACTACCAAATCATCCATGCCAAAATGGTTAGCAAGCATAAAAATATTATTTATGTTTTAAACGAAAACGGCAAAGTGAAACGAATTAGAGTCATCTATCCTGAAATTTTAAATGAGTTAGTTCCTGGGCAGCAGCTCGAAATTACATTGTCATCGACTCTATCAATACCGCTTCATATTGTTACAGTTGGCAAATCTAATGAAGGACATTTACATAATCATTTTGTGAAGTGTTTCCAACATATCGCGTGGGCGAATGCTCAAGTTATTATGGCGTTGAAATCGAGTGACCTTCCTATGGAGAAGCCATTAAGCTTGCTTAGTCATGTCCTTGCTGCCGAGAAGGTATGGCTAACCCGTATTAATGGAGAAGATAGTGCGGGGATGGCGATTTGGCCGACGCACACCTTAGAGCAATGTGAACGTTTCGCTGAGCAAAATAAAGCGGACTATGAAATTTTGTTCTCCAAGCTGGTTGAATCGGACTATGGGAATGAAAGTGATTACTCAGACAGTAAAGGAAATCCGTTTACTACAAAAATAAGCGATATCCTTACGCAGGTTGTTTTGCATGGCAGCTACCACCGCGGGCAAATCGCTTTATTGCTTAGGCAAGCTGGAGCAGAACCGATACTTACAGATTATATTATCTATGAGCGACAGGCAGCTTTAATAGAAAAAAGTATGCCAATTTCGAAATAGAAGTTGAATATGACGAAGCGAATCGTTAGTATAGAACAATGATATGACAATGATGTCGAGGTGACAGTCATGATTATATGGATTAATGGCGCGTTTGGCGCTGGGAAGACACAAACTGCGTATGAACTGCATAAAAGAGCGGAACATTCATTTGTATACGATCCAGAGAATGTTGGTTATTTTATTCGTAAAAATACACCGCGTTCAACTCATACGAGTGATTTTCAACAAAATCCGATGTGGCGTGACTTTAATTATGCGATGCTGAAGCATCTCGATGAAACCTATGATGGCATCATAATCGTACCGATGACAGTCGTTAATCCGCAATATTTTGAGGAGATCATTGGTCGCTTACGGGGAGATGGAGTGGAAATTATTCACTATGCTCTGTGTGCAACGGAAGAGACTTTAATGAAACGACTTCGGGGCAGAGGCGAGCGGAAAAACTCTTGGCCGATACAGCAAATAAAGAGATGTGTGGCAGCTCTTTCGGATGAAAGGTTTGGTCACCATCTGCAAACGGATCATTCGTCCATCATGGATAATGTGGAGCATATCGCTTCGCTTTCGAATATTCAATTGCTGCCGGACCAAAGAAGCTCGTTAAAAAGATCGTTTGATCGCGTGATCACGCAGGTGAAGTACATTCGATTTTAAGAAAAAGAAATTAGGAAACTGGGAGGAACATCATGTCTAACTTAATGAACAACAAGGTAATCGTAATTATGGGTGTAGCCAATGAACGCAGCATAGCTTGGGGAGTAGCTAAATCACTGCATAATCAAGGTGCTAAGCTGGTTTTCACTTACCGTAAGGAAAGATCATTGGAAAAACTCAAAAAACTGCTCGAGCAGCATCAAATAGAAGCGTTGGAAGCCGTTTCCTGCGATGTGCTTGATGACAATAGTGTTATTGAGGCATTTAAGCAATTGGAGCAGAAGGTTGGCGTTATTCATGGCGTAGTTCATTCCGTCGCGTTTGCTGAGAAGGATGAGTTGCAAGGGGAATATGTAGACACAACAAGAGAAGGTTATTTGCTTGCGCAAAACTCCAGCTCCTACTCGTTAGTTGCCGTTGCGCGTGAAGCGAAGAAGCTTATGACCGAAGGCGGAAGCATCGTTACGCAAACGTATATCGGCGCAGAACGAGTGGTAAAAAACTATAATGTTATGGGCGTTGCGAAAGCTGCGCTTGAAGCCAGTGTAATGTACCTTGCTGAGGATTTGGGCAAATATGGAATTCGTGTTAATGCGGTATCTGCAGGTCCAATTCGGACGCTTGCTGCAAAAGGCGTTTCAGGCTTTAATGACATTATGTCCACGATCGAAGAAAGAGCGCCGCTTCGTCGCAATATAGATCAGGATGAAGTTGGAGATGCAACGATGTTCTTGCTTAGCCAGTTGTCGAGAGGCATCACAGGGGAAGTTCTTCACGTGGATGCCGGTTATCACATTCTTGCTTTGTAATTCGTTCAAATAAAAAATGGCTCAGATCTCATAACGAGGTCTGAGCTTTTTTTATGGATGTTTTAACCTATGCGGTAGAGTCGATTCGAACGATAGGGTAGATCTGTCTCCTGCAATTCACTTTATTTTGATTGAATAGCGGCTTTGATTTGAAGATTGACAGCTTTTACATCAATAGAAGGTAGTGTTTTATCTTCAAGCTTATACTTTTCTTTTAAGCTTAAAATGCGATAAACGCTTTTATCCAGCATATCCCTCGAAATAACGCCGTCGCGTGCATTTTTTTTGAGCGATTGGAGGACGGATAGCTGCGTTTTGTAATCATGTCCGATGAGGATGATATCACTTCCAGCCAAAATCGATGTGACTGCAGCTTTCCCAACATCAAAATGCTCCGTTATGCCGCCCATCGTCATATCATCAGTCATAACGACTCCTTCATAACCGAGTTCCTCGCGCAATAATTTCGAAATCATCTTTTTGGAAAGGGAAGCAGGGTAGTCTTTATCGATCTTCGGAATTAACAAATGGGCAATCATAATCGCATCGGTATCCTGCTGGATCGCTTCGACGAATGGAAGCAGCTCAAATGCCTTAAGCTCTGCCAAGGATTTATTCACGACAGGCAGATCGAGATGAGAATCTACTGAAGTATCGCCGTGTCCTGGAAAATGCTTGACGACTGCAGCCACTTGCTTAGATTGAATGGCTTTCATCGTTTCCAGGCCATGTGTAATGACTGTTTCTGCGTTGGTCCCGTAGGATCGATTGCCGATGACAGGATTTTTTGGGTTGCTGTTAATATCTAATACAGGCGCAAAATCCATGTTAAATCCGATGGAGCGAACTTCTTCACCAAGCGCTTGTCCAATTTGAAATGTGTAATCGGTATTGCCAGCTTTACCAACCTCAGCGGGGGGAGGAAGCTTAATGTACTCTTCGGGCATACGATTCACTTTCCCGCCCTCTTGATCGACACTTAGCCATAGAGGTGTTTGATTTTTTTGATTGGTTTCTTTTAGCTGATTAAGCAGTTTTAATATTTGTGCTGCATCGTTCATATTGTCCTTATACAAAATAAATCCGCCAACCCGGTATTTTTCAATCAGCTCTTTTGCCTGCTTATCCATTGAAGTACCTTCAAGACCTACGATGACCATTTGGCCGATTTTCTCATCTAAAGTCATGTTGGCGATTTTTTGTTTGAGCGGATCATTTTGTTCCGCTGGCTTGTCAGTCGATTTGTCAGTCGGTTTCGGGCTAGGCATAATCGTTGGCTGGTCACTTGGACTTATTGTTGGTGATGGAGATGTTGAAGTGTTACCCGTACTGCAACTTGAACAAAGGATTAAAAGGGTTAGTAGTGTAACTGCTTTTTTTATCATCATAAATTCCTCCCTCGTTGCATGATCACCTTTATTGGCACGACTTATGCCTGCTGACAATTTGAATATTGCTCATTTTCCCATCATAAGCTGTATAGGTTATGAAAGCTACTACACATATTTTAAAGTCGAGGAGGACTATGATGGAGGATCATCCCCAAGATCCAAATAGCGGCTCAGTTATCCCTCAGCCCATTCGAGCAAGTGATGGAACGGGAAATATAGACCAAGGTCCGCGTGATATTATGCGTGATATTGAAAACCCGAACATGCTCGTCCCTCCCGTTACCGATTCGGGTTTGCTTCCTAATTTGAAATTTTCATTCTCGGATACACATATGCAATTAAACAAAGGCGGCTGGTCACGCGAGGTAACCGTTCGAGACTTGCCGATCGCAACAACTCTCGCGGCAGTCAATATGAGTCTCACAGCAGGCGGCGTTCGAGAGATGCACTGGCATCAGCAAGCCGAATGGGCTTATATGCTGCTTGGTAAAGCACGAATTACTTCAGTTGATCAAGCTGGACGCAATATGATCGCTGACATCAGTGAAGGAGATCTTTGGTATTTTCCGGCAGGCATCCCTCATTCCATTCAAGGGCTTGAGGGAGGCTGCGAATTTTTGCTTGTTTTTGATGATGGCACCTTCTCTGATCTGAATACATTATCCATATCCGATTGGTTTGCACATACGCCAAAAGACGTGTTGTCTGCAAATTTTGGCGTTCCCGAAAGCGCTTTTCAACATATTCCTTCCGATCAGGTTTATATTTATCAAGATAAGGTGCCAGGGTCAATTGAAAGCCAAAAGGTGCAATCTCCATATGGTGAGGTTCCCTCTCCATTTACACATCGCTTGTTGGCGCAGCCACCACTTAAAATTCCTGGCGGAAGTGTGCGGATTGTGGATTCCTCGAACTTTCCTATCTCGAAAACGATTGCTGCCGCCCTCGTAGAGATACTGCCGGGAGGAATGCGTGAGCTTCACTGGCATCCAAACAACGATGAGTGGCAATATTATCTTGCTGGACAGGGCCGTATGACCGTGTTTGCTGGAAACGGTGTCGCTCGAACCTTTGATTACCGTGCAGGTGACGTTGGATACGTACCATTTGCTTATGGACATTATATCCAAAATACGGGCAGCCAATCACTTTGGTTTTTGGAGATGTTCAAAAGTGATCGCTTTGTTGATGTGTCATTGAACCAGTGGATGGCGCTAACTCCGTGTGAACTGGTTGAAAGTAATTTGCATGTCGGTCCGGAGCTGATGGATGCCCTGCGCAAAGAGAAATGGCCTGTTGTAAAATATCCGAACTTCTCCTATAAACCGAAGTAAGCAGATATGATGATAATGAAGATTTTCTAAAAAGTGATTTCATGTTTTTTGGGAAATCTTCTTAATTTTGTGGACAGGTTCTCTTCTAAAACAGCAATGTGGTAAAGTATAGCTATGATGATAGGTAGGAACGAATGAGGAGGTTGTGAAATGAAAAATGATAGCAAACCTAACAACCTGCATGAAACTCAGACAACAATGAAGGTAGAAACAAAAAACAGCTCCTTCAATCCCTTATTTGATGATGCAAGAAGGATTGAGGGCGGTCAATCCCCGCAGAAAGTCATTTGGAGTACATTGCCAAAAGGAATAAGAGTGCTAGGCTACCTTTTTATCGCAGCTGTAATTGGCATGCTGCTCTTTGCTTTAAGTACAAATTTTATATAAGAACACGAACATAGGAGAACGATGATGCTGAAATATAATATTTGTTTTATTAAACGCGCCAATGAAATATTGTTGCTAAATCGTGAGAAATCCAGCTGGATGGGCTGCTGGAATGGGATTGGCGGCAAGCTTGAACCGCAGGAGTCTCCGAGGGAAGCGATGATTAGAGAGATTGAAGAAGAAACGGGTATTCGTCATTACGATTTGCATTTTAAAGGATTAGTTACCTGGTCTGGCGATAATTTTGATTTTGGCGGCATGTATGCGTATATAGCAGAAGTGCCGGCTTCCTTTGGATATGCGACACCTAAGAAAACAGATGAAGGGATTTTGGACTGGAAAACATTCGAATGGATTATGGATAAAAACAATGTCGGCATCGTGTCCAATATTCCAATCACACTGCCTATGATGCTGAATGAAGCCCATAGTTACGATCATCATTGCGTCTATAAAAACGAGAATTTAATCGATATTAAACATAAAGAGATTTCTTCCAGCATCGAATCAGATACTTCTAGTAGAGAGCTATATTTAAGCGGTTACGCGATTAAACAAGAATCGCATAGTTAATGAATGTACAGTAGAGAGGATGAGTCGATTGATTAAAGCGTTGGTCTTTGATTTTGACGGTCTTATTATTGATACGGAAACGCCATCCTATTATGCTTTTCGTCAAGTTTATGAGGAGTATGGAGTAGAGCTGCCTGTGACGCTGTATGCCAAATGTGTAGGGACGTCGCTGGATCAATTTAACCCTTATACTTATATTGCCGATTGTGTAACTGAAACGATAGATTTAGCAGCTGTTAAAGCAAAATTTAAAGAAGTCTATGCAGAGCTTCTTAAGTCAGCTGATATTCGCCCAGGCGTGATGGACTACTTGAATGAGGCGAAGCGTATGAATCTCAAAGTTGGTCTCGCATCCAGCTCTCAGCTTTCTTGGATAAAGCCATATTTGGTTAAACATCAATTGGATCATTATTTTGACAGCTTCAGTACAGCTGATGAGGTCGAACGGGTCAAACCTGATCCGGAGCTGTATTTGCTGGCGCTGCAGAAGCTTGGAGTTGAAGCGAGTGAAGCGATTTCATTTGAGGATTCTCTAAACGGGTTTTTAGCAGCTAAAGCAGCGGGACTACATACAGTGATCGTTCCAAACGAGCTGACGAAGGATTTTGCTTTTATGGATTATGATTTACTGATTCCTTCAATGGCAGATAGAAGCTTGTCTGATCTTATTGAAACGAGAGAATTAAAGGCACCACGTATAGGGGAGAAGCGTTAAGTAATAAAACCATCAAGATTTCACAGCATTGTTGATTTACATAGAGGATTAGGTTATTTTTCATATAGAGAATATTCATACTTACAACATACAGAATTGAGGAATGAAAATTGAAATTTAGACCTTGTATCGATTTGCATGACGATAAAGTGAAACAAATTGTCGGTGAAACTTTGAATGCCGAAATCATAGAAAACTTTGTATCCAAACAAGATTCAGCTTATTATGCAGAATTGTTCAAGAAAGACGCGCTTACGGGCGGTCACGTGATTATGCTCGGCGGCGGAAACGAGGAAGCGGCAGTTCGGGCTCTTGCGGCATATCCTGGCGGCTTGCAAATTGGCGGTGGTATTACTGCGGATAACGCTGCTTTTTATTTGGAGAAGGGCGCTTCGCATATTATTGTGACCTCATATATTTTTAAAGATGGTCAGCTGAATGAGGATCATCTTGCGAAGATCGTCGCTGAAGTGGGGAAGGACCGTTTAGTAATCGATCTAAGCTGCAAGGAGAAGGACGGGCAATGGTTTGTTGTGACGAATCAATGGAAGCAATTCAGCGAGTTCGTTGTTAACCAACAAAACATCTCATTCCTTGAGCAATATTGCAATGAGTTTCTTGTTCATGCTGTTGATGTGGAAGGCAAGCAGAGCGGCATTCAGCAAAGCCTCGTTCGTTCATTAGCTGATTGGGTAACGATTCCGACAACCTATGCCGGCGGGGCAAGGTCGATTGCGGATATGGATCAATTTAATGAGCTTTCAAATGGCAAGCTGGATATTACAATCGGCAGTGCGCTTGATATTTTTGGCGGGCAATTATCCTATGAGGAAGTTGTTGCCTACAGTAACAAGGCTTAGAGAGAAAACAGCAACGAAGCTGGCTAACTGAGACTTCGTTTCCTAGGTGGTGTTAAGGATGGATGTGGAAGAATATTATTGCAGGTTAAGAAACACTTTTCCAGCAAACCCAGAACGCGAGCCTATTTTTTTATCCATGGAACGGATCTGCGACATATTGTCTTGTACACGCAGAAATGTACAAATACTTTTGACAAAAATGATGGAAAAGAGCTATATCGAATGGTTGCCCGGTCGTGGCCGCGGCAATCTCTCGCAAATCGTATTTCTTGTTTCATACCGTGATATCGTTCTCGGCAAAGCGAAGGGGCTAGTCGAGAGAGGGAAGATCAACGAGGCTTGGAGCATGCTCGAGATGCTTCAGGATCCAGCTGTGAAATCCGAAATTATGACATGGTTGTCTGAATTATTTGGCGTGAAGAGGGATATGGAGGAGAAGGATGTACTGAGATTTCCCTTTTATCGTCCTCTCTTGCGCTTAGATCCTGCTTTCGTCTGTCGCCGCATGGAGACGCACTGGATAGAGCAGGTTTTTAATACATTGGTCAGATATTCAAATCAGGATGGTAAATTCCACCCTCAGCTCGCTCATTACTGGGAAAGCAACGTGATGAAAACGAGCTGGACGTTTTTTTTGCGCAAGGGCGTTCGTTTTCACAATGATAAGATAATGACCTCGCGAGATGTCGCATTTACTTTTCAAAGACTGCTCACAAGCTCGCCTGCGGAGTGGTTAACGTCCAAGATTAAGGAAATAAGAGAAACGAGCAAGTACAGCATTACCTTTGAGCTAAATGAGCCTAATGCGCTGTTTCTTCATTTCCTTTGTACGGAACGTTATTCGATTGTACCTGAAATGCTCGATGGTACTGGTTCTGATGAGCAGTTTGCCATCATGCCTATTGGGACTGGGCCGTTCAAGATTACCAAAAACAATGAGTCTATGCTCGTTGCAGAAGCCAATGAGTTTTATTTGGAAGGTTGTCCTCATCTGGATCGCATTGAAATGTGGGTGTGGCCAAATTATGAGGAAAATCAAGAGCAGCTGCAGTCAGACGGTGAAGATCAACTGGTTTATTTTGAAGCGCAAATCAAGGAGAGTTTAAGACCAGCGCTGGCACAATTGGAGAAAGGCAGCACTTTTATTACCATCAATACAGCGAAAAAAGGCATCACGCAGCAAATGAAGTTCCGCCAGGCTTTGCACTACGGAATAGATCGGCAGCAAATGATCCACGAATTAGGCGGCATTAGGCACCAGCCTTCAACCGGCTTTAATTTAGAGGATACGGATAAGGCTTTCTATAACGATTATGATACGCAACTAGCGGCAACATTGCTTGAAGAGTCAGGATATAAGGGCGAGACCATTACGTTATATACTTATGAAATGCCTGCGAATGATCAAACTTCGAAATGGCTGCAAAGGGTTTACAAGTATTTAGGCATTTCACTGGAAATCGTAAAGCTTTCGCTCGAAGAGCTTGCTAATCCCGAAATCATAATGAAAGCGGATATGATCCTTAGTGGGGAAGTACTCGGAGAGCAGCCTGATATTTCGCTTATTGAGATGTATATGTCAAAGAACAGTTTTATTACGAACCATCTGGGTGCGGTTGACAAGATGAATATCAATCAACAAATTTCAAATTGTTTGCGGTATGAGAATTCAGATATTAGAATGGGTTATTTGATAAGCATACAAGAGGAGCTCAAACGAAATTTCAGCTTATTGTTCTTATATCATAGCCTGCAGATTGTAGGACATCATCAAACGCTGCAAGGAATTTCGTTAAACGCATGGGGTAAAATCGATTATAAAAACGTCTGGTTAAGAAATACGTGATGATTAGCTCGTTTTTATTTGGATTTGCGAGGTGAGATTATGAATGAGCAGGAGCTCATCGACAACATTATCAAAGGTATAGACATACTTCGTGGCAGCAGTCGAATATCAAAAATAAATAAAGGTTATATTTACAATTGGATTGGAAGCGGGACAAGAGCTTGCTAAGATGCATAAGTGGCATGCTCCTGCTTCAGTCTTGTCATGGCATGACCGTAAGCTTGCAAAGCATAAAAGCTATATCGAGCAATATATGGCTAGTGGGGCTCGAATGAAAGACGATGCGCAGATTCTATCCTTTATTGAACAAAATCTGCATCTGATGAAGGATCGGCCTAACGTTTTTCAGCACGATGATTTTCATGTGGGCAATTTAATTGTAAAAGAAGGCAGATTAGCCGGCGTCATTGATTTTAATCGATGGGACTGGGGAGATCCGGTACATGAATTTCTGAAGGCCGGGATGTTCAGCAGTGAAATCAGCATTCCATTTACGATGGGTACGATTAAAGGATATCATGGCGAACTAGAGCCTGATGAGAAGTTCTGGACCTTATATTCTCTTTATCTTGCGATGACGATTATCTCCTCAATCGTTTGGATATTGAAGGTGCGGCAAGTTGAGCTGCCTATTATGGTAGAGAAGCTGGAGCGAGTATTAGAGGATCATCATTATTTTGACAGCATAGTTCCACGATGGTATTTGGAGGTTCAAGAATATGAGACCGGATCATTATAAGCTTATGTACGAATTTGTAAAATGGGCAGGCGGACATTCGCATATTACTGGAATTGCGTTGGTTGGGCCTTGTGCGGACGATGAGAGTGAAGAGGATTCGAATTTAAGCTTTCTTCTCGTTACCGATAAGAAGCAAAAAACAGTAGATGCCATTTTATATCAGTTCCAATACGAGGCTATAGAGCAAGCGACGAAAGAGGAATATGCTTTGCTAACCTCTCTAAAAATAGAGTATGCAAGTGGAATCGAAGCTGACTTTGGTGTTGCAGATACCGAGTGGCTGCATAGACCTTTGGAGCAGGGATTGGGTGACTTGTTAGTGCAAGGCTTCAAAGTCATTTGGGAACAAGAAGAAATGTTCGATGATATTTTAAGAGCGATTGCTAGACATGCTGTTGAACTAGAGAATGGGGCTCTTTAATATAAAGCAGGCTGTACCTAATGGTCAAAAACCTTTAGATCCAGCCTGCTTTTTTATTAAGAACGAAATGTGAAAGAGACCAGCTCTGCTGTTAGTACATATTTGGTTTCTAAGGCAGTTGTCGTAATGGTCAAAAAGTTAGCGTTAAATGCCATCAACTGGCCTTCTTCATTTCCTGTTGAGGTCGTTATATAAATAATGCTGCCAATATGGCGCTTGAGTAAACTATAAATAGCAGTACCTGGAAGAATCTGATTTCCATTTGAAATAATAGACATCGCAAGCCTACTCTCCTTAGAATCTTGTTTATGAAACTGCTGGATTCTCGTGGACATAAATAATGTTTGCATAAAAGATTCGCAGCTCGTAAAGAAAACTATCTTGATCGAAGGAAACGAGTATAAAGTCGTTACCTACCTGATCGAGTCTTCCGATTACAGCAAGCTGACCAAAGCCATTCGTCATGACAAACACTTCTTTGCCGAGTAAAGCGATCAAATCGCCCGAAAGCGTTGTTGACATGAGCACAAACCTCTTCTCATAGGGAGTTATGAAATTGTTTCAATGTTCGTGATGAAGGAAAACGGGATAAACATCAAAGTACCTGCGACCGTGTTTAATTGGACAAGTGTTGATTGTACGCTGATTACTGTTCCAGTGAACCCGGTCGGCTGTCCCGGTGTCATGACATTAATGAGAGTACCAACAATAAGGTAGCCGTTAAGCAATGTAATGAGCTCTGTAAAGTCAAACCCGCTTGACGGTCCCGGGGGACCCTGAACGCCTTGAAGACCCTGAAGACCCTGCGGTCCTAATGAACCGGGGACGCCTTGTGGTCCTTGAATGCCTTGAGGACCAACAGCTCCAGCCGCTCCTTGTGCTCCTGCTGCGCCTTGAGGACCTGTAAGACCGGTTGGACCGGCAGGGCCTTGCAAACCTCTTTGCCCACTTGGACTTCCCTTTTTCTGTACTTTAAGGTGGCAGCGATCGGTCTTTCTTTTTTTGTGTTTCCGCACAACTTTAGGTTTACATTCCGTATTGCTCAGACTGCCATTGCTATGATGTAAGTGCAGCTTGCCATGAATAACGACATTTCTCTTTTTACTCACTATTTTTTTCCGTTTCTTGCTCACAGTCTGAAGCTGCACTGTGGGTGAATTTGCAGAAGCTATCAAAATATAATCCCTCCTATAAAGCTATTGCTCCTATATATGTATTTCTTTTTGCCAGAAAAGGGACTAGGGATTACCCCAATTATGCTAGTGAAGAGGATAGATAGACGTATTTTCATAGTTTTCAAAAATGATTTGAATGGTAAAAGGGATTATAAAAACAATCTACCCTATAATCAACTTAAGATGTATAATCATGGGAATCAATAAGCAAAGGAGAGAGGAATAGTTATGATACATTATCAGAACGATAAAAACTTGTCCGCGCAAGACTTGTCGCAAGTATTTGCGAGCTCTGGGATTAAAAGACCTTATCAAGATTTAGAACGCTTGCAAAAAATGATCGATCATGCAGATATCATTATTAGTGCATGGGACGGCAATAAACTGGTCGGAATAGCGCGGGCGATTACAGACTATTCCTATTGCTGCTATCTGTCTGATTTGGCAATTGATCACGACTACCAAAGATTAGGTATCGGCAAGGAGCTGGTAGAGCGACTTAGGCAAACACTTGGTGCGCAAGTGTCACTTGTCTTGTTGTCTGCACCTTCAGCTGTCGACTATTACCCGAGAATTGGATTTACCTCTACGGATAAAGGCTTTGTAATAGCAAGAGAACGTTAAGTTTATTTAGAAACGTAGAGAGGGGGAAAGTCAGTGATCGAGTCGAAAATAGCTATTAATCAAGATGTTCATATTCATTACTTAGATTCAAAACCAGATGCAGACCAAAAATTAACCCCATTAATCATATGCCCAGGGTTATCGGAAACAGCTGAAGAATATGAGGATTTATTGTTATATTTATTGCCTCGAAGAGCAATCGTTCTCTCGTTCCGCGGGAGAGGGCAAAGCGATACGCCGTTTAATCATTACGATCTAAAAGATCACATAGAAGATCTTTCAGCTGTTGTTGAAGCTGCAGCCGTGGATCGCTTTCATCTGATGGGATACTCTCGGGGTGTATCTTATGCGCTTGGTTATGCTCAAACGAACGAGCATCACTTAGAATCACTTATTTTAGAAGATTATCCTGCAGAGCATAAACAAATGTCGGCTGAATGGCGTCACGATTATATTTTTAATTATTTGAAGCCGATGAAGCGGGAAGAGAAAATAAGAGAACAAGCGGTTATCGGAATTGAGCGGGACTCTTCACAGCTGCAGCTGGATGTGAAGCTTAAGCTGCCTGTTCTTGTTATGAGAGGGATGCTAGAGGGATCTCTGCTTAGCGATGCGGAACTAACTCATTACAAGCAGTTGTTCAGCAATATAACGGTTAAAGAGTTTTTTGAGTCTGCTCATAATATTCGCGGTACCGAAAGGGTAGAGCTCTATCAAACAATCGAGCAGTTTATCAAGCATCGTTAGAAAAAGTAGTACGGATGCGGTTCAACTTGAAAACCCAGTTGACAATGAAAATGATAATTGTTATCATTAGGTGACTTTTGAGGTGAAACTATTGTTACCTCACAGCCATATATCGTCTTACAGGGGGAACTATCGTGATTAACCGCAACAAGAGATTTGTACTTGTATTTATGAGTTTGATTGTCCTATCCATTTGTCTAGCAGCTTGCGGAGGTAATAAAACAAATAATACACCTGCTGCTACAGTGGCTCCAACAGATGCGCCAAAAGAAAGAAAACTAACAGATGCATTAGGTAACGAGGTTACCATTCCAGCTAATCCTCAGCGCGTCATCGCTTCTTATTTAGAAGATCACTTAGTAGCTATAGGCATTAAGCCAGTTGCTCAGTGGTCCGTTCCTAACGGTATTCAAGATTACTTGCATGATTCGCTTGCTGACGTTCCAACTATACCGTATGATCTTCCATTCGAAGCCGTAACAAGCTTTGAACCAGACCTTATTCTTATGGCATATGATGCGAATGTGGAGGGCGATAAATTTGCGCAATACTCCAAAATTGCTCCAACCTTCACCATTGGCGATAAATTGATTGCTGACTGGCGTGCTACTTTGCTGAAAGTCGGAGAGGTTTTTGGAAAGAGTGCAGAAGCGCAAAAAGCTTTGGATGAGTATGATGCAAAAGCGAAAGCTGCTAAAGAAAAACTGCAAAGCGCAATCCCAGGAGAATCAGCTGCAGCTCTTTGGTTTGTACAAGGCAACTTTTATATCGTAAGTGAAAAGCTATCGAGTGGTGATCTTCTTTACAATCAATTAGGTTTGACTGTTCCAGAGGTTGTAAAAGAAGTTTCTGCAACAGGAACGGGCAACTGGAACGCCATTTCGCTAGAAAAACTAGCTGAACTTGATGCCGACCATTTGTTCCTCATTAACAGCGGCACAGATGCGGATTCCCAAGCATTAAGCGATCCAATCTGGAAAAACATCCCTGCTGTGAAAAACGGTAAAATTTATGAGTACCCAAGCACATCAAGCTGGTTGTACGCAGGTACGATTGCTTATTCACAAGTCATTGATGATGTATTGGAAAGCATTGTGAAATAATAGCAGTAGAGTTGAACAAAGGGCTGTACCTCCGTGCGAATTGTGCATTGGGGTACAGTCCTTTTCTCTGTGGCAAGCCTTCCGTACCTTTTGAAATCCATGTATAATCATGGAAGATAGGACACTGGACAAGGAGTTGTATAATGATGACTTTTCATATGAAATCAACCGTACCGATTCTTCGCATTTTTGATGAGGCGAAAGCACGAGACTTTTATTTCAATTTCTTGGAATTTATATGCGATTGGGAGCATCGTTTTGAGCCAGACTTGCCGCTCTATATGCAAATCTCTAATGGCGATTGTGTCATCCATTTATCGGAGCATTATGGCGATAGTACGCCTGGTTCAGCAATCCGCATTGAAGTAGACAATGCCAAGGCGCTTCAAGAGCATTTGTTAGCCAAAAAATATAATTTCGCTAGACCTGGCTTTGATGAAGAATGGAATCAAGTGAGCATTACAGATCCATTTGGAAATCGTCTGCACTTTTATTCTGCTAAGTCTGAGGAAATTAGTTAGATACGGTTGAATTAGAGACATGTGAAGGGGCTGAAATATTGGATCAATTGATTTTAAATATGGCTAGAGAGGTTGCTATTGCTGCTGCTTATGAAGCGGGCCGGCTAACACGTGAGAAGTTTGGAACATTGGATCATTATGAAGAGAAAGGCGACCATGGCGATATCGTTACGGAAGTCGATTATTTGGCAGAGAGCATCATACTAAATAAAATTAGAAGCGTATTCCCCGATCATCGCATTCGCTCAGAGGAATATGGCGAGAATGATCTGACTAGCGAATGGCTGTGGTTGGTCGATCCCCTTGATGGAACTAATAATTTTGCGGTTGGATTGCCGTTGTTCGGCATCTCGATCACGCTCTCTTATAACTTTAAACCGGTGTTGGCGGTCATTTATGAGCCGATGACAGATCGTTTGTACGTGGCAAGCTCAGGCGAAGGCACCTTATGCAATGCTAGGCCAATACATATGAAACAACCAAAGGCTTTTGCAAAAGCGAGAGTTGGCTGGATACAAGGTCATGCGGTGCAAAATGAACAGCGTGCCGTAACGCTTAGGCATTACATAGACGTTAACACGAAGCGGATGATGCGGCTGTGGGCGCCAACGCTGCAATGGACGATGCTTGCCAGAGGGGATTTGGATGCAATCATCGTTTACAACTCGGAGGGCGAGGATCTATATTCAGGTATTGTAATGGTTCAGGAAGCGGGCGGCGTTGTCATTGATTACGATGGCAATCCTTTTAAAGGCGTAAATGAAGAGCCTTATTTAATTGCATGTCACCCTGATCACCAGACGTATTTTATGAACCTTGTTAAACAAGGACTGTCAACGTAAGAAAAGGATGGAAATCGCTTTATTCGTATAAAATAAGGAAACAGTTTTTGGGTAGTGATCGACCCGCTAAGGAGAGACAACATGGTAGAAGCACTCATAGGAAGCTTTATTTCTGCAATGGCTACCGTGCTAGGCGCGGTTCCGCTGCTCTTCGTCAAAAGTCTTTCGGAAAAATGGAAGGACATATTGATTGCTTTTACAGCTGGAATCATGGTTTCTGCGTCTACCTTTGGCTTGCTGCCGCAAGCTCTCAAGGAATCTGGGCTAATCCCACTGACGTTAGGACTTTTAATTGGCGTGATTGCGCTTGACCTCATTGAAAAAAATCTACCCCATATCGATATTGAGCAAAAAAGAGGGATCTCATCCTTTGACAGCAAGTCTCTGCTCGTCATATTTGCATTAATCATCCATAACATTCCGGAGGGCTTAAGCACCGGCTTTAGTTATGCAAGTACGAATGGCGGACTTGGACCAATGGTAGCTATTGCAATCGGGGCTCAGAACATGCCGGAAGGGCTCGTCCTTGCCATCTTCCTTATTCATTCCAAGGTGAGCAAGCTGAAGCTTATGCTAATCGTAACCTTGACGGGTCTAATGGAGGTTGTCTCTGCGATAGTCGGTTATTTTGCGGCAAGCTATGTGGCTGGGCTTATTGGCTATGGACTTGCGTTTGCATCTGGTGCTATGTTGTTCATCGTCTATAAGGAGCTAATTCCTGAGACACATGGACATGGTTATGAACGTTCTGCAACCTATTCCTTTATCATAGGGCTGCTTGTGATGGTGTATATTAGTCATTTCTTTGGTTAATCATTCCAAAATCAAGATGTAATTTTGACGGGAAGCACAAACTTTATATTTTAATTGGTTTTTCAATCTTTATTCGTTTACAATGAACGATAGAAAAGGGAGGTATCATAATATGTCGAAGATAAACAGGATGTTGCTTGACGTTGATACAGGCATTGATGATGCTTTAGCTATCTTATATGCACTGCTTTCACCAGAGATTAAGGTAGAGGGTATTACGACGGGATTTGGGAATATCGACGTTGAACAAGCTACGGAAAATACGCTGCGTGTCATTCAAGTTGCAAATTGCGGTTATGAGGTTCCCGTTGCGAAGGGTGCATCAGGTCCGCTCAAGCGAGTGTTCCCAGGCGCTGTCGCTCATATTCATGGACATAATGGCATCGGCGATGCAGAATTGCCGCCAACTCATCAGAAGCCTCTGGAGGGTATATCTGCTGCGGAATTCATCGTTCAGAAAGTGAATGAGAGCCCAGGAGAGCTTATTCTTGTAACTGTAGGCAGACAAACGAATCTAGCTCTCGCTCTACAGCTAGATCCTTCCATTGTAACGAAATTCAAAAAGGTCGTTATTATGGGTGGAACAGTATTCGCACCAGGCAACATTACACCCGTGAGCGAAGCAAATCTGTACGGTGATCCAGAGGCAGCAGCGCTAGTATTCGAATCAGAGCTTCCAATTACAATTGTCGGCTTGGATGTAACACAGAAGACTCGTCTTACAAAAACACATATGGAGCAATTATCACGCGAGATTGCTGATGATAAACATGAAATCCTTGATTTCCTAAATGTCGCTTTAGAGCGTTATTTTGAATTTTATGCATTTTCCAATCACTTTGACGGCGAATGCGCAATGCATGATCCGTTAGCTGTTATTGTAGCTATTAATCCTTCTCTCGTGAAAATAGAAACGATGAATGCGGTTATTGACTGCGGTGAAGGTTTAACGGCAGGGATGATCATTACGGATCGCAGAGTACGTTCGGTTGTAGGCCGTCCTGTTGATTTCTGTTTGGAAGTTGAGCAGGAGAGAGCGATCTCCCAGCTATTATCCGTATTTAAAAAAGGGGAATAATCATCAATGGAGCAGAGGCATTCACGCGAGTCCAGATGTTACAAAACGGCAAGAGTATTTCCGCCGGACGTCAACAATCACAATACATTGTTTGGCGGGAAACTAATGGCTTACATCGACGATATTGCTTCGATTGCAGCAACCAAGCATTGCCGGCGTTCAGTCGTGACCGCCTCCACAGACTCTGTTGATTTTTTGCATCCCATCAGGCCTTCAGATTCGGTATGCTTAGAAGCATTCGTAACGTGGACAGGCCGAACCTCAGTAGAGGTTTTTGTGAAGGTAATCAAAGAGGATTTATTAAGCGGCGAACGTAAAATTGCAGCAACCTCTTTTTTAACCTTTGTTGCACTGGATGAGAATCGGAAGCCCGTTCCTGTACCAATCGTTGTACCGGAATCGGAAGAGGAAATAAAATTGTTCGAGACAGCTGAGCACCGAGCGGACATGCGCAAGGTGAGAAGAGATGAAAGCAAAAAGTTTGCTGGATTTTTGACGGTTACTTATCCTTGGGATTAACTTTTGATTTCTCAAAAGACTGCGTCAGCATAAAAATTGCTGTCGTGGTCTTTTTTTTTTGATGAAATTGCTGTTTTTTGTGGGGAATGAGAGAAAATGCAGCGTATTTGTATCGATTTATGTATAAAAATGATCCGAAATACGGGTGCGGAACAAATGTTCTCATATGATTTAGCCTAATTAGATGATATTTTTCATCATCTTGGGCAAAATTGACTTAAATGCCGACCTGATAGATATTGAATTAAAAATTGGGTGAATTGACTAAAATTAATGGTTTTTATCCCCAATATGCTCATTTTGCTGGTAGGGAACACTTGTTCCCTTTTATATTTTAGCGCTCAGATAGTAAAGGCAGCTCTTTTTATCGGAGCTGCCTAAACATTAGATTAGCAGCTTTTGTCCTTTTTCTTCGGTATTGCTTCGTCGTTTCTGCTTTGCTTATCACCAAATTGATCGAGCCTGGATGGACTTGAAGCTGGTCCATCATTATCAGGTTTATTGTTTCTTCCTGTCAATGTCATCACCTCCAGCATTATAGGGTGAGCAAGATCTGTCCATTTCATACCCACAAAAAATCGGTGAATTGGAGCCTGTTTGTCCAATTAGACGTAGTAGTGTATGTACAACATTTTTTCAGTCTAATTATTCAGAGTATGGAGAGTGCTGCAGGATGAATTTTACTTTCATTTTTACACGTGCATTTTTGTTAAGTTTATTGGGTGCAATCGGGTTCATATGGATATCCATTTGGATTGGCGATCAGCGAATTGCAAATTTTGATCAGAGCATCATCAGTAAAATTCAAGGAGCGGAATCTGATACTCTTACAGCGATAATGAAGTTTTTTTCGTTTATTGGATCAGGAGTTATGGTTTCTATTTTAGCCATCATCATGTTAGTCGTATTAGCAAAATTGCAATATAGAAGAGAACTGTACTTCTTTGCAGGAATCTTAATTGGATCAACCATTTTAAATAGTGTGCTAAAATTGAGTTTTCAACGTGTCAGGCCAACGATTTACCGCATTATTGAAGAAAATGGCTATAGTTTTCCGAGTGGACATTCCATGGCCGCTTTCACTTTTTACGGGATTATCATTTTTCTATTATGGAAGCATATTCCGAAAGCGTATTGGCGTGTCATTTTGATCTTAGTTGGTTCAGTTATGATACTGGGGATAGGAATTAGCCGGATTTATTTAGGGGTCCATTTTCCAAGTGATATTGTAGGTGGATATTTGGCTAGTGGGACATGGCTTGCTGTATCGATCGGTTTGTATCAGTATGTGCTCGATAGAAGAAATCGGAAATTGAAAAGTTAACTGGGCTGGGACTTTATCAAGCTTCATTAAATGAATATGAACGATTAGAACAATGGGTTTGACAAAATCATCCTAATTCATAATTAAAGATCGGAAGAGAGTGTCTCTTTCCGGTCATTTTTTTGTAAAGTGTAGAGACTATTTGGTATAGTTGTCGTTAATGACGAAGCACTGAGGAGTAAATATGAATTGTATTGCTATCCAGCATTATTATAAAGTGAAGAGAGAAATCACAAGTGTAGAACAAAAAACAGTAGTGGATGAACGTGTTATGTATTTATACAAAGAGAAAATTGTTACTAAGTACCATGAATTTCCGATATCGGAAGTATTCGATTTATCGTATAAACCGATTGGCGGGGATGGCGGTATTTTCTATTTGCACACGCTGCAGGGTGTTTTCTCGTATATGCTATCCACAGATCCAGCGTCTTTTATAGAAGCGTTTAAGGATTTAAGCAGCTCTTCTCCAAAAGAATGATTCATGTTGAAAATAAACCAAATAGCGTTGTAGCTCTTGATGAGACCGCCCTTGATTAAAGGCGGTCTTTCCATGTTTAGACAGGTATCCATTTTGCCGAATATGAAGAAGGACGAGCCTAACTGCTGTAATCTTAGCTGTAATCTTAATGGAAGCTTAATTGTTGGCTCCAATAACGAATAAGAGTTAAGGTCTAGTTAAAGCTGAGTTACACAAGATCTAAGAGTGGTTTGTTAGAATGAGGAAGACAAAAGCAAAGCTATATAAATAAGCAGGTGATTTATCGGAATTCAACTGAATTGGTTAAAACAAAGAATGTAGAATAAGGGGAGAAAATGAATGATGAAAAAAATACTTAGATTTTTACTTAAAGCTGTAATTGTCATTATTATAGCTATTGTAGTTTTTCTAGCCGTCGTTTTTATCGTTAATATCATCAGCAATAAAACGGACAAAGATAAAATCGTATCTTATGGTCAGCTTGTACCTGTAGACGGGAAAAATATGAATGTTTTGATTCAAGGCGATGGTAAAGAAACGGTTGTGCTGCTGCCTGGTTACGGAACAGGAGCGCCAGCGCTTGATTTCAAACCACTAATTGATGAGTTGGCACCATTTTACAAAGTAGTCGTGATTGAGCCATTTGGGTATGGCTTAAGTGATGTTACAGAAAAAGAACGTACTACTGAAAATATAGTGAAAGAAATTCATGAAGCGCTGCAACAGCTAAATATTAACCGCTACACGTTAATGGGCCACTCTATAGCTGGTATTTACGGTCTAGATTATGTGAACAAATATGAGAATGAAGTTACAGCATTTGTTGGGATAGACAGCAGTGTTCCAACACAAGGCGGTTTAGATGAACCATTTCCATCAGATGTGTATAAAATACTCAAAAAGACTGGTTTCTTGCGATTGTTATCGAAACTAACCGACGATCAGCTTATTGCACCAGAAGTTAATGATGAAATGAGAGAACAGATTAGAATAATCTCTCTCAAAAATATGATGAATCCCAATATCATTAGTGAAGGGGAAAATTTCAAGCCTAATTTTGCCGCTGTTGAGAATTCGAAATTCCCGAAAGAGCTTCCTGTTATTTTCTTTTTAGAAGCGAATAATACGGATGTTGAAGGCTGGGAACAATTGCATGAAGAACAGATAAAAGATCTAGTTCATGGAAAATTGATGACATTTGAAGGCACGCATTATCTACACCATACAAGGTCCAAAGAAATCGTGGAAAACTATAGGAGCTTTATGGAGGATGTAAATAAAGGCCAGTAGAAAGTTCTGGCCATATACAATTGAATATAAAGCAGGCGCTCCTGGACTACTGCCGGGAGCGCCTTTTTTCGTGTTAAGTATGATAATACATAGAAGTAACCCCGATTTTGTTTCCTTAAGCTTGGATTTGAAAACCCTGAAATCATCATCTACCTTTCTATACAAGAGTGAACAGCCGGAATGAGAGAAGTAGGGAAATAAACTGACAGCGTGATCCTTCCGGAGCTTATGCTTTTAGAAAGGGTTGGGATAATCAGCAGCTTGGAAGAAGGGAGAAATAGAAATGAAGTATTGGGCTTTGTGATATAATATGGTAAAATCTTCAACTCCATAAACGCAGAGACGATCCCACATGTAGCGTCATCTTTCAGAAAAATTATCTCTCAATAACCGTTGTTTCCGGAGTTCCTGGATTTGAAGACATCCAAGAGGAGGAAAACAGAGCTCAGCCCTAACGGCAAATATCAGAAGCTTGTTCTGCAATTCGCTGCAATCGGCAAGGAAGTAGAGTCTCTTGAAATTAGGGATAATGATAAGAATGTGCTCCTTAAAAAAGTAGAGAAGATTTCGCCTAATAGTGATCTCCAGACGATTGAGGTAGATATTTCTGGAGTAAAGAACATCGCAATAAATGTGACACAAGCTGTTGACGGCGGGTTCATTATTCCGCTAGATACTTCAATCTACAAGTAAGATTAAGCAGAAAAGCCCACAATGCCCGTATAGGCGTAGTGGGCTTATTTTCATGAGTGATTACATTAGATTTTTTCTCGTTCTTTTGGTTTGAATGACAGACTCATTCTTTAAAATAGGGCGTAATCCCGCTTGAATATAGGTTCTCCAATAAATTGAAAAATTGTTCTGACGATAAATCCTTTTGACGCTGGAGCCAAAGACGAAATAAAGAAAGGGAAGTTGTCAGGTAAAACTCAATTAAGTATGGCGTTAAGGAATGGTTTTGCGGAACGTTTAATTCTAATTGATCCAAAGTGATTTCATTTTTTAAGCGTTTTAAAAAACGGGCACTTCCATAATCACCCAAAAGGGCATTAAGAACCAGGAGATGTTCTCTTTTGTCCAGACAATAGAGCGTATCTTGAACCGTATGCATCGTTAGCTCTTTATTCGCCAATTCTTTTTTCATGTCATTCAATAAGTCATTTTCAACAGAGTCTAACAATTCGTAAATGTCAGTAAAGTATTGATAAAAGGTGCTGCGGTTATATCCTGACTTATTCGCAATTTCCTGAACCGAAATTTTCTCAATCGGCTTTTGGATATATAACTCACAAAAAACTTCTACAAACTTTTGTCTTGTTTTCTCCGTTATTTGGGGTTGCTTTTTCATGTTTCCCTCCTACTAGCGAATAAGAATATCATCCGACAAATAATAAAAAACTGATGGTTGATCAAGGAATAATAAAGATTTACAATCACATCATACAACATGTTGTCTGATAATCAAAAAGGAAATGTTAATAAGTAGGGGTGGTTTAAATGTCAGCAAAACAAGATAGAATTTTAATTTTTGGTGCAGGTGTCATCGGGAGTATGTACGCAATTAAGCTTATTGAAGCAGGGTTTGACGTTACCCTGTTTGCACATTCTAATAGATTTAAATCATTAAGAGAAAATGGCCTGCAATATAAAGAAAAAGATACAGTTAGATCGATACAAGTGAATGTCATTGATACGCTCGAAAATGACGATATATATGATTTTATTTTCGTTACCGTTCGTTATGATCGGTCCGAATCAGCTTTGTTAGCGCTAAAAGATAATCAAAGCAAAAATATAGTTACGATGACTAGTAATTCAATTGGATTTTCTTCGTGGCAGGATATCGTAGGGGATAGACTTTTACCAGCTTTTCCAGGCTTCGGCGGACAGATTAAAGATGGAGTATTGCATGCTCGATTTCTACCAAAGATTATAGCAGCAACTGCATTTGGAGAAATGAATGGTGTAGTGTCAGAACGCATAGAAAACCTCGCAAAATTATTTAAAACAGCAAAGCTTCCTTACGTTATTAAAAAGGATATGCAAGCGTATCTAATCACACATTCCGTATCAGACATTGCCATGTTAAGCTTTTTGCATTCTGAGAATAAGATAATTGACAAAAAAACAGTCAGAACCAGAAAGACGGCACGCAAAATAACAGTCACTTTAAAAGCGTATCTAAGGGCAATACAAAAAGCTGGCGTTTCAATAGATCCACCAATGCTTAAAATAGTGCTTAAATTTCCAAACTTAATTTTGGATCTTTTCTTTATGACATGGCTACGAACTAAAATGGTTAGGGATATGATGTTGCCGGATTATGCGAATAATGCTAACAATGAGATTGTGCAGTTGCGTCATGATTTAATGAAATTTTTAAATCAAAATGAGATCAAATCGGAAATACATGTTTAGTAATGTTTTTGTTGAAATATTATGGTAATGTTTTTTTCTGCAACAAAAAAGAGAAGAATGTAAAAAGTAGATATACGTTATTAATGCATGTTTGTGTCGCAACATACAAATCGATTATCTAGCATGAAAGCATTTTAAAGAAGGTTCACTTCAGCTGAGGTGAATAAATAGTTAATACGTAATAAGATGACAAAGTATCAATGATATGAATGTTGAGATTACCTTTAAGACTAATCCGAAGACCGGATTAGTGAAGTTGTTTTTATTTCTGATTTAGAAATAATCATACATTGACAACAGATACAGAATAAAGGTTTTTGTACAGATGTCCCAGTAATTAGCGTTAAACCAAGGGACAGGATAGCGCAACTTCCAACTACTGGTATCGTATAAGTAATTGTTGAGTTAACTACCATACATTTACAATTGAGTATTTTTAAGGAGTGAGAAAATGAGAGTTTACTCGAAACACATTAGAATAATCATTCTTGGTGTTGTTTTAACCATTTGCGTAGTGGGAGGTACTATGGCGTTTCAACGCGATGCTAAAAGCACGATTAATCAAAGCCTCACAAATCTTCCTAGCTATCCTGAAAATGAAAATGGACAGACATACGGTTCTGCCAATGAAAGCACTTCCGTTGAAATGCAACCTGACTTAATTTTTTCAGGAAGTGTGAATGGCATTGCAGGATACTTGCTGAAAGAAGATTATCTCGGTGAACTTAGTCGTAATGTCCCACTGTATGATGTTGATGGAGTAAACATAGTTGGTTCTTTGTATATTAGCCCTAAGAATATGAACTATCCTAAAAATAAAAACGGACAGACATACGGTTCTGCTGCAGATGCAACTTCCTACGAAACGGGACCTGATTTAATTAGTGCAACAGGTGTGGATGGCACTACGGGATATTTGCTAAAAAAAGATATAGACGGTGAGCAGCCTAAGACACCCGAGGAAGCTCTAGCTATACAAAACAGTAGACCCCCAGGTGGTTATGATATCCCGCTATATGACGTTGATGGTAAAACCGTTATTGGTGTCTTTCATATTGGAGGCAATTGATAAAAAAAATGTCTTTCAATTGTTAAGCTAACGGGAGGTTTAGTGCAGGAAAAGGCAGTTAAAGTTATTATAATAAATAAGCTGTTTAAAATGAGGAGTTACCGCATGAAGCCGCTAAAAGAGCTTGTATTTGAGGATGAATCAGCACTTTTTATGATAAGACAATGGATTCGTGAATCTAACAATTGTAATGGAGCAGTTATCCTCCCCTCTTTCAAAGAATAAGGCGAAAAAGAATTGTTTCGCCTTCAATTAACAACTAAGTCAACGCTAGGTGCGGTCGCATATTCAACTGGTGGTATTTTACTTCAGAATGGATGGCTTCGCGTTTTAGGTTCAGGTCATGAAAATTTACCTAGAACGATCCATCATGGACCAAAAATTGTAAGTTGGAAAATGCCTTATTGGTTGCCGATGATATATTAGGCGGTTTTTTTGCTTTAAACGGCGGGTACTTTGATGAAGGTAAAGGAGAAATTTTTTATATTGCACCTGATACGTTAGCGTGGGAGTATTTAGAGATAGGCTATACTGATTTTCTGAATTGGTCTTGTACGGGGGATTTGTCGGGATTCTACGAACCATTTAGATGGAATAACTGGGAAACCATTGTTCCTACGCTAGATGGGAATCAGGGCATTTCTATTTATCCCTATCTTTGGTCTAATGAAGCAAAGGAAAGTGGAATTGAAAAATGTTCAAAAAAAGCAGTACCACTCGAAGAACTTTGGGGACTTAATTTTCAGTATAGAGAGCAATTAGGCACAGAATAAAAAACCTTTTTTGTTAGAGATTCATTACGCTCCCTCATAGAATAAGGTTTTTCTCACGAATACTCGCGAATTCACAGGATTTCACATATAGATTTAAATAGGAGTTTAAATGATTACATAACATGGGCTAGGCAGTTCCGTTTGAGGGCATGCGGGAATAGAAGGTGTTGGTCTATTTACAACATCTTCCTCAGAAAGATTTGCTGCACGCCTCTCTCCACAA